>JBKPTR010000334.1:0-15746 GCA_046735615.1 Actinomycetota bacterium
CAAGACGAGGACGGCGGCCAGCAGGACACCGAGGTTGGTTCCGAGCGGGTTGAACGACTGCGCCAGGTTGAGCCGCCTGGTCGCAGTGCCCTCCGGACCCATCGCGATGGCGAACGGGTTGGCGGAGGTCTCCAGAACGGAGAGACCGGCGGCTAGGACGAACAGAGCAATGAGGAAGACGCCGAAGGTCAGCGACTTGGCCGCGGGGTAGAACCCGAACGCCCCGATCGCGGCGAGGCCGAGACCGGTCAGGACGCCCACCTTGTAGCCGAACCGCTCGTTGAGGAATGCGGTGGGCAAAGCTAGGCAGAAGTAGGCCCCGAAGTAGGCAAACTGGACCAGCGACGCCTCGAAGGTGCTCATTGTGAAGATGCCCTTGAAGGCGGTGACCATTGGGGCGGTCAGGTCCTGGGCCAGCCCCCATACGACAAAACAGCTGGTCAACAACCAGAACGGAATGATCATGTCTTTGTCGATCAGCGGCAGCTTCTTCAACGACATCCGAACCCATCTCCTTCGGTGGAGAGCCAGGCTCACCGGCAAGGCCAGCCGCCCATCCGGGTCGGCCAGACCGATGACCCAGCCAAATACAGCTCCGTCAGACTTACAGCGCTGGCGACAGACTCAACTGTGCTCATCAGATTTGCATTGGTCTGATCAAAACTATTCCGGTGTGATGCGAAGCCTACGGCTGCGGACCGCTTTTGGGAATATGGCTGGAGTCCGTACGAGTGGGTTTACAGCGCTGCCCGATCCGTTCTTGACCGCTCTACCTGTCGGAAGTGCAGCCGGACCGCAAGACGACGGCAGGGATATGGACCACTCGACAAGGTGTTTTGTCTCAGCTTTCCCCTGGGTGATGACAGGCTATTGCGCACCGTCCGAGGCCACCCAGCGGTTTGGTGCCGTTCGATCGAAATCACGACCCGCTCGGACGACGCAGAACCCAGGATGGAGCAGATCCTCTGAGGGCTTGTTCGATCACTTGAGCGGTCAGCGGAGCAGTACGATTCCGACCGTGTCAGCAGAGGTCGAGGCGGGAGGTGCCCAACCCGGAGGTACCGGCGCGTTCGGGGCATTGGTCGCCGTGGGACCGGGTTTAGGTTTAGCCCCACGGTGGTCCAAGCGGGGTCCCATATCGCCGAACAGCGGGTCATTGAGGCCCTCGGCGTGAACCCGGCGGCTGGCTCGTTCGGGATCAAGGTGACCATCAGCGGTTGCCTCCGCGGGCCACGGCGGGAATGCTCAGTCGCAGCGGGCTGGCGTCCGCGATCATCCGAGAGCACCTGATACGCATGGTTGCCGCGAGCGGTGAGCTGCTTCCCCTCGCAGTCGCGATCGCAATCAGCATCACCACGATCATCACGACGGTGCTCATGTTGTTGTCGCCGAAGGCGAAGAGTAGGACCGTGGGTCTACTGGTGGGGTGCGTGGTCGGGGTGGGGGGTGCAGTTGCACTCTTCGCATTCCTAGCGGGCCTGCTGCCGAGGCAGGATTCCGGTGGGTCGGCACTGGTGGCTGCGGTGATCAACATGGTGGTCGGGGTGCTCCTCGTGGTGTTGGCGCTGAGACAGTGGCGAGGGCGCCCTGCGAGAGGCGACCAAGCTGAGTTGCCGAAATGGATGGCTGAAGTTGACTCGATGATGCCGAGCAAGGCGCTCGTGCTCGGCCTGCTGTTGTCGGCGGTGGTTCCGAAGAACCTGTTGCTTGCTCTTTCGGCCGGTGTCATCGTCGGAGAGGCCGGGCTCAGCGTCGGTGAGGCGTCAGTCGTCATCGTTGTGTTCACGGCGATCGCCACATCGACAGTGGCGGTGCCGGTTGTCGCCCACCTCGTGGCGCCGGGCCGAATGCGCAGTCCGTTCGAGAGACTGCGGGAGTGGCTGGTGGAGAACAATGTGACGATCATGGTTCTCCTTCTGCTCATGATCGGAGTTGTCATGATCGGCAATAGCATCGCGAGCTTTTGACTCGATAAGACGATCGAACGGGCACATGCCGTACACGTCACAAAGCTGAGCCGGTCGGTGTCTCCATGTTCGAACGGCCCACATCGGGCTTGCACGGAAGGAGATCATCATGACTGTCACCGCCGAGCAGCGCCGGGCGACTGCCAGGGTTCCCCTCGACGTCCCGAACACCCTGTTCGGCAAGGCGACCGCGTGGTACATGCGCCGCACGTACGGCGACGTCCTCGACAGCGGCCTCGCCCTGCTCCACAACAAGCCCGTGCTCAAGGGCGCCCTCTCGTTCGCAAAGAAGATCGACAAGTGGGACGCGCTAGACCCGAACCTGAAGAACCTCGCCGTGATGGCGAGCGCCAGTGTGATCGGCTGCACCTGGTGTATGGACTTCGGGTATTACGTCACCCACAGCAAGGGCCAAGACGTGAGCAAGCTTGAGAAGGTACCCGTCTGGCGCGAGCACCCGGACGCCTTCACGCCGGTGGAACGCCGGGTGATCGAGTACGCCGAGGCGATGACCATGACGCCGCCTGAGGTCACCGACGAGCTCGCCGCCGCGCTCTGCGAGGATCTGAGTGACGCGGCGTTCGTGGAGCTGACCATGATGGTGGCGGTGGAGAATTTGACATCCCGGTTCAACAGCGCCCTCGGTCTGAAGAGCCAGGGCTTCAAGGACACTTGCGAGATCGGTGGTTAAGGTGCCACCGAAGGGAGCCTCGAAGCCACCAGGAGACGACCCGTTCACCGAGCACCGCGGCCTGCTCTTCACCGTGGCCTACGAGATGCTCGGCAGTGCAGCCGACGCGGAGGATGTCGTCCAGGAGTCCTACCTCCGCTGGGCCGGCGTCCTTCACGACGAGGTCAGGGACCCGCGCGCGTACCTGGTCCGCATCGTCACCCGGCAGTCGCTCAACCGACTGCGCACACTAAAGCGCCAGCGCGAGTCGTACATCGGTACGTGGTTGCCAGAACCTCTGCTGACCGCGCCCGACGTGGCCGAAGACGTCGAGCTGGCCGACTCGGTGTCGTTCGCGATGCTTGTCGTGCTCGAGACCTGACGCCGCTGGAGCGCGCGGTCTTCTTGCTGCGCGAGGTCTTCGGGTTCGAGTACGAGGAGATCGCGAGGGCCACGGACAAGACGCAGGCCGCCGTACGCCAGGTCGCCTCGCGCGCCAACAAGCACGTCCAGGCCCGGCGACCGCGCGTGGACCGGACCTATGACCACGAGGAGATCACGGCCAGGTTCTTCGCCGCCGTGAACGCCGGGGACGTCCAGCAGCTAATGGACCTGATGGCCCCCAACGTCGTACTCCTCACAGACGGCGGCGGCAAGAAGCGGGCCGCCCTCCGCCCGATCCTCGGCCCCGACAAGGTCAGCCGCTGGTTCCTCGGTGTCACGCCAAGAGCCGGCGACATCTCGGTCAAGTGGGCCATTGCCAACGGCGCGCCCGCGATGTTCCTCTCTATCGACGGCGAACTCGACTCGGTCGCCAGCATCATCGTCACCGACGGCCGGATCGCCGAAATCTACGTTGTGCGGAACCCCGACAAGCTCACCGCTGTGCGCGAAACGTTTGAGGTCACCCGCGGCTGACCACCCGTGGGTGCGACGATGTCGCCCTCACCGACCACGCGCTTCATGTCAATGCCTCGCTTGGGGAACTCCCCAGCGAACCCAGTGACGAAGCCGATGAGCGCATCCCCAGCGAACCCAGTGACGAAGCCGATGAGCGCATCGGCACCGTCGGGTCCACTGCGGTGCATGCGCTGGACCGTTCATGCAGGCCGGGAGCCCACGAATCCGCCCCCCGCGCTCGAACCTATTGAGGCGGAATGACGCCGCCATTCTCGGCCCGGAGGCTCTCCTCGGCAGCATCCGGACACCTCAGCGGCCGCTCTCGATAGTTCCTGTCGTGCGCTGATCAGCAGATAGCTGCGGCGCCGATCGGTGCGGAAACCAGCTATGCCTTGCTACGGCATCTAACGTGCCAGGTCGGCTGTCGGGCGCGGTTCCCTCTGTCGAGCCGCCGTCGCGATGGCGACCAGCGCGAGGACGATGAGGAGGCCGCAGGCGAGGAAGATGCCACGGTTTCCTAGGGCAGTTGTCGAGCCAAGGGCGATGATCGGTCCGGAGACGATCGCGCCGACCCGTCGGGTGTTCATGTAGAGGCCGGTCGACAGTCCCGGCCGGGGAATCATCTGTTGGAACAGTGTTAGTCCCACGCCGGCGATGGCGGCGAAGCACCAGGCGTTGAGTGGTTGGAGGGCGATGAGCATGACGGGCCCGGTGACGTCGGCCATCGCGACGTAGTAGGCAATGCCGGCGACGCACGCAGTCACGATCAGCCGGAGGCTGGAGAAGCGGAGGCTGAGCCTGCCGATCAGGACCAGGGCGGGGACCTCGAGGCCGGCGGCGACGCCGAGAGCGATTCCGGCCCAGATCACGTCGATGCGCATCGTCTCGGTCACGAACAGGGTCATGATCGAGGTCACGGTGGCGTTCGCGGCTTGTAGCAGAACGAAAGCGGCCACGATCAAGATCACGGCACGTTTGCGCAGCGCGAGGTGGTCGTCTTCGGCGGCCCTCGCCGAGCCGTCATGGTCGGGTGCGGTTGACCGCTGGGAGATCATGACGGCTGTGGTGGCGATGGTGAGAACGGCGATGGCGCCGATGGCGAGGAGAATGGCGCGATTGCCGAAGGCGCCGATGATCAGTGTGGCGAGCGGCGGTCCGGCGATCCAGGCGACGGAGACGATGGCGCGGGTGTTGACGATGTCGGCTGGTTTGGCGCCGGAATGTCTGCGGTGGGCGAAGAGCATCGTGCTGCCCACGCCGGCGGGACCGCCCACCACGACCAGGGCAACGACGGCGATCGGCAGTGAAGTGGTGACCGCCAGGATGAGCGCGAGAACCAGCGTGAGCACCCCGCAGGCCAGCATGGGTCGTAGGTAATCCTGTCGACGATCGGCGTAGGAAGGCACGAGCAGCGCGGCGAAGAACCCGCTGGCGTTGTAGACGGCCAGAATCCACCCGACCTCAGCGGTCGAGGCGTCGTAGAGAGTGACCAAGATCAAAGCGAGGGTCGGGACGAGGAAGGCGATCTGTAGACCCCACAGCAACGCGGCTGAGGGCACGAGTAGACGCTTCACATAAGGCTCCGATCGAATCCCGAGGTCGACCACGGCGCTATACGGCATGACCCGGAGGGATGGCTGTCAGGTCTACTGGCAGTACCTGGTTCAGCGGTCAGCCGCTCCTGAAGTCGGCACGCCCTGTGGGCGGTTACCAGCAGGCGCTGAGCCAGGTCCGACGGCGGCGGACGGCGGGTTGGTTCCGGCGGCCGCCAAGGCGGGACGCGCTGTGGCGCTCCAGGTGGCCAGCAGCTTCACCCCGCCGCTACGACGGCAAGGCGACAAAGGTCTCCCACCTCCATCCGAATCAACAGCGCCTCGTGGCGCACTGCTCGCAGCAACAATCCAGTGACACCCGAGACCCCCGCGCCATACACCTCCATCGGGCTCGCCCGCACCAGTGTGTGCCGGCGTCACCGGACCGCACCACCACCCATTCTCATCAACCAGCGGAGCGATCGAGATCGCAAGTCCGATACACCTCTTGCATTCTCGGATCAGCTGTGACGAAACGGGTCGGGATGCGATCCCGCCATAACAGCTGAGCACGGCTGAAAGTGAGTTGCGCCGGATGTACCCCTGGGCGACCACCGCGATTCAAACCCGACCGGGCCAGCAACGAAACCGCAGGTTAGAGCGCTGGCTGGGGCCCGACTTCCAACACTGCTTGCAAGTCGTGTGACGCCGACGCTGGCACAATTGCGACGTGACGCCGGAGCCGATCGATGAGGAGGCGTCGAGGCTTGGCACCTTCTCGATGACGGCTGGACGCCACAGCGACTTCGGATTCACGGGGGCTCGCTGAGCGGGCACCTAACCTTGCGCCGGTGTTTGAGGCCACCATTCGCTTGGCGGCGGATCGGACCTTCCCTGGACGCGTGTGGTTCATGGCGCACGCGCTGCGCGATATGCGCAACCGGCTGCCCAACGCGATAGCGGGCCCGGTCAAGGCTCCAAAACCGAGTACTCGGTCCTGGCCGCTCAGGTGACGAAGTGCTGGATGGAGGATGGGCTGCCTGGCGATGGCTCCTCTCCGGTTACCGCTGGCCGTGAGGCGTCTGCTGAAGGTCCGGCCCGTTTAGAGGTGTCGGCGACCCTGATCGCCGCCGTTGGTGAGCTGGTCTCTGGACACCTCGCGATCGAGCTCCGCAAGACGGAGAGCGCTCGGCGACTATGGGCGGCGATCGGCGGACAGCCGGTACCGGATTATGCAGTCCGCACCTGGCTCGATGCTACGAACCGAGCCGAGAAGTTCGCTCACCTGAGAGAGAAACCCCTGACGGCTAAGGACGAAGAGGAGTTCGAGAAAGTCTTCAACGCCTGGGAGCGCGCGCTGGTCGCAATGGCCAACAAGTCATACGAGAACATCGACGAGATCGATGCCATCCTGGACTCCGCCAACCGCTGAGGAGATCCAGCAGGTTGCGCTGCTGGCGGCCCGGCCGGAGGCACGCGCGTACTTCTTCGATCGTCTCGAGAATCCCGGCTGGGTCGGCGCACTACAGGAAGCAGGATTCTTCACACCCCCGGATCCAGTTCCTGTCGAAGACGGCTATGTCCGATTCCCACCGTGGCCAGAGGGCCGCTACCTCGCCCGCGCTGCGGCCTTCCGCCCTGCGGCCGTCTCGGCGGTTCTGACCGCGCTCGGGCGGCAGGAGAATCCGGCGGCCACCCGAGCCCTACTCGAAGCAGCAACGGCTCTCCCTGATGAGCACCTCGTGGGTCTCGCAAAGCGGGTTGTGGAATGGCTGAGCGGGCCCTATCCGGAGTACTTCAGCGACCAGGCGGTTGCGCTTATCCGCCGACTTCTCGCGCTCGAATCGCATGGGCTTGAGGCGATGCGCACGCTGCTCAAAATTCAGCCGGACCCGCGGCGATCGGAGAAGGCCGCAAGTACTGATAGCATCATCCGCGCCTCGCTCGAAGCATCATCTCGGCTATCCGAGTGGGAGTACGAGCGTGCGATCCAAAGTCTCGTTCCTGATCTGGTTGAGGAGCGCGGACTCGACGGAGTGCTTACCCTCTCCGACCTCCTCGACGATGCGTTGTTCCATAGCGCTTGGGACGACGAGGCAGACCGCGCTGCTCTTTCGTACATCTGGCGTCCAGCGATCGAGGACCACGCGCAAAACTCCGAGATAGGAGTCAAGAACACCCTGGCCTCGGGCGTGAGGGATGCGGCAGTGGCGTACGCATCTCGTGGACGCGCCGAGCTCGCGGAGGTAGTTGCCGAACTCGAGTCGCGGTCTGTGCTGCACCGAAGGATCGGGCTTCATGTGCTTGCGTTCGGTCACCCTGACACCGCGCTTGTCAGCGCCCGAGTCGGCGACCGCCAGCTTTTCGACGATCATCGTCTACGCCACGAGTACTCGACGTTGCTGCGGCGACAGTTCGGCAACGCCGATTCGAAGGCTCAGCAGTCGGTCTTGCACTGGATCGCGGATGGCCCTGACGTCGGGGATACCGGCAGAGGCACCTCCAGCTCGATGGCGAACCGCCACCGGTTGAAGCCGTCGAGCGTTATCGACGAGTGTGGCAGCGTGACTGGTACAACAACGTCGAACCGTATCTCGATGAAGTGACGGCCGCGGTTTACTTCGATCTGGTCGAGTCGCTCGGCCCCGCTGAGCATCCGGACTTCTCCTCATGGTCGTCCAGTTGGGTTGGACCGGAGAGTCCGTATGGCCATGACGATCTCAGTCAACTCGAAGTGGCGGAAGTGACGAATCTCCTCCGCTCATGGCTGCCAGAGGATGAATCAAGCTGGCACTTCGGGTCGTCGATCGAGGGACTCGGACGCGTTCTTAGCGAAGACGTGAAGGAGCGCGCTTTGGCGTACTCCGCGAGCGCGTCGACCTTCGTGAATCTCGATCCAACTTATGTCAGGAGCATCTTCTCCGGGCTGGAGAGCGCCCTTCGTGACGGCGGAAGCATCGATTGGGGTCAGTTGTTGACTCTTGCCGAGTACGTCGTCTCTCAGCCGTTCGAGCCCGACGAAGAGGTGCCCGATCGTGATCGCGATCCCGGTTGGCGCTGGTGCCGCCGCGAGGTCGCGTCCCTCATGCGAACCGGGTTCTCGGACCGAGCCAACCGAATCCCGCATCCATACCGTCAACGCGCATGGTCGGTGATCCAGCGCCTGCTTCATGATCCGAACCCATCGCCCGAGCACGAGCAGGTTTGGGGCGGAGACAACATGGATCCCCTCACGCTGTCGATCAACACCAATCGCCGGACGGCAATGCATGCCGTTATCGAGTACGCATGGTGGGTGCGGCGTGAGCTTGAGGCGGCTGGCGGCGATGTGTCTGTCGGGTTCGATGCGATGCCCGAGGTGCGGGATGCGCTTGACGCGCATCTGGATCCGCATGTGGACCCCTCACTTGCTGTTCACGCTGTCTACGGCCGGTGGCTTCCGTGGCTTCTGCTTCTAGACGAGGTGTGGGTGCAGGATCGCCGCGCAGTGTTGTTTCCCACGGAGCCGCTCGAGATATATCGCGATGTCGTGTGGGCCACCTACATTTCTTGGTGCCCTCCATACGATTCGGCCTTCCGCGCCCTGCGCTCCGATTACGAACGCTCCGTGAAGGTTGTCCCGAGTGGTGTCGCCGCCGGAACGTTCCACAGAGAAAGCGTCGACGCGAAGCTTGGTCAGCACCTGATCATCTTTTTCTGGCGTGGTCTCGCAGACATCTCGCTGCTCGATGAATTCTTTCGTCGGGCTGACGACGAACTCGCAAGTGACGTCATGGAATTCGTCGGACGTGTGTTGCACAACACGACCGGGGAACTGCGGATGGGAGCCGCACTCGATTGCAGCAGTTCTGGGAGCGCCGCCTTGTTGCCGGGGCTAAGGACCCCCAGGCCCACAAAGCCGAGTTGCGAACTTTCGGAATGACGTTTGCCTCGGGGAAGCTGAATCCGGAATGGGCACTCGCGAACCTTGAGCGATCCATCGCCTTGGCACGAGCACCAAAGCTGAGTCACTGGGTAGTAGAAGGACTCGTCGACTTGGCTGCTTCGCTGCCGGCGGTCGCGACGCGGATCCTCGCAGCGATGCTTGAGCACCCCGGGAACGAATGGGACCACATTGGCTGGCGCGACGAAGCCGATACGCCGGCCGACAGTCCGCAACTAGTCCGCAGAACTTCAGCAAACGTAGTGGAACGACAAAGGGCTTTGAGTGCGTCGCCCCTGGTCACCGGGGACTTGAGGCTGATCCGAGGGAATCCAAATGGCCCTCGTAATGAGTAGATCAATGTTGGCCACAGACCAGCTTGGCAAGATGACACAAACATCCCTGCTTGCTAGCGGTTGAACGGCAACTGGGATGGCTGGTCAGTCGCGATCGAGACACAATCGGCGATGAGCCCGTACACACCCCACAGAACCAGGATCGCATAAAGCACCTTGCCAGCGACCGTGACCGCCAGCGAGTTCCATGCCCGCCGTGCCGGGGGCACCATCGCCACCGCAAAGGCCACGCCGATGAACACGGCTGTGAGGATGAGACTCGGCCATGCGACGGACAGAGCAAGTACGACGAGCACGACCAAGGGCATCCTCCGTCCGAGCCCACCCTCCCGGTCGGTCACCTCTACCAACGCCGGCACCGTGAGCCCGAACAGCAGCGGCAAAGCCACAAACATCGCCACTGCGAGACAGGCTGGGGCGAGCACCGTGTAGTCGAATGATCCGTGCTCATGGACGAACAACGCGCCGCCGATGGCGCCGCTGAACAGTCCATAGCCGAGGACACGCCCACGGAGAGAATCCGGCAGCACTCGCCGCACGCAGAGGTAGATGAGGCCGCCGAGCGCACCCAGCCCTGTACAGATCAGCGCCAGGGTGACAGTGCCACGCAAGGTGACCTCACCAAGAATTGCCTGGTCGTCAGTGACCCCGCCTTGCGCGGACTGGCCCGAGGTCACAGCCAACAGCCGCATCGCGAGCCGGCCGAGCACTCCACCCACTAGAAGTCCACAAATCGCGCCCGCAAGTGCGCCAACCGACAGCGTTCGAGCCAGTGCTAACAACCTGACTCGCGCATTGACCGGCTTGGGTCGGTCGGCCGCGACCACGTCCGTCATGGCGACTCTCAAGCGACGAAGCGACTACCCAGGCTCATCCTCCTCCGGGGTGGGCCGCGCGCCAAGTGCCTTACAAGATCGGCGTGCTAGAGATGCAGAGCAGCCAAACGAGCAGCCTAGGTACCGGTCACCCATGGACGAAGGCACAAGTCGGCGGACATCGGCCAGGCGGAGGCAACTACATCCTGGACTTCCTGCTTGCGACTCGTAATGCGTAGGTCTGGGCTTCAACTCTCCAAGGCGGCTCCAAGGGCGTTAGGCCTAGCCAGCAGCCTGTCCTGGTGGAATATCAAAGGGCAGCACGGCCTGATCGCGCCGGTCCAGGCGCCGACTAGTCCACATCTGGTCCGCATTCGTTCTCGCGAAGGCCCTGTCGAGCTGGTCCGCAACGGCGTCGAGGTCATCGGCGAACAGTCCGGCATCGATATCGAGGGTCATCGCCGCGGAGGCGTGCCCCGCATCTGCTGCACTGCCTTTACGTTGGCACCAGCGGCGATGGCAAGACTGGCCGTGATGTGCCGCAGCTCGTGCGGCCTAAGTCCAGGTAGCCCGGCCTTTTTGGCGGCCGGGTCGAAGAAGCGCGGCCGGAAGTTCGTGTTGCGCAGCACGACACGCCGCCCTCGGGAGCAGCGAACAGGAGATCGCCCGGCGCCTTTCCGGCGACGTGCTTGGCCAATTCGTCGGCCAGGACGCGGGGGATCGGGGGCAATCTTGACCGAACAGGTCCGTGAACGCTCGTTCGTCAATCTCAGCTGTCCGGGCAGCCTCTACCCTCGCGTTCGACGTTCCAGCCGCCCGGCCAGGACCTGCGGTTCGGTGTCGGCATTCACGAGACGACCTTCCGCGTGAACGTGAGGTGGGTGACGCCACTGGGGGAGGAGACCGCCTCGACGTCGTAGGCATCCTCGAGGGCCTCCAGGCCGTCCCAGATGCGGACGCCGCGGCCTAGCAGGATCGGGACCTGGACGAGATGCATGTGGTCGACGAGTCCGGCCGCGAGGAAGTCGCGTACGACGGTGGGGCCGCCGCCGATCCGGACGTCCTGGCCATCGGCTGCTTCGCGGGCGGTCTCGAGCGCCTCGGCCGGGGCGGCGTCGAGGAAGTGGAACGTGGTGCCGCCCTCCATCTCGATCGAGGCCCGCGGGCGGTGAGTGAGCACGAAGGTCGGTGTATGGAACGGCGGGTTCGGGCCCCACCAGCCCTTCCAGTCCGGGTCGTCCTGCCAGCCGGGCGGCCCGAACTTGTTGGCGCCCATGATCTCGGCGCCGATGCCGTAACTGTGGCGCTCAGCGAAGGCGTCGTCGACTCCGGCGGTTCCGCCCGCGTCCCAGAACCGGGTACCGAACATCCACTCGTGCAGACGCTCGCCAGCATGGCCGAACGGTGCATCGGCGGACTGCGGCTCGCCGGTGGCGAAGCCGTCGAGGGAAATGGACAGGTTGTGAATCCGTGTGAGTGACATCCGCGCGCTCCTCGATTGGTGATTGCGCCTTTGCATTCGGTTCTGTGGAGACTGACCAGGGTGGCCGGAGATTCTCATCGGCCGCCCAGGGCGGGATGCGCGATCAGCGCCGCCAATGAGGTGCTCGGCGACCCGTGGTCGATGCCTCGTGCTGCGCGACGTGATCTTCGGCCGGCGCAACATCCGCGAGCTGCTCCAGGGCTCGGAGGAGGGGATCGCGCCAACATCCTCAGCAGCCGGCTCAAGCGGCTCGTCGCGGCGGGCCTGCTCACCCGGGGGGAGGTGACACGTGGGCAGCGGGCGGCATACTCGCTGACCGAAGCCGGCATCCAGACGCTGCCGGTCATGTCGCGATGGGCAGCTGGGGCCTCGCGCTACCGCTACGCCATCCGCGAGCAGCGGGTGTGTGCAGAGCTGCTCCGCGACGGCAGTCCTGTGCTAATCGAGCGATTCATGGACGAGCTGGGCGAGGCCCCCTCGGCATCCCCTTCTCCGACCCCGACCTGCCTCCGGCGAGCGGGCAGCTGCAGGCGACGTACGAAGCCGCGACGACCGGCGACCTTGATCAGTAGTCGCGGAAACCTAGGCCGACGCGACAACGACAAGTCAACCTGGTCATAGGACTGTATCTCGACATTGGTTGAGTTGCGTGGAAATTGCCGGTGCCCCGCGGGCGACTTTGTCCAATCCGGGCGCCGGATGCCAGTCGGTCAACGCTCGCGCTCAGGATGCGCGCTCAGCACTCAAACACCGACCAGCAGATGTCGTTCCGCAACCTCTGGTCATCAAGGACAAGCTCGCGAATAGCCTCCGGCAGTTGATCACGCTGCCATTGCCACTCGAGTCGACTTGCAGCCTCGCTCTCGCCTTCCGGTGCCGCAGCACGTGCGGCCTTGATCGCATAGGCGGCCGCGCCGAGCTCGTGCGCGGCAACATGTGCGACGGCCCCGGCTTGGCCAGCGGCGTATGCGGCATGCCGTGCAGCGCCACGCAGGTCTCTGGCCGCGCCCATCGCGTGGCCCCCTGCTGCGCGAGCTTCCATCATCTTGACCTCGCCACGCACCCAGGCGCGGGCATGCTCGATCGCCTGACGCGGTCGCGGGTCCCCGGGCTGAGCCGACTCGAAGAGGTCTAGGACGTGCTCCGCGCATGTGGCGGCCCAGAGAGCAAGGAGCTGGTGATCCGAATCCGTGAGACTCCCACCACGGCGGATCGTTACGAAGCGAGGGTCCCGGACCTCCGGGAGGATCACGGTTGGCCCTCCTTCCGCATACGGCCGCCGTAAGCCTACGTGCGCACACGCGACCCGGCGCAAGAAGCATGCGTGCAACTTGACTGCCGACGCCACCGCACTACCGACGAATGTCTAGTCGTTAGCTTCTTCAGGGCGAAGTAGTTAGCTGAGCAGCTGCTGCCATCAGGTCGGTCAGCCGGTCCTTGGCGAGCCTGCCTTGACTGCGCAGGTCTGGCCTTGGCGCCGACCGACTCCTCAAACTTCTCTCCTTGTAGTCATTCGCCTGCGCCGCGATCCCTAGAGCGTGTCGGGCCGCTCGCCGAGCCCGGGTTCGAAAAGCCCAGTATGCGAAAAGAGCTGATTCGTGCGGTGTCCTGATCAACTGGATGCAACACGGTCCGCCCAATTATCGAAGGTTCAGGTCGGGGGCAGCCATGCGACACCGCGACCGAGATAGCGGGTGCACCTCGACTGTTCCGGCCGCCAATGAGTCCCCGCTCGACCCGATCGTCTACGTGCCTGGGGCCGTAGCCGCGACCGAGGTGAGGTGGGTGACCGAGCAGCGCCACCCATCGCCACGACGGACAAACACGTCGGTGGACCACTCATCGAGCATGAACGGGTTGCCCTCGAACTCGCCACGGTTGCGTACCCGGCCTATGACGATCGCAACGTCTCCGTAGACGCGCACGTCGTGCACCTCGGAGGCCATGAACTCGTGACTGACCCGGCCCGCTCCAACGGCCTCGAGGAACTGCTCCCCGGGGAAGATCCCGTTCTCGCCGACGAACACCCAGTCCGGCTCGGCAAAGGTAGCAATCGCTTCGGGGTCGTTGGCCACCACGGCCTGGTTCCAGTCGGCGATCAGCGCGGAGAAGACGTCAAAGGTCGTGCTGCCGTTGCTCTCGGTCATGCCCGAAGCGTACGGGCGCGCCTCGCCGAACCGGCCCTGAGCCCGGCTACGCGATCCAGAGACACGTCTGCGTACGTTGTCGCGCGCGGCATGGTCGCTCGGCTGACAAACATAGAAGCGTCAGAAGGTTGGACCGCGACGAACGCGGCTTAGAGTGCCGCTGGTGGTTGACAGCTGCGCCATTGAGCCACTTTCTCCGCCAGCTCTCGCTTCTTGGCTTCACTCTCCGCGAACGATCGCCAGAGCCGGATTAACTGGCTTAGGGGTGCAGGCAAGGACTGGCATCTCCAACAAAACGAGGTAGCGATGGAAGATCGACTGCTGTATCGGGTCCCGAGGCTGCGGTGATCTTGAACATTAGCCGATCAAAGGTCTACGAGCTGTTCAGTTCGGGCGATCTTGAATCCGTCAAGATTGATGGCAGTCGTCTGGTGCGGAGCTCGGATCTACGCGCCTATGTTGATGGGCTTCGCCCTGTCGACAAGTCTGCGTGATTTGGTGATCACAAATTTGACTTCTCATGTGCTGTCCGACGTGTTCGGAATCTCTGTTTGTGTGAGATCGGCGTGCCAGCATCAGCGGTGAACATCAACTGATCGAGACGATCCCGTAGTGCTGATGCGCTTCGTGGGCCGCTGGACTAGTTCGGAGGAGCCGGGTCACGCGATTAATGATCATCGTCCAGGGACGTTGGGTGAGCCTCGCAGGCGAGCGGGTTCTGCTGTGAGCACCACAAGACGACGGGGCAACAGCGAAGGCTCCAATCCCATGCAGCGCGGCGACGGCCGTTGGCAGGTCCACATCCGCCACACAGACGAGGACGGGCGGAGCAGGCGATACACGGTCTACGGCAGCACTCCAAAGGAGGCACGGGCCAAAGCCTCCGCTGTCAGGGAACGGCTACGCGCCAACCTGCCAGCCAGGGACCGCAAAGTAACCCTCGGCGCATTTGCCGCTGGGTAGATCGACTCAACGTTGGTGGCGTCGGATCGCAAAGCGTCCACAAAGGCGATGTACGCCACGATGGCGCGGCAGCACATCAGCGGTAGCAAGATCGGCGCTCAACCGCTCGACAAGCTCCGGCCGTCTCACGTCGAGGCGTGGAAGGTGGAGCTTGAGCAGCGCGAGCTCTCTGAGTCCACCATCCGGTCTGCGTACACAATCCTCCGCGCCGTGCTCGACACCGCCGTCCGGGATAGAGCGCTAGCCCAGAATCCCATCCACGCCGTCCGTCGTCCAAAGGTGACTGCGAGGGAGGCGGCTTATCTGACGCCCGATCAGGTGCATTCACTGCTGCTAGAGGCGAAGTCGAGCCGGTACGCGCCACTGTTCGGGCTGCTGGTCAACACCGGATTATGCCGCGGCGAAGCGCTCGCCTTGCATTGGTCCGACATTGATCTTGACGCGAAGTTGCTGCGGGTGCGCGGCACTCTCGCCCGCGTGGCCGGAGAGCTCGTCGTAACCGAAACGAAGACGCCGAGGTCTCGCCGAGTGGTTCCCCTCTCCCCCACGGCGGAGCGGCTGCTGCGCAACGTACGCGCCAATCAGAGGGCCGAGCGGCTGATAGCGGGCTCAATGTGGCAGCCAACCCCGTATGTGTTCACTACCGAGCTGGGCGAGCCCTGCGATCCTCGCAACGCACTTCGGGCGCTGAAGACGGCAGCCGAGCGCGCCGGGCTACCTTCCTCGGTCGGTCTGCACACATGCGGCATTCGGCTGCCTCGGTGATGTTGTCCGCTGGCGTGCCGCTCAAGGTGGTCTCGGAGGTCTTCGGTCACGCCAGTGTCGCCATCACCGGAGACATCTACGGGCACGTCAGTCCAGAGGTTTCGCGGGAGGCACTGACCCGGCTTAGTGACGCCCTCTCGTGAAAAAAGGTGGTCATAAAAGGTGGTCAGACAGTGAAACCGATCATGAAACCAAGTCAATGAGGCAGAGGAATTGCCCGTCTGAC
>JBKPTR010000335.1:0-5349 GCA_046735615.1 Actinomycetota bacterium
TGAGGTTGCCAGGTCCAAGGACGTCAAGCTCACGCACGATCCGGGAACGACCTTTCAGTACTCCAATCGGAACTACACAACGCTCGGTTTGCTCATCAAGGTCGTCTCCGGTCAGAGCTACGAGGACTACGTCCAGCAGCATGTCCTTACGCCGCTGGGCATGAAGCAGTCGTTCGTGCACCTGGACGATGCCAGGCGTCACGGACTCGCCGCCGGCCACCAGTATTGGTTCGACTGGCCGGTGCCGGGCGGCGGGCTGCACGAGAATCGGGCAACCACGCCGACGGGACTCATCACAGCCAGCGTCGAGGACATGTCCACGTGGCTCATCGTCAACCTCAACCGCGGCGTGTACCGCGGCACCCGGGTGCTCTCCGCTGCTGGGATCGATCAACTGCACACCGGTGTCGCGCCGATGGGGGACAACTCCCGCTATGCCATGGGCTGGTACGAGACTGAGATCGACGGCGCGCCGATCGTGACACACAACGGTGATCCCGGTGACTTCCACTCCACGATGGTGATCTCACCGTCGACCGGCTGGGGCGTCGTTCTGCTCATGGATGGCTCGAATGGACAGGCGCGGCTCGACATTCCCGCTTACGGCGTGATGGCGCAGCTCGTCGGCGGGCGAACCCCGGAGATGCCAAGCACTCTGACACAGTCCACCACGCTGATTCTCCTGGCGGCATTAGCGATAGTCGTGATTCAGATCTTGGCGATTGGGCGGTCGAGCGTCGTCCTTCGACGGTGGAGCATGGACCTCTCACGGCAGCCACGCACGCCTTTACGCAAGATCATCCGCCTCGGTGTTCCGGTAGTCATGAGCCTTCTCTGGGCATACATCTGCGTGGAAGTTCTACCGAGCGTACTTATGCTGCCCTTCGAGGCTCTGCGGTTCCTGGACTACGGAGTTCTCATGCTCCTCAGCCTCGTCATCGCCGTGCTCTGGGGCGTGATCATCAAGCCGATCCTCGGAATTCGGGTGCTGCGGAGTTCCTCAGGGCCACTCACACAACGAGACACCACTGAGCCCAAGGTCCCGATCGCCGTTGGCGTCGGGTAACCGTAGGAGCAAGACAACTCGGCATCAATTTCCGGGACTCCGCATCAGCTTGCAGCTGAGCGGAGTCCCGGTGACAGCTTGGCGAAGGGCGGTCAGAGTCTGCGGTGATGCCGGCCATGCACAACAGTGCTGGCGGCGCACAAGCCTCGCTGGCCGGTACGCAATGACGTCCAAGTGGGTCTGGGCGCATTGCGACAGTAACCCGCTGTGCCAGTGATCCGGGCCGGGCCATTCGACCGCTCTGTTCTGGCATCCTCGACTGCCCCGCAATTCGAGCCGGCCGCCTCGACAGATACCTCGTCGCAGGCTGAATCGTTCGGGAGGACTGACACGGAACAACTAGAAGCGGCCCGTGTTGGTGTTCTGGGCAGCGGGCGAAGCCTGTCCTCATGGGCGACCTTCGATATCAGTATCTCGGTCGATGGCTATGCAAGCTCAGCGTCACCGCACACGCCGATAGCGCAATCAGAGACGGCAACGTTCGCTAACGGATGGCTAACGAAAATGATCAAGGCCCGGTTGCACTTACAGCAATCGGGCCCTGACTAGGTGTTTCGTAGTAGCGGGGACAGGATTTGAACCTGTGACCTCTGGGTTATGAGCCCAGCGAGCTACCGAGCTGCTCCACCCCGCGTCGGCAGTGCACCACCTTACGTCAGCTCCCGACACAAGCCAAATCAAGCAAATCGCTCAGTCCATGCCGGGAACGAGCTCCCGCGCTTCTACATACTCCATGCCCGTGAGCTCCATCAGGTCGGTCACAATGGAGCGGATCTGAGCCAAGATCACAACGGCCGAGATGGAGTGCGTGAGCTGAAGATGCGGAGTGGCCTCGGCGATCTCTCGCAGGCGGTCCTTTGCAGCGGTGGGAAGCCGGTGCTCCGAAAACTCGTGAGCGATGAATGTGCACGCTTCGGCCAGTCGTCGGACCAGATCCTGATAGGCCACCGGCACCTCATCACCCCGCCATATTGCGACAACACCACGTCGGACCAGTATCCGAAGGTTGCGGACGGCAGAATCGAGCGGCTGGTGCAAGTCGGACAATGTGATTGCCAGGCCCAATTGTCGTCGGCGAAAAGGGGAGTGGCGGACCACTTCGAGGCCCTCGGCTGCAGCGACGTCGAAGGTAGCCAGATCCTTTTCTGTTGCCTGCACCCGACCCAGCACTGCACTAGCAGCGTGCTCATCCTTCGCTGCGAGCGCATCGGCTGCCGCCTCCAGCGTGTCAGCCATTCCGGCGACAACTTTGGCCGCGACTTCACCTGGCTTGCGGAGCGGCCCACTCGGTGCCACAGTCGCCATCAGCAACGCGAGCGTGGAGCCAATTACTGCATCGGTCCAGCGTTCAAATCCATAAATAGGACTGGGCGCCATGACCAGCACTGCGATTGAGTTGGCGCCGGCCTGGGTCGTGATCAGCGGGCCTGCTCCAACCAAGGTCGCGAGTGACATGGCGATTGCGCAGACCAGCACAACTTGCCAAACTCCGGCTCCGAACAAGACTAACCAGAGATCGCCCAGCGCGACGCCGAGCGTCACACCGATCGCAACGTCCACACCACGACGGAGGCGCTGCCCGTAGGCCATACCGAGGACGAGGATAGCCGCTGCCGCGGCGAAATAGGGCACTTCATGACCGAGCAGCAGGCTCGCGATCAGCCACGCGAGGCCCGCGGTCACCGCGCACTGGGCGATCAGGTAGGCACGCTGTCGCCATCGCTCGATACGGCGAACCGCGGATGCCTCACCGCGCCGGATCGTTCGCTCACTGAGGTCGAATGCCCGCAGTTCCAGCCGCCGCACGGAGAAGGCCTCGGAGTCCATGCCTCATGATTCACCCGGCCGGTGCTGGCGTACCAGAGTGTCGGCCGCGTGGAACCGTTCGGGTCCTGTCGGGCACACTAGGCAGACGTGACTTCACCGATCCGCGTCACCGTGTGGGGCGAGAACTTTCACGAACAATTCGAACGCGATCGTGCGGGCATGGCCGAGCGCTACCCAGGCGGCATGCACGGTGCCATCGCCACCGGAATCACGGAATTGCTCGGCGATTCCGTTACCGTCACCGTGGCCACTCAAGATCAGCCAGAGCACGGCCTAACCGAGGAGGTCCTGGATGCGACCGATGTGTTGACCTGGTGGGGACATGCGACTCATGCCAGCGTCGACGATGCGGTAGTAGATCGAGTACATCGGCGCGTTCTCGGTGGGATGGGCTTACTGGTTCTGCATTCCGCCCACTTCTCCAAGATCTTCCGCCGACTTATGGGCACCACGTGCTCCCTGGCCTGGCGCAATTCCGGCGACACGGAACTCATCTGGTCGGTCAACCCCTCCCATCCGATCACAGCTGGCATTCCGCAACCCATCGTGATCAATGAGCATGAAATGTACGGCGAGTTCTTTGACATCCCGGCACCGGATGAGTTGATCTTCATCTCCGCCTTCAGCAGCGGCGAAGTCTTTCGATCCGGCTGTTGCTGGCAGCGTGGCAAGGGCAAGGTGTTCTACTTTTCACCGGGTGATCAGGAGTACCCGGTCTACCACCACCCTGACATCAGGCGGGTGCTGGCCAATGCAGTGCTGTGGGGCAGGCCCGACCAGAATGCCGACTTCTCTGCGCCTGCGGTGATCAACCAGCCGGCGCCCCAGTTCAACAGAGGCGGCATCGCCGAGGGCGTAAGCGCATGAGCGCCGAAGATCGGTTCCGGGCCGGTGTGATCGGTCTCGGATGGGCCGGTCAGCAGCACATGACGGCGTACGCGGACGCAGCTGATGTTGATCTTGTGGCACTGGCGGGAATGGAAACTGAGGCGCTGCAGCACTTCGCAGCGGCGTACGGCATCCGGGAGGAGCACCGCTACACAGACTGGCGGGATCTTATTGATCATGAGCAGCTTGATCTGCTGAGCATCGCGTCACCCACCACCTTGCACGCTCCCATCGCAATTGCGGCGCTGGATGCCGGCATGCATGTGCTATCGGAGAAGCCGATGGCCGAGAACGCCGACACCGCTCGACTCATGGTTGAGGCGGCCGAGCGCAATGACCGTGTCCTCGATGTCTCCTTCAATCATCGCCGACGCGGCCACGTCCAAGTCCTCAAGAACATGATCGACGCCGGCATACTCGGTCCGATCTACTACACCAAGGCTGGCTGGTTGCGCCGCGAAGGTATCCCAGGGCTTGGCAGCTGGTTCACCCATCGGGCCACTTCCGGCGGGGGACCGCTGATGGACCTGGGAGTGCACATGCTCGACATCGCGCTCTACCTCCTGGATGAGCCGCCGGTTCGGGCCGTCACGGCCGCGACGTACGCGGAGTTCGGTCCGCGCGGCAAGGGGAGTTCGGCGTTCATGCGTAAGACCGGAGGGCAGGCAGGTGCCTTCGATGTCGAGGACCTCTCAACTGCCTTCCTGCGATTGCAGGATGGCGGGACACTACTGCTGGAATCCAGCTGGGCGCAATGGATCCCGAAAGATCAGTGCTATGTGACCCTTTACGGCTCCGACGGCGGCGCCAGCATCGAGTGGGGCGCGCCCAATGACCCGCATCGCAGTCTGAACATCTGGACAGAGAAAGAGGGCATACCGGCGACGCTGCATCCCAACGTCCCACCTGACGGCCTGCATACCGAGTGTGTCGTGGACTTTATTGCCAAGGTGCGATCCGGTGACTACACCAACCATCGTGGCAAGCAAGCACTGGCCCGCGCCGTGGTGATCGATGCCTGCTATGTCTCTGCCGAGAAAGGCGCTGAGGTCACACTCGACTCTTAGCCCGCCGTAAAACGACACATTAGTAACATCAATCTATTTCTTTCACTTGCGTGCCGCAGTTGACATGCTGCAGGCTATGGCCACTTCCCAATGAATGGACGGGTCATGTCTCCTTCCCCGACACTTGACGCCACCGCGGTCCGGAACTGGATCAGGCGGTTTCTGGGTGCTGCCACGGCCCTCATTGTGATCGCGACCTCTGCGGTGCTGACGATAATCCCCGCTCATGCTGATCCCGCGGTCTCGGCAAGATCAGGAAGCTTCACGATCCGCGGCGCTGGCTGGGGCCACGGCTGGGGCATGTCGCAGTACGGCGCCTACGGGGCCGCCCGGAAAGGGCTGTCCTGGAAACAGATCCTTGCCTTCTACTACCGGGGTACCCGGCTGGACAAGCTGCCGAGCGGAACCAAGATCAAGGTCTGGATCACCGCCGACAACGACAACAGCCTGCGGGTCCTACCTGCGAGTGGTCTTGCCGTCAGTGACACCGCTGGTCATCGC
>JBKPTR010000336.1:0-4647 GCA_046735615.1 Actinomycetota bacterium
CCACCAGGCCGACGATCACGACCCAAGTGGGGAGAAGGAGTACGACCACCGGATGCAGCGTCGTGCTTACCAGCAAGAAGATCGCCAGCAGATAGCTCACGACGCCCAACCAGGTCGGCATGATCCCCGTTTGCCGGAGCAAGGTTGTCGTGGTCAGCGCGTACATGCCCGCACCGCGAATTGCGTAGACAAAGACCATTCCGTAGCCGACCGCGAGGACACCCCGGATGAAATCAGCCGAGGGCAGCGGCGCATTTGTCAGATCTTTCAAAAGCGCGACCGAGCCGGCCGACGCCATTCCCGCAAAGAGCAGGACGACAAAGAGGACGCCGGATACCAGCTGCAAACCATACGGAATTGCGGATGGCACCGGCGTACAGGATTTGATCAGCAGCCGGGTGGCGTGGCCATGCCAGAGGAAAATGATCCCGGCAAACGGGACCAGATAGAGACCCACGGTGACGAGGATTGTGCTACTACCGGTGTAGAACGCGGTGATCTCCGCATCTGATGCCGAGAGTCTGGGCGTCGTATAGATGAGGACCACCGACACCACAAATAGGGCAGAGAAGAGGATGCCCGACAGGGCCGTCAGCCGGGCAAGCCGCACCGTATCGGATGCTGCAACGCGACGCCGGCTTATGCGGCCGCCTGTTCTCGCCCTGTTTGGAGACGAAGCGTCTGGGGATGGTGTCTGATTTTGCGTGATCGGCGGTTCGGCCATGATCGTCAGCCGCCCCAAATGTCTTCGAGGAACCGGCCCTCGGCTCGCAAGCCGGCGAGCCAGTTATTGCCGTCCGTCGAGGCGCCAGAATTCATCCGGAATACCTGGATCAGTGCGGTGCGAACGCCGGGCGCCATCGTGTTGGCATTGCCGCAGACATAGATATTGGCGCGCTGGTTCGCGATAAGATCCCAGACCTCGTCGGACCGCTGGATGATCGCATCCTGGACGTAGCGTCGTTGTGGATTCCCCTCGCGGGAGAAGACGGCGTCCACCTTGACCACGCCGTTGGCTTCGTAGCGGCTCAGCTCATCTTCGTAGAGGTAGTCGTCCGCGTAGGTCCGGCAACCAAAGAACAGCAATGAAGTGGCCACGGGAACCCCTCCTGCTCGCTGCGCGGCCCGCTCCTGGAGGAAGCCGCGGAAGGGCGCAAGCCCGGTACCGGCACCGATCATGATCATTGGTAGCTGTGGATCATCCGGCGGCCGGAAGGCGATCGTTGGCTCGCGTACGAAAGCGAAAACCGTGCTGTTCGGGGCATTCGATTCCAGGTAGCTGGAGCACACCCCGTTGAACTCGCCGACCCCCGAGCGGGCTGGGCCGCGCAACACTCCGGTGGTGATGCTGCACTTGTCGGGACTGACCATGGGTGAGGAGGAGATGGAGTAGTAGCGGGGGCGCAGGGGTGGCAGGCGGTCGAGGAAGATCTCGAACGGCATATCGCACGCTGGGTAGTCCTCGAGCAGGTCGAGCAAGGATCGGCCACGCGCCAGCACTTCGTTGCGGAATCTCGTCTGAGATTCATCATCGCTGCCCACGAGGCCCTCGAGCGATGACCGTTGCTCCGGATCGCTGGTGTAGCGCACCATCACCTCGATGTCGCTGCGGGTTGCCGGATCCTGAAGCTCAACGCAGCTGCCCAGGATGCCGAGCAGGGGAGCTGGCTCGTCGATGGGCAGATGAGTGTGGCTGCCGCGGTTCGGGATGATCGTGACATAGGAGCCGGCGTCCAGCCCGAAGTGCAGCATGACGCGTCGGATGAGGTTGATGTTGTTGCGTGGCAGCACTCCGAGGTGGTCGCCTGCCTTATAGGCCACACCCGAGGGTAGGGCGACTTCCAGGTGCCGGGTCGAGCGGCCTGCGTTGGTGCCCAACAGCTCATGGTTGTCACGCACGACCGCTGCCTGCGCGTGATAGGACATGATGACCGGGTTGGTCACCTGCCGATTCGTTACGGTGATCGACAGCCTCGGCTGACTCTCATCCGTCTCGTGCGGCGCATCGACACCGACGGCGGTGGCGATGTCTTTCCAGAGTGTGTCGTGCCAGTTGCGGTACGCGGCATCGAAGTCGCCGCGGACGTCACCGGCACCACGAGGATGTATGCGCTTGGCGCCATGTTGCTCGAGCCCTGCATCGAGCTCAGTCGGCACTGCCTGGTATGTGGTCGCCCACTCGGTGTTGCCGCAGCCGAAAACGGTGTACGACAAGTCGTCGAACGTGTCATCTCCCGCCTCGTCGAGCCAATGGTGGAACTTGACCGCGTTGTCTGGAGGCAGCCCGTTATAAGAGGAGCAAACCACGATCGCTGCTTTAGCGGGCAGCTGCTCAACGAAATCGTCAAGGGAACCCAGGGTTATGTCGTAGCCGCGCTCGGTCCCTTCTTGGGCGAGGCGGGTGGCAAGGCCCTCAGCGGTTCCGAGGTTTGACCCGAACAGCACGGCTAATGGCGTGTTATGCCGGTGATCAACGATCGGCCGCGGAGTCTCTTGCGCTTCAGCGGGAGCGCTGACCGGCTCGGCCGTGTCGATCGGGCGATCTGCCCGACGCCTGACCTGAATGGAGAAGTCGGCCGGCTTGACGGTCAGAGTCACCTTGGTGTGCAGCCGATAGCTCGGATCCTTGATCAACTCGAACCGCTGCAGCAGCATGCCCAGTACCAGGACCGCCTCCTGCAGGGCGAACTGCCGCCCGATGCAGGCCCGCTGCCCAGTGCCGAACGGCTTGTACGCGTTCGGGGGGATTGCACTCATCCGCTCCGGCGTGGTGTGGTCGGGATTGAAATCTTCGGCGTCCTCGCCCCAGATGGATTTGTCACGGTGCAACATCGGGGACAGGACCATCATCCCCAGGTCTTCCGGGATCGCGTAGCGCCCGCCACCGATCACGGTGTCCTCCCTTGCGTGACGCCTGAATCCCGCCGCCGTCGGCCACAGCCGCAGCGCCTCATCGAGGACCTGGCGTACGTAAGTCAGCTCATGCACCTGATCAAAGGTCGGCTGCAGAGTGCCGCCGAGTACTCGATCAACTTCCTCACGGGCTCGGTCGAGGTATTCCGGATGCTCGAGCAGGAAGTAGATGGCGAACGACAGCAGTCCACTCGTCGTCTCGTGGCCGGCGATCAAGAACGTGAGGCACTGGGCCCGGATGTTTTCGTCAGGAAGAGTTAGTCCGGTCTGTTTGTCGACTCCAGTGATCATCCGGCCGAGCAGGTCGGTGTTGTCCGCGGCACCACCTATGGCTCGGCGCTTGCGGATCAGATCATCCACCAAGCTGGCCATGAAGGCCTGATCCTCTTCAAACTGGCGCTGTGCACTGATCTTGAGCCGGGTTTGGATCGGCAACTGCCGGAGCCGAGCCTGCGACTCGTCGAGCACTCGGACCATCGCCTGCACGAATGGGTGCGGCGTCTCGCGATAGAACGAATTGAAGCGGTATCCGAATCCGCACAGTGCGATCGTGTCGAGCGTCAGTCGAGTCATGTCGGCAGGGACATCGGCCTCCTCGCCGGGATTGAGCCGATCCCACTTACCCATCAGCTGATCCGCGATGTCGATCATTGCGGGCATGTAGTCCCGCATCGCCTGCATGCTGAAAGGCGCCATCAAGATGCCGTGCGCGCGGGTCCACATCGGGTCATCGGTGTGGACCGTGAACAGGCCAGCATCAACTGGCCCCTCGGCCAAGATCGACAGGCCCGCGGTGATGACCTTGTCGAAGCGAGCGTCGTCGCAGATCTCCGAAACCAGGTCGACGCCGGACACCACCACCGAGATGCCAGCAGGTGAGGTCAGCTTGAAGATCGGCCCGTACTCACGAGCAAGGGATATCAGGCTCTCGATCGGCTGCGCCAGATCGATAGCCCGAACGTTGCCGACGAACGGCAGTCCCGGAGGACCAGGGAAATCTTCGGGTGCCAGCGGTTCGGTCATGGTGATCCCTCCTGAATCGGGCGAGCTCGTAAGCGGGTCATGGCGGCAATCCAGGCCGCAAAGATGAGCAGGATGCCCCATTTGTAGAAATTCGCGTAGACGTTTTCCGGTTCAGCCAGGTCAGGTGACTGTCTGACTAGGGACAGCGCTAGGAGGAGCGCAGCAAACAGAAGCCCAGAGACGCCACAAACCGGGGAGGGAGGTTTAGGTTGATCCGACATCGACCCCACGTCGGAACTCACGCGCCTGATTTTACGGGCTTGTTAGCCACTGGGAATGCTTTCTTGTGCTCGTGAAGCAACGGATAATTCTTGCACGCGACCTCAATCCCTTTGCAGTTTTTTGATTATCACCGACATCAAGGGTCGCGTTCTCGGCGCTGTATGTAGTCGCTGGGCATCCCTAGGTCGGCGGCGCGCGTCCAGAGGGATGCCCAGAGTCTCATGTATGGCTGTCGCAGCTATTTAGATCCGTTTCGGCATATCACTCGGCTCACATCACTCGGCTTGGCAGTTGATCAAGGCGAGTGCCGAGTGCTGTTGCTGTCACGACAGCATCCTGTCGACCTTCGTTTCGATTGATGCGATGGTTTGCCGGTAAGCGAGCCAACCCATCGCCACGAACCAGCTGAGGATCTCCACGAACAGCACGCGCTGGGTCAATCCAGCAACGCCATGCCCGGCGGCGACGGCGGCCTGGCTGAACGACAAG
>JBKPTR010000337.1:0-6423 GCA_046735615.1 Actinomycetota bacterium
CATGATCAACGCGGGCCCGTCCAGCTGGCGCAGCTCGTCGAGCCCGTAGACCTCGACCGATAGTTCCTTACGCACCACAGGTTTGACGCCAACCACTTGTACGCATTCGCGCACGGCGCGCACTGGAGCCAGGCGCGCCCACCTCATCCGTCTCACCGGCCGACCATTTTCATTTGACGTCAACCAGAACCCTCGGCGGGGCGTGCAGATAGCTGATCGATGGGGTGCGGCCGACTGTCGATGCCACGATCTCGAGCGCGTCGGCAAGGGTGGAGGCTGCGCGAAAACCCATCCGTGCGGCGCTCTCTCGGTCCGCCCCGACCCAGATGATGTCGCTGCAGTGTCGTTGCGTGGCGGCGATCTGGTACCAGAGGTACATCGGATGCACCCCGTGGAATGCCTGACTCGTGCGGTACAGATGGACGTACCAAGAGTCGTTGGCGAACTTCTCCTCATAGTCGGCCGAGATCTGTTCCGGGTCCGTGGTGATGGTCAGCACGTCGGCGAAGAAGTCCACGTACGACGGATGGTGCAGCGGAGAGAACTCCGCGTGCAGCGGGTGGTACAAGATCAAAGCGCCACCTGGCCGGACGAAGGGCGTGCCGGTATGCGAGCCAAACGCGGCGGCGAGTCCGCTCCACGCGGCGAGGATCGGGTTGGTCACCGAGTCGACGCTGTACGGTGTATGCGCGCTGACCCCGATAACGCCCACATCTGCTGCCGCGGACACCTCGACGAGCTGCTGGGCTATTACCTGCGCCCGGCTCACCTCTTCGACCGCCTCCGGCGCACCAGCGGTCACCGAGGTGGCATGGTAGTCACCCTCGGCGCGGTTCATCAGCCGACGCCTAGCACGCTGTGGACTCCATTCCAGGCCCCGACGTACGCCGAACCAGGTCGCCCTGTCCTTGAGACTCCATTCCCACTCACGGTGGCCCAAGAACTCCAACGGTGAGGCGAAAACGTCGTTGTCGAGCACGACATCGATCTGGAATACCCGCACCGCCGAGAACACCAGGTCTGCGATCTCGGCGGTCGCGGCACTGCCCTGAGCTCGAAGCCCTGACAGCTGCCCGATCGTGGCGGTCGAGCCCAGGCCGGCGGCGATCGTCGCCGCGCCACTGGTGGGGGGTGCGACGACAAGATGGACGAAGATCAACAAGTCCGAGCCGGCGGCCCGCGCATTCAATGCGACCTCGCCGGTAGTCGTGCTGCCGATGGTGGCCAGATTCTCGAGGTCTTCGGCATCGTGATTGGTCAGCAGACCATCGGCAAAGAAGGACCGAAAGACGCGCTCCCCGACGATGCACTGCAATTCCTCGGCAGTCATCCGACGGTTCAGACCGTTCGCGCTCATCAGGGCAACATCATCGACACCGGCTGCCGCCGCTCGAGTCAGTACGGCCTCGATCACCTTTCCGCGGATGTCTGGTCGCCGCATCTTCGGCGTGGGGACGCCGATGTCATCGAAGACGATCGTGAGCCGCATCGCCGGTTCCAGCAACGCCGAAAGTGGCTCCGACTGCCGTGGTGAATCCAGTGCAGCACTGATCGCCTCACCAAGGCCTGGGACTGAGGTCAGCGACTCAGCAGGGTAGATCACCCGGGTGTCGAGCGGAAACCTCTCAAGGCGGAAACGATCTCCGTACGGCACTAGCAGCGGCGGAGTGCGATCGTCGACCTCGAGAACGAAGCCGGGTCGGCCCATCTACCAATCTCCTTACGTCGGAAGCGCCCAGCGCGGCATGATCGGCTTGATCTTCCACTCCACCACCGACCACTGGTTGCGATGAGCAGCCCGCATCAGCGGGATGTCGGGGCTGACCGCCACCGCGTTGCCAACGGTTTCCAGCATCGGCAGATCAGAGTGGGAGTCGGCGTACGCAAAGCTACAGTCCAGGTCGACCCCGTGCAGCGCCGCGTAGTGCTTGAGCCAGGCTGCACGAGACTCCCCTACCAGAGGCGGCGCGGTGAGAAATCCGGTGCAGCGGCCCTCCTCGTCGACTCCGAGCTCGGCTGCGACGATCTCGTCGAACAGCGGCTGGATGGGCCGGGTCAGCGGCCGCACCACGCCGGTGATCAAGATCGTGGTGTGTCCAGCGGCGCGATGTTCCCTAATCCTGCGTACCGCCTCCGGGGACAGCCGACTCAAGATATGAGGAGCCATGGAGGTGTCAACGAAGCGCTCCAGGGCGGCCAGATCAGCACCTCGATAGCGGCGGTAGACCGCGCGCAGAAAAGTGCCGCGGTCTCGTTGCTCGGCACGCAAGTACGACGGAAGCCGCCGCATGACCTGACCCACCTCGGCAAGTTGACCCGTAAGTGAGAGCTCTGGCAATCGGGCCCATAGGTATTGCTCGATCACGTTGGTGGACATGATCGTGCCGTCTAGGTCGAAGATCGCCAGCGCCGCCGAGCCTGCAGTGTCTTTGTCCAGGTCCTTCATCGTGGTGGGCCGGTTGCCGCGCTTGTTACGGATCGCGTCCATGCGGCGGAGCGGCGCGGTGATGGAGGGACAGTGCACTTCCTGGATATAGGTCTTCCAGTCGAAGACGGAAGTATCGAAGGCGAAGGCCGCCTGATCATCCGGGTGCAGCGCCTGAGTCAGAGCAAGGGTGTTGTCATCCACAAAGTGGAGCTCCGACTGCGCGTACTCCTTGTAGAGCGTGTGATACCGCCGCAGGAAATCCAGGCGTACCCGGGTCCGGTCCAGGTCTTTGGCGATCTTGCGTGTCCGGTCCGAACGCGGCGCCTGGTCCAGTAGCCGGTCGGCCAACTTGTGGGCGCGCTCTGAGGTGGAGAGCAGCCGCTCGATTGACGAGGCGCCGGGAAACGTCCACTGCGGTAAGCGCGCGGCCCCGCGCGGACCGCCTTCGAAGGGATGGGCCTGAAAGTAAGCGCGGATGTAGCTATAGGTGTCCTTGAAGGTCAAAGGATTCCGGGCGCCGGAGCTCACGTGGTAGTACTCCGGGTGCCCGATCTCGGGTTGGGTGGCGCAGACCGCGAGGATGGCATTCACTACATGATCACAGGGCACGATGTCCACGACCGCCTCAGGTGTCGCCGGAAACTCCGGAAGCTCGCCGCGCCCGTACGCCAAGATCAACGGCTCCGCCATCTTGAAGCCTTCGATCCAACCTGGATACGGATGCAGCCAGGAGGACTCGACGATCGCCGGCCGGACGATCGAGACGTGCACGTCCCGGCCAATATCGGCTACCACGCGTTCGCCGAGTGCCTTGGTGAAGGTGTAGATGTCGGTCCAGCCCAGCGAGCGCGCCCGCTCGGTACCGGCCTTGACCAATTCCGCCTGGACCCACTCGATGCGACGACGCTCGGTGGTGGCGGCGGTGGTCAGGAACCCGGCCTGCCGGTGCTCGCGCTCAGCCTCCTTGCGGAGCTTCGCAAGCTGGGCAGAGGTACGCGACTCCTCCTCGATGAGGTCCCGCATGGCAAGGCCAGCGGCCGTCTCGGCGTTGTAATCGATGTCGTGAACGTGCGGCGCTTCGGGAATCGCACCGCGCCGGCGGCCGGCCGTGTACGCGGTAGAGATGTGCACGTAGTGCGGGATCCGGCGCAGCTCCCCCGCGTCGTCGGTGACCGCCTCAAGCATGCGATCCAGCAACGCCTTGGTGCCGATCACGTTCGTTGTGAAGGCCTGGTCGATCGGTGGGTCAAAGGAGACGTCACCGGCGCAGTGCACCACCACGTCAAGATCGGTCGGCAATTGCGGGACATTGGGCAGGTCGCCCTCGATGACCTCAACTCTGGTGTCCAGAAGTTCCGCTGCGCTCCCGGCCGCTTTACGAAGATCGTCGAAGATCGGCTTTTTGACAACTGCGATCATTCGGTCCCATGCACTGGCCGAGCCCTTGCGCCGGACGAGTACCGAAGGGCACGTGTCGGGAAGTTCAGTCAAGATTTTCCACAGCAACTGCTCGCCAATGAACCCCGTCACGCCGGACATCACGATCTTTTTCCCGGCTAGTAGGTCATGAAGGCGGCCATCGAGCCGTTGAACGAAGCGGCCGGTGTCGGCGGTCGCGGCGGTCATGTGTCGTTGCTCCCTGTGGTGCTGTCCAGCTGCGCGGCCACCAGGGCCTCCTCAATGGTGAAGCGGCCGACGTAAAGCGCGGTGCCAATGATGGCACCCTCGACCCCGATCCCCACCATGTCCCTGAGAGCCAAGATGTCTTCAATGGTGGAGATGCCACCGCTGGCGATCACCGGCCTGTCGGTCTCATCGCATACCCGGCGCAGCAGGTCGAGATTAGGCCCGCGAAGCATGCCGTCGGCGGATACATCAGTGACAACGAACCGGGCGCAGCCTGCACTGTTCAGCCGGTGCAGCGTCTCGAGGAGATCGCCGCCCTCCCGGGTCCAACCTCGGGCGGCGAGCTTGCTACCTCTGACATCCAGTCCAACAGCAATCCGGTCCCCGTAGAGGTCGATGATCTCCTCGCACCACTCGGTTTGCTCCAGGGCGGCGGTTCCGATGTTCACTCGAGCGCACCCGGTTGCCAGTGCCCGCTCCAGCGATTCATCGTCCCGAATGCCCCCGGACAGCTCGACGTTCAGCCGCAGGTGGGAGGTGAGCTCAGCGACGATTTCGGCGTTGTTGCCGCGTCCGAAAGCCGCGTCCAGATCCACCAGGTGGATCCACTCCGCGCCCGCGTCCTGCCAGCGCTGAGCTGCGGCCCGCGGATCACCGAACCGCTGTTCAGAGCCGGCGCGTCCCTGCACCAATTGCACCGCCTGTCCCCCAGCGAGGTCGACCGCCGGTAACAGCACGAGCCGGTCGGCCCGAGCAGCAGCGGTTAAAGGACTTGCCGAATGCACCAGACGACCCTATCGCCAGCCGTTGGTCACGCCGGACGCTTGGACTTCGGCAGCTTCGCCACGATGAGCTCATACGAAGCGTCGATCAGGTCCTGAATCTCATCGGGCGGGATCGTGCCGTCAAGGATGAAGGTGTTCCAGCCGTGCTTGCCGATGTAGGCCATCTTGCTGGCGGCACCTTGATAGCGGTCGAGCAACAAGTCAGCGGCCTCGCGGTCGCCGCACTTCAATCCGATCGTCGTCTGGTTTTCGGCGGCTCCGAGAAAGGCGAAGATCTTGTCGCCCACCTTGGCGACCACATCACCTTCCCACGGCTCGTCTCGCCACGCGCCCGGCTTGGCGAGGCAGTAGTCGAGCCAGCGCGTTTTGCTCACAGCGTCGCGACCCAGTTGGAGATCAGGCGAGCTCCAGCGTCGCCTGACTTCTCGGGGTGGAACTGGGTGGACCAGAGCGAACCTTCCTCTACCGCCGCCACGAACCGGTCACCGTCATGTTCGGCCCACGTGATGCGCCGCTGCGGAGCCGCAGGCAGCGCGCGTACTCCGTAGCTGTGCACGAAGTAGAAGCGGTCGGATTCGCTACCCGCGAACAGCTGGCTGCTGGTGGCTGCCTGGACCATGTTCCATCCCATGTGCGGCAGCCGTTCGGCGTGGAGTTGTTCCACCAGCCCGGGCCAGATGCCGCATCCTTCGGTCCGTACGCCGTGCTCGATCCCCGCCTCGAACAACACCTGGTGGCCGACGCAGATAGCAAGCGTTGGTCGCCCGCTGGTAAGGCGGGCGGCGATGATTTCTGGCCCCCCAACCGCAGCCAAACCTGACATACACGCCGCAAACGCACCCACGCCAGGTACGACCAGGCCGTCGGCATCGGTCGCGAGCCGCGCATCGGTGCTCACGGAGACGTCTGCTCCTGCTCGGGCGATTGCTCGCTCGGCCGAGCGGATGTTGCCCGATCCGTAGTCGAGGACGACAACCTTCTTCCGCGCTGAAAGCGTCGGTCGCGCGAGCAGTGCTAAAGAATTAGTCACAGGGTTCCTTTGGTGCTTGGTATGTCGTCGACCCGCGGATCGAAGGCAATGGCATCGCGGAGGGCACGCGCCAGCGCCTTGAATTGACATTCGACGATGTGGTGCGGATCCCGACCCGAAATCACTGTCAGGTGCAGACAGATTTGGGCGTGGAAGGCAAGCGATTCCATGATGTGCCGAGTCAGGGAGCCTGAATACGGGATGCTGGCCGCGACCCCGGCGACGCCTTGGGAACCACCGATCAGCACGTGCTCCTGGCCAGTCGGCTCCCCCGTGTGGACACAGTAGGGTCGCCCGGAGACGTCAACCACTGCCTGGGCAAGCGCCTCATCCAGCGGCACCAATGCACTCCCGAAACGCCGAATCCCGCTCTTGTCGCCCAGTGCCGAACGAATGGCCTGGCCTAGCACGATCGCGGTGTCCTCGACAGTGTGGTGGGCGTCGATGTGCAAGTCACCGGCGCTCTCAACCTCGAGGTCGATCAGTGAGTGCTTGGCGAAAGCCGTCAGCATGTGGTCGAAGAATCCCACCCCGGTCGAGATCTGGGCGCGGCC
>JBKPTR010000338.1:0-27074 GCA_046735615.1 Actinomycetota bacterium
TGGTCACGATGTAACCCTCACCCATCAGCACACGATCGGTATAGATATCGGCAAGGAACGTCAGCCCGTTATTGCAGGTCACAAGCTTTGGCTGCTGAGCGTGTGCCGGGGTTGCGAAACCGGCAGCCAACACCAGGCCGGCGAAGCAGATCAAGATCTTTTTCACGGGTACTTCGTACCTTTACAGGGCTCTTCTGCCGGGATTGTCACCCCAAATTGATCAAAAAGCTAGAGGTGTCAGCAGGGCCGTTCAAGCTGCTTAGACTCTTGTCCAGGTGCCGCAGTCATTTGACTTGAAGAATTCGCCGCTCTTCACAGTGATCGACGCACGGGTACCAGGATTGACATTGTCATTGGCGATGATCGAATCTATGTCTCCGCTGTCGTCTTTCGTTCGCTCCCAATAGCAGCCAGTGGAGTTCTATGGAACCGTGGTCTTGTAACGGCCTGGCTGTGCATCCACACCTATCTCGTAGGTGCCCTCCTCCATCGTGCTCTTGGACTCTGGCTTGGTCGTCTCCGTGGGCGCCGGAGCCGTACTAGCAGTGGGCGCTGATTCGGCCTTCGCGGTCTTTGTCACGGTGACTGTCGCGTTCGGCTCTGCCGTTGTTGTGGTGGTGCCATCTCCTGAGGCCCCGAAGATAACGCCGAGAATGAGCGCGACGACGGCGGTGATGATCAGAGCGAGCCAGCCGAACCGCTTGGGCTTCTTCGGCAGCTGCTGAACTGGGACAGGGCCATAGGGAGGCTGCGGCCCGCCGGGCGGCATTCCTTGCTGCGGCCACGGTTGAGATTGGGGCTGTGTGGGTCGCTGTGAGCCCGGGCCTGGGGGCGTTGGTGGCTGGGACATTAACGATCTTTGGGGTTAGAGGAGCATCGGCCAGAATGGCGTGGAGCAAGCTCTAGCGGGTGCCGATACGCCATATATCGTCCTCGGCTACGCCTCAGGATGTCCAGTGCCGCCAACAGCGCCGCACAGTAGTACCTCGAAAGATGGCGGCCAGCGCCGGATCTATCCAGCGATTCATGTCATGGGCCCGGCGAGCCGCATTGCGCGACCGGGTGAGCGCTTGGCTCGCCGCCGCTGCTCAGACTCTGGGGATGATCTTGACCCGCGCCTCATGCACCGCCTTGAGCCGTTCAGCCTCCCGCTGGGGATCTTGGTACGGGATGGCGCGGATGAGGTAGTGGCGCCTGCCATCGACGATCTTGTGAGGATGCGTAGCGTGACAATCTTGTCGACAAGCATCTCAGTCAATGCGCGCCGATCAACAGTAGACAGGTCCTCCCACGCTAGCGATGGGTCGGGGAGCTCAGGCATGGCCGCCCTCGCTGGTCAACTCTTGTGCTCCCTGTCTAGCTCATCAAGAGCCGTGTCGATCTCCTTCGTGACCGCCCTGAACGTCTGGAGGTCGACCGCCCTTCGCAGCCTCATCCTGAATGCGTCCCTCTTCTGCCGCTGGAGCTCTGCCATCTCAGCGCTGATCTCGGCGATGCGCTTCAGCCGATCGTCAGCTGACCGGGCGATCCACCGAGCCCGAGGGTTTCGCCACTGGTCGATCACGTAGCCCTCGATGCAAGCCACCAATGGCTCGGCAGCGATTCGCACTCGGGCTTCGCAGCCTGGGTTCTCGTCTTTCCGGCACCCGTAGCCGCGACCCTGCCTCGGCTGGAGGTAGCTGACCAGCCGCCCGCCGCACGATCCGCACTAGACCAAACCAGCCAACGGGTGCAAACGAGACCTGCCGTAGTTGAGAGGTGGTCGGTGGGGATCCTTCAGCAGCCCCACCAGGCGATCATGAGTAGCTTCATCGATGATCGCGGGCCAGACCGCCTTGCCGACGACCTCGCCGTTATGTTCGCGCAGGCCAGCGATCCGAGGAGAGAGCAGCACGCGCCGCAGGGTGGATCCCTGCCACTTGTCGATCTTGCTCGCTCCGTTCTTCTTCCCTCCAGCAGGCCGGATGCCACGCTTGTTGAAGTCGAACGCGATACTGCGCAGACTCTCGCCCCCCAAGACTCGCCTGACAGCCTCGCGGACCGCGTCGGCCTCAGCCGGTTCCAGCTCCTCGCGAATGATGCGACGCTGACGCTTCGACTCTTCGCCCAGGTCGAGCAGCCACCGGACATCCGGATTCGACCACGTCGATCGAGCCGCAGTGCAGAAGGCTCGCGCCGACCTGGTGCCCGACTTGTCGCGCATGGTCAGGCTGCCGACACAGCCAGCAGCCGCGGGGCCTACCTCAAACATCCGTCCTAATGGGGGAGTCGACGGTGCGCTGGCTTTCCGGTGCAAAAGTCGCCGCCCGATCTGAGGCCAGGTTACCGGTCGATCGGCGCCGGCTGTGGACGCGGCTCGGCGGAGCGCCGTACGCTCTAACGCCCAGTCCTCGGAATGTTGAAGGCCAGAAGCCGGCGGCACGAGCAGGGCCACGAATGCAACCGACGCCCAACCACGCCCGATGGATCCGCCGGCGACCGCCGGTACGGGTGTCTGGTAGGCAGTGGCCACTGAGCCGAGCCTGGCTGTCGTCTCGGAGGCCTCATCCGCTGTGGTCACCGGCCAAGTCGACCCAGCCGCCGACCCCCGGGCAACACGAGTTGGGCTCCACCCTCGTCATGAAGAGTGTCTTCGATAACCGACCCTTGCCTCTGTGACCAGAACCGACGGCTCCCAACAGGGACCGGGATCTCGAACAGCACGACAGGAATCTCACCCCACTCCGACCCAACTCAGCAATCTCAGAATCAGCCTCGAAGAGCGGCCAGCCCTGCAAGCAGTCCAAGCCGCTCCTCGGGCGCAAGGCTGGCGAACGGGTCTCCAGCGAGCCGGTTTGTGTCCGCCTCGATCGCATCCCGCCCCGGCCCCGGCGGCATCTGCCGGATCTTGTCAACGGTGAGCCCTGCTGCCTGCCAAGCCGCGGCGTGTGCATCGGCTCGGTGGAAGCGCAAGACGGCCAACCGATGAAACAGGAAGTGTCCAGCCCCCGCCGCGGCAGGCTCGTGTGGTGGAGCCATCGTCTTGTACGTCTCCCCGCCAGTCTCCAGGGCCTTGATCACGAGCCGGCCTGCCAGTTCGTTGAGGCCTGAAAGGCTGTCAGCACGATTGGCCCACAACTCGCTCACGCCCTCCGCGGCCCTGTCGCACATCTCCATCAGCAAGCTGCGACCTGGCGGCGTGGCCTGAATGAGTTCCTCAGCGGTCACCTGCACCAGCCCCGCCTGCTCCAGGACGGCCAGGTCCCCTCTCCGCTTCTCCTCCAGGTAATACCGAAAGGCAGCATCGAATCCGGAAAGAGCGACACCCGTGACAGCAAGGCAAAATGCAGCGTCCCATGCATGTTAGCCGCGTCGGCAGTGGTTCCCACGCGTGCCGGCACATCATGGCTTCGTACCCCAGCCTCCCGCGCCACGCCCATCACAACCCGATCGATCACCGGGGCAATCAAGGCGGCGAACCGAGCCGACCCAAGGTCCACCGCTTCGCGCACGAGGCCAAACCTACGACCCATCGTGCAAGGCGGCGTAACCCATCGACATCAGATGGGCACCGCCTCCGCGGTTCCATCGCGCACGCACATGTCAAGACCGGCGGCCAGGTCCCCGCCGATGAATGCACGCACAGCCCTCCCATATGACGACCCGCAACGGACGCCGACGGGACGGCTCGGCCGCCCGTCAACTGCGCTGAAGGGACTTTGAGCGGGACCGCCTGCGGCCGCCGTCGGCAGGTGCCGCAACCGTGGCTGCAGATTTCTGCTGTTCACTGGACTCCCTACCCCGGCACGCTTCGGGAAGCGGGTTGGCCTGGGCAGGTTGGCTCCCACCGGATTGGCGAATCTGAGCTTGCTCACACAAACCCGAGCAGCCCCACGGGGATGCGCTCAGTGAGGCAGTTGGGTCGTCCACCAAGCGGACCGCCCCACGGGTGCTGGCAACGGCGTGGACCGACGATTGCGGGGTACGTGGTGGGCTTGGCTCCATCGGCCGCTGTCGCCGCCCAGCTTCGCGACCACACAATAGGCCTCCTGGACGATCGCTCGCATCACATCACCCATCTCTCCGTTTCCTTCCACTGCTGCCGCCGAACTGCACGCATCAACGAGCGTCTGCGACTACGGAAGGCGCGGGCGGCTGGGCTGGGGTTGACTCCCGGTCGCCGCGGTGCGGTAGGTGGCGAGGGTGTCAGCCAGGGCCTGCTCGACCGGTGTGGCGTGCACGCCGAGGGTGTTGGTGATCTTGCTGCTGTCGACGATGGAGGGTTCCTCGAACTGGTACTGCATCTCCGGTAGTTCGTGCAGGGTGCGGTTGGTCAAGGCGGCTATGCCAATCATCCAGGGCTTGATCTGGCGGAGCCGGGTGTGCGGGCCTGCCTGCTGGAAGACAAGATCGACCAGATGCCGGGTGGTGTGGATGTTCGGTCGTCGGGCAGATGCCAGACCTGGCCGGGCGCGTCGGGATGTTCACCGAGCATCGCGAGGCCTTCGCCGATGTCGGGGATGTAGGTCTAGGTGTGCGGCTGGTCGGGGTCGCCGAGGACTGTGGCGGTCTTTCCGGCCAGGGCGGCGGGGAAGAGCCGGCCGCCGAGGTTGGACTGGGCGCCGCCGCGCGGTCCGAAGTAGTCTGAGGCGCATCCGATCGCGACCGCAACCCGGCCGGCCCGGTGGGCGTCGGACAGCTCATTGGCGTTCGGCAAAGGATTCCTTTCGACCGTTGTGCGGGGTGGCGGAGGCGAGGATCAGCGCGTCGGTGTTGGGTGCCAGCGTCCGGGCCAGCCGGTTGTTCTGGGTTTCGGAGTTGGTGATGTTGTGCGACTCGTCGATCACCACCGCGTCCCAGCGGTGCTGGCGGAGGTCGCTGGCGAACCGGTCCTCCTTCAGCGTGTCGATGGAGATGATCACCCGCTTGAAATAGGTGAACGGGTTGCGGCTGGCGGGCAGGACCTGTTTGACCCGTTGCACCCCGATCGAGTCGAGCCGGACGAACGTTAGAGCGAACCTGGTCCACAACTCGTGCTGCATCTGTTCGAGAACGTGACGTGGCGAGACGATCAAGATGCTCTCGGCCCGGCCGCGACGCGCCAGTTCGGCGAGGATCATCCCGATCTCCAACGTCTTACCAAGTTCCACCGCGTCTGCCAGCAGGATCCGTGGCCGCAGACTGTCCGGCTCGAGGGCCTTCAGGACTGCTGACTGCTGGTACGCCAGCTGCGTCGCAAGCGCCTCGGTCGAGACGGTTAGTTGCCGGTCGGCAAGGGGAATCGGAGTCTTGCGGGCGGTCGCCTCCGGCCAGAGTCGTGCGCACCGGTAGGACGGTGAGTCGTCGGCGACCAATGAAGCGGTGGCCGGATCGAGACCTCGATCTTGTTTAGGCTGTCCAAGAAGGTGGCGCGTGTTCCCCGGACGAGCTCGGAGAGGCCCTGAACCGACAGAAGAGTCACTCCGTCGGAGGTCTCCATCTTCGTGACGAGCCATTCCTCGTCGCGAACGATGACGACCGAGCCTGGTGCGATTCCTTTTGCGCTCAACATCACATCGTGCTCTCAGTTGTTCCTTACTTTCGTCCGTGGAGGACAAGGTATCCCGGACTCAAGCTCGTCGGAGACCCTTTGCCGCGAGACTGTGCTGCATCGGGTTCTCGGAACATGCCGGCAACGATGCCTTGCACCGTGCCTGTCGAAGATGTGGGTACCTCGCGAGGGAATCGAACGACCAACCCGATGAATACCGAGGCTCGCCTTAGGCACGATGACGTGACGCGTGCACCCCGCATGCACTCCCCCTTTCATCACGCGTCGTCCGTTGCTGGTTCGTCAGGCGATTCACGCGGGGCATCGACCTCTCGCTCATCAGAGGACACCTTCGCAACGACGAGGTCAGCGGGCTCCGCCCAGCGCTCAAGGATGAACCGACAAGCATCGACTACATGTGTAGGCTGACAGGCGTCCGGTGTTCGATTAGTCGAACGCGAAGTCAAGATTGAGACGGTGCCACAACGTGTGGCACGTGCCACGCTCCAACTGGATGAGACGGGAGTCAACGGGAGCTCATTTCACGCTCAAACTGGCCAATTTAGGCAGAACGAGCGTGGTCGCGCCCGGTTCAAATCCCCCCTCGCGCACTCATCAGATCCAGCATCGCACCTAGTCAAATGCTCCTTTGCGACCGACCCGTAGCGACGTCGCGCCACCGACGGCCGGACGCTGATGTTGGCTATCCATTGACCGGAGCCTTCGCCCTGAGCACTTCGATGAACTCGCGCATCCACGCTGGATTGTCTGGCCACGCGCGTGCCGACACCATCTGCCCGTCCACCACGCCAGCACCATCGACGTATTCCGCGCCGGCAGCCTTCACATCGGCCTCGAGTGCCGGGTATGCGGCGGTCCGGCGGCCCTGCAACGTGCCGGCCGCGGCGAGCACCAGCGGCGCATGACATAGCTGTGCCACGGGAAGGTCACCCTCCATGAAGTGCCGCACGATGCGCTGCACGTCCGGGTCGTTGCGGATGTACTCAGGCGCCCGCCCGCCAGGTATCACAAGAGCGACATACTGCGACGGGTCGACATCGGCGAACGCCACGTCCGCCGGCCAGGTGTAGCCAAGTTTCTCGGTGTAGGTGTCGAACTCGTCGACGAAGTCGTGGATCACGAACTGCAGTTTCTTGGCCGACGGCGCGGCAATGTCGACCTCGTATCCCTCCTCCATGAGTCGTTGATACGGATACATCACCTCAAGCGACTCCGCAGCATCCCCCGTCAGCAACAACACCTTCGGCACGGCAACCTCCTCTTTGGGTCCGAACGTTTTCTCGCTCCAGTGCAACTCCGACGAACGGGCGCGTCAACCACCGGATCGCAACGGCGCATCTGGATCTCGCGGGGTATCCGCGTGTTACTGGAGCCGGTAGGCGTCAGGATCGGCCCATGAATCGTGGCGGATGGGCAGCACTAGAGCCACGTCGGCGGGTCTCACCCTGCTCGCAGTGTTCGCGTACAACCAATCGCGATCTCCGCGGCCACTGATTCCGTTGGCGCTGCTGCGAAATCGCCTCTTGGCGACGTCGTTGATAGCGCTGTTCGTGATCCAATTCGCGGTCCTGGCACCTGGGTCGATCTGGTGCTGTTCCTGCAGCACGGGCTCGGCAGCACTGTGCTGACCGCCGGCTTGGTACTGGCATTGACTGGAATGTTCACACCTCTTCTGTCCGCACGTGCGGGCGCCGTTGCCGACCGCCGCGGAGCCCGAACGCTGGTGCTACCGGGCCTGGTGCTGGCGTGTGTCGGCCTCGCCTGGACCGGAGTAGCCGCTCAAAAGCTAAGCCTTGTCTGGCTGGTCCCGGGGCTGGTCGTCTTCGGGTTTCTCGGCCAGCCATCTTCACCCCAGCCAGTGTGGGGCCATCATGGCGGCGCCCAGCGAGCATCGTGCCCTTGCGGCAAGTCTGGTTACCGAGGCGCGTCAATTGGGAGCGATGCTCGGTGTCGCGGCGATGGGCTGGCCTACACAATCGCCGGAAGCACTCGGCAGCAATCGTGATAGCGAAACGAATGCCCAACGTCACCGCAGATAAGTGATGAGTATCTGGCCCACTCTCACGCTGTCCACCCGAGCCACGCTCCACCGGCACTCATGCCGCCCAGCCAGATTGCCGCCGCAATGAACGGCAGCGGCACCACCCATAGTGGCTTGCGTCTGATCCAATAACAGCCGAGACCGAAGAGCACGAGCCAGGCAGTGATGAAGATTCCCACCGCCCAGCCAGGCGCCATCAGCCCGGCAGCGAGGAAGAAGGGCGCGATGGCAAGCATCGCGGCGAGAGCCAGCGCCGCGGCGGCGTACTTCGCCCCGGCACGGGTGTCTTGCGGCATGGCCGCATCGTCCCACTTTCGTGTCGCACTGTCAGGCAATCGGTTTGGGCATCCTTTCGCGACGTAGTCCAGAATCCTGGCTTAGGCAAGTGCGGCCCTCACGACAAGATCAAAAGTAGGCCGTGGATCGGCGTTGGAAGTCGCATTCGTCCCTTGCGCCTGACACTCCATCGCCGACGAGAGGCCGGATGTGGTGGTGGATCGCGCGCTCAAATTCTTCGCAGAGCCGGCGCATCAGGCTGACTTGCGCTGATGTGGGAGTCTGAGACAAGCCTCACGTGAGGAAGCTCCGATGACTGAGCCCATCGATCAGGCCTCCACCGCTGACCTGACCCGCTACGCGATCCAGTACGAGCCGCTCTTCCAAACCCTCCAAACGATCGACGTTCCGCAACTCATCGACACCGTCACGGAGCCTTGGTATAACCAAACCCTGATCCAGGTGGGCGATGTCTTGATCCGCCTTGGGGTGATGCAGGGGGAGTACCACTGGCACAAGCACGATGAGCAGGACGAGTTCTTCTATCTCCTGCAGGGTGAGTTCCACATCGAGCTGGAGGGCAGGGATGCCGTTGTACTGAAGCCGAATCAGGCCTTCAGCGTCCCTGCCGGCATGCTGCATCGTCCGGTGGTGCCAACACGCAGCGCGGTGATCATGATCGAGAAGGCCGGAATCGTAGCCACCGGTGACTGATGAGTCCGCCGGCTCGGAGCGCCAGCCCACGTTTCTCATCACAGGAGCGACCAGCGGTCTCGGCGAGGCCATCGCGGTCCAGCTCGGCGAACGTGGAGCGCGGGTGCTCATGGGGGCGCGCACACTCGACCGCGGAGAAGCCGCGGCCGAGCGAATCCGGAGCCGCGTACCGAACGCTGATCTCGAGGTGGTGGCGGCGGACCTTTCGCTCATGCAAGAGGTCAGGTCCCTCGCGTACCAGATCTTGGACAGTACGCCGCGCCTCGACTGTCTGATTCTCAACGCTGCCCAAGCACGCAGCGACTTGGTACTCACCGCTGAGGGCATCGAGACCAATTTCGCGACCAACCACCTGGCTGGATTTTTACTGACACATTTGCTGCTTCCACTGCTCCGTTCCTCCGCGCCAGCGCGAGTGATCGTGATCTCGTCATCGGTCCACTCGCAGGTCAGAATGGTCGATTTGAACAGTGTGGTCACGGGCGCCCCTCTGACGCCGGACAGCTACAAGACCAGCAAGCTTCTGAACATCCTGTTCGTCCATGAACTCGCCAGACGTCTGGAGGGCACCGGAATCACCGCTAATGCAGCGGACCCAGGTTTCGTTCGAACCAACCTCGGGCGGCACGTTGCGGGCGGACGCCGCGTGATGCTCATGCTCACGCGACCCATGCAGACGAGCCCGGACCAGGCAGCAACCACCCCTGTCTACTTGGCCACATCATCTGAGGTGGCCAAAGTGACGGGCGCCTACTACTCGGATGGACACCAGCGTGAGGTCAGTGATCTGGCCAACAACCCGAAGCTGGCGCGACGACTCTGGGCCGTGAGCGCGCAGGCGCTGGTGAACCGCGGATTGGCCACACTCAACGAGATGATCGCCTTTGGATGACGTGGCATGTGCCCTGAGCCTGTGAAAACCAAAGTTTTGGCGCTTCGACGGGCTCAGCGCACATGCGGAAAGCGCGTTCGACAGGCTGAGCGCGCATATTGAGCTTTAGGTGACGGTGACGCTGTCTCCCTTAACCTTGATCGTCTTCTCAGGAAGTGGCTTGGGTGCCGGAGGATTGACTACCGAGCCGTCGGTGATCGAGTATTTGCTGCCGTGGCAGGGGCAGTTGATCGTGTTGGTGACGGTCTCTACCAGACAGCCCTGATGCGTACAGACTGCGCTGAATGCCTTGAATTCACCCTGCTTGGGCTGGGTGATCACGGTCTGGGCGTCGGCAAACACCTTGCCACCGCCGACTGGAATGTCTGCCTCCTTGACCGTAAGAGGTGTGCCAGGGCTTCCCCCAGCTGACGCGCTGCCTGATCCAGCAGTCTCGGAGGGCTGAGCGGCCGGTGCGGATCCATACGTCGTGCAGGAGCTGAGGCCGGCGATCGCTGCGGCGGCCAGCCCGGTGTTCATGATCAACGTACGCCGGGAGATCGGCAACGATTGGATCGGTCGATCGTAGGGATTCATGATTCTCCGTCTGGTTGGCGCCACTCGTAAGGATCATACGAAGAAGAAATACAACACCGCTGTCATCCAAAGGGCCGTCAGGCCACTGAGCACCATCCCTCCGGCCAGCGGCAGGGCCCAACCCGGTGAGTCATCCCGGGTCAAGATCAACATTTTGAAGACGAAGGCGCCGTACAAGAAGCAGCCGAATATCGAGTGCGCGATCACTCGGCCGTCATAAGCCTGGAAGCCCAGGGCGTACAGGCAGTGCACAGCGACGGGTACGGAGATCAGGACCGCGAGTCGTCCCGACCAGCGATGCACGACACCAACCCAGGACCCACGCAAAGGGATTCGCCCGTAGAGGCCCATGGCCGTCACGGTCTGCACGATTGCCAGAGCCATCACGATTGTGGCCAGAAACGCCTTCGCTGCCGGTCCGTTGGAAAACCCCGCGATATTGACCGCATAGCCGGTAGGTGTATGCAGCCGCCCGTACACGCCCAGCCCGATGGAGACTGCACTTCCAATAGCAAGGGCGACTATTACGGGGCCGATCTTGGTGCCGCTAGGTTCGGCGGCAGGAGCCTCCGGCGCGGGAACTGGGATGCTGGCCATGAAATCTCCTCTGCTCAGAGACCTTCGTCGCCGTTGACCGGTGCGGCATTGAGGTTCTCACCGTCAACAGTGACCTGCCGGCTCCCGGGGTTGAGTTCCGGCGCGGCCGTGGAGTCTGCGCCCGCTGTCTGGATGGCAATCGCGCCGGCGTTGTCTTCGGCTCGACCTGTGTACACGATCTTCTCGGGGAATTTGCTGCCCTCGGGGGATGGGGAGTCAGCTGCATTCTCGGTCGGCGACGGGCTGCCGGCGGTGGCCGTCGCTGGCGCCTGCGGACTTGCCGTTCCACTGGAGCTGTTCCCCGGAGGGCTGACCGTCATATTGACGATGAACATGATCGCGAAGGCCAGCGCCACGGCCGCAAGTGTGATGAGGGGACTGCGATGCTTCATGGCACCTCCTCCGCCAGACGGCTAGGTATGCGGGGGATGAGTGCCCCTCCAATCGTGTGATACACCAACGCCACATTCTTGTCCGATGTCTTGTGCGCCACAATGGCCGACACGAATTCGAAACACCTGAACTGAGCGGATTGGCACTATGACGAGCTGCCGCTCCGACGACTGCAGGAGCTTGCGGCGCGCAAGTCAGGAGCCGACCAGAGGTCGTGTTCGCTACGCTGCAAGCGACGAAGGAGTCGGAATGTGCGACCAGCTCGTCAGAGTGTCAGTCCAACATTGCCGCCGGGAATCGCCATGCCTTGAGAGGGAGCAGTGTTGTGTCCGAGCTGCCGTACGCCAACCGTCCGCTTCGGATCGGGGTTCAGCTGCAGCCGCAGCACGCCGACTACGCGGACCTGCGGCGGGCGGTCGCCGCGGCCGAGGAGGCCGGAGTCGATGTGATCTTGACGTGGGATCACTTCTTTCCGCTCGGTGGCGACCCGGAAGGCAAGCATTTCGAGTGCTGGACGATGCTGGCTGCCTGGGCCGAACAAACCGAGCGCGTCGAGCTCAGCGCCTTGGTGACCTGCAATTCCTACCGCAATCCTGACTTGCTGGCCGATATGGCGCGCACTGTTGATCACATCAGTGGTGGTCGGCTGATCCTTGGCATCGGGGCCGGGTGGTTTCAAAGGGATTACGCCGAATACGGCTATGAGTTCGGCACACCGGGCACCCGGATCGCAGCCTTGGGTGGGTCGTTGCCGCGGATTCGCTCACGTTGGAGTCGACTGAGCCCTGCGCCGAGCAGACCAATTCCGATCTTGGTCGGCGGTGGTGGCGAGCGGAGGACCCTCCGATTGGCGGCCGAACATGCGAACATCTGGCACGGATTCGGGAATATCGACACACTGGCGAGGAAGAACCGCGTCCTTGACGAGTGGTGCGCCAAGATCGGACGGGATCCCGGCGAGATCGAGCGCTCCACTTCGGCGCGCCGTGGACCCGAAACCTTAGGCGAACAGCTGGTCGCCATCGGCGAGCGTTTGATCACTATTGGCACTGACGGATCATCTGGATTTGATCTTTCGCTGACTCAGGATTGGCTCCAGTTCCGCGACGAGCAGAACGCCGACTTGTCAGAGCCTGGTTGACCGATAGCTCAACTGCGTTCTGACAGTCACCTAGGTTGGATCGGTGACCATCCCGCTAGCTGACGCTGTTGCCGCCGGTCCGGTTGTGCTGGATGGTGGCCTGGCAACTCAGCTTGAGTCCCAGGGTCACAATCTTGACTCCGCGCTGTGGTCGGCGCGGTTGCTCCACGACAACCCAGATGCCATCGTTCAGGCGCATCTGGCCTATTTCACGGCGGGTGCCCAGGTCGCGACCACGGCGTCGTACCAAGCCTCGATGGGCGGGTTCGCCCAAGCCGGCATTCGGCCATCCGAAGCTGCTCGGCTCATCCAGCGCAGCGTATGCCTCGCCGAGCAGGCGCGTGCCAGCTGCGACGACAGCATCGATCGCTGGATCGCTGGCTCGGTCGGACCGTACGGTGCGGCACTGGCCGATGGGTCGGAGTACCGAGGCGACTACGACCTGTCGGTGGACGAGCTACGTGCCTGGCACCGGCCGCGAATCGCCTTGCTCGCCGAGTCCGGTGTCGACATCCTCGCCCTGGAAACCATTCCCTGCCTGGCCGAGGTCGAGGCGCTGTTAGCCGAGGTCAATGGCAGCGGGCAGCCGTGCTGGCTGTCGGTTACCTGCGCCGGGGATCGGACCCGGGCAGGGGAACCAGCAGCCGAGGCCTTTTCGTTCGCGCGTGATGTCGAGGAGATCCTTGCGGTGGGTGTCAACTGCATCGACCCTTCGGACGCGTACCCGCTGGTCCGAAGAGCCAGAGAATCGACCGGCAAGCCGGTCGTGGCCTATCCAAACAGCGGGGAGCGCTGGGATGCCTCAGCTCGGGCCTGGACTGGACCAGTTACGTTCCGTACCGAGGATGTCAAAGACTGGATCAGCATCGGTGCGCGCCTCGTTGGTGGGTGTTGCCGAGTCGGCCCGACGGCGATCCGGGCGATTCGTGATCTTGTCGGGTGATCAAGCGTCAGTTGTGGAGGACGGCAGCTCCGCTGAACCTCCCGTGCTTGAGATCTGCCAGTGCCCGTGGCGCCTCACTCATCGGGTAGGACACGGTCGTGGCGCGTACGCCGAGCCGCTCCGCAAGGCGGAGGAACGTCTCCCCATCAGCGCGCGTATTGGCGGTCACCGACCGTAGTTTCCGCTCCTGAAAGAGTGTGTCCTCATAACTGAGTACGGGAATGTCGGACAACCAGATGCCAGCCACCGCGAGCGTCCCGCCGCGATCCAGCGCACGCAAGGCGACAGGCACCAGATCGCCAGCCGGAGCGAACAAGATCGCCCCATCCAGAGCCTCAGCGGGCGCGTCTTGTGCGTCGCCGACTGAATCGGCACCCAGCTCAGCGGCGAGTCGCCGGTTGGCCTCGCCTCGGGTCAGGACGTGGACGCGCAGGCCTTGCGCCAAGGCCACCTGTGCAGTGAGGTGGGCGCTGCCGCCAAAGCCGTAGATTCCAAGGGAGCCGCCAGGCGGAACCGCCGCGCATACCAGCGCCCGGTACCCGATGATGCCGGCGCACAGCAGCGGGGCAACGTGCTGGTCGTCAATGCCTGCGGGAAGGGCGTACGCGAACGCCTCGTCGACGAGGCAGAAGTCTGCATATCCCCCATCACCGTCCCAGCCGGTGAAAGTTGGTGCGATGCACAGGTTCTCCGCGCCGCGGCGACAGAATCGGCAGCTGCCGTCGGTGCCACCGAGCCAAGCCACGCCGACCCGGTCGCCAAGCGCGAACCGGGTTGCGCCGTCGCCGAGCGCATCGACGATGCCGACAACCTCGTGACCAGGGGTGATTTCGGGATGCTTCGGGAGCAAGTCGCCCTCGGCTAGGTGCAGATCGGTCCGGCAGACACCGCAGCAGATGACCTTGACGCGTACTTGTCTGGGAAGCGGGGTTGGCACTCGGCGTTCCACGCGCTGCAGCGGCTCGCTCTCGATCGGTCCCGGTTGTTGCACGGCCCAGGCGTTCATCTCGCCATTCTGACGAGTCCGCGGCATCGGCGGGAAATGCGGTGGTCGCCGATTTTTTGGCAAACACAAAGTCTGGATAGATGTTTTGCACAGGATTGGCGCGCAGTATTAGTTATGAACATCATCCAGCTCTTGATCACGGGTGTCGTCATTGTCGGCATCATCGTGATCGGGTTGCTGGCGGTCATCCCCTCCCTGCTCGACTATCCGCGAGGCCGCGACCAGGACGAATCCGATCCGCCCGCACCGACACCTGTCACGCCCGACGATCATCACGACTCGATCGATCTTGCCGCCTAAGGGCCCCTGAGCTGGTTGGCGCTGCTGCGGCAACGTTAACCATCCTGGGAGGACGGAACCTAGCGGCGGTAACAGCAGCGCTGGGGTAAGTGAAGCCGCTCATCCTGTACGAGCTTGATCAAGTCGCCTCGGCTGATGTCCAAGTCCTTGCCGCGCTGGGTGTTTCGCGCGATGACGGTGATCACCTCCTCGCCGCTCGGGCTGTATTGAACCTCGATGCCATTGCGGACCACCGTCGATTCACTGAGCAGGAAGAAGTTGCCGTCCATGAACTTCATCTGCGAACACTCCTGGTGGGTGGTGGCACCGCAGCGTACGGCGAATTTACGGCTCGTGGCGATCTGCAGATAGACCTCCGTCGCGCCCTTGTCAAGCCGGAACATTTCGAAAGCCAGCGCACCGCCTTGGCCGGTCCAGAAGCTTGGCGTGTCGTAGCGGTTGTTGTATGAGTAGCCGAATCCGCTGAAGTACTCCCCCGTCGGATCCAGATAGGACCTGGTGACCTCGACCATCTTGGACCGCCACTTGAACATGATCTGCGCCCGGCACGTCGCGCTGGATGGGTCGCAGCTCTGCCTGAACGGTACAGATGTGGGCACGGGTGGTGCCGTCTCCGGAACCGGTGGATGCATGGGCTCGATCAGGACGACAGCAGCGACAATCAGCACTACCGCGGCGAGGGCTGCGGAGCCTCGTTGGATCCAGCGACGGCGGGCGAGCCGGCGACCGTGGACCAGGTCGTCAGCACTGCCGTGTGACTCGCGCATGTCGTACGGGATTGCATCCTTGAGCTCCTGAACGAATGCTTCGTCACTCATACGTTCCGGATGGCCGGCTGCCAGCATGTTCCGGGCCCGCCCGGCGATGCTCAGTACGTCGCCCGCCGCGCGCCCAAGCACTTCAGCGATCTGAGCGGTGGTCAGTCCCACGTAAGACGCGAGGACGATGGCAACCCGCTGGTCGTATGTGAGGGCCCGGAGGTCCGCGACGATTGGTTCAGCAGCGGGAACGGGAGGGGTGCCATCGATCAGCTCAACACGCTCCCTGTATTCCCACGGCAGGTGCACCGGTGCGCGGGCTGCGTGCACCACGGCCCGGAGGGCCTCCAGACGTGGATGTAGCAGCCCAGGCCATCGTCGGTAGAGCTGCGCGAAGACGAGTTGGACGACCCGATCGGCCTGGACTGGATCACCCGTGAAGAGATATGCCGTGGCCTGGATGAGCGGACGCTCACGCTTGACCACGGCGGCGTACTCCTCATCGCGGATCGCCGGCATGACTCACCTCATCCATGATGGTAATTCGCGCCCGCAGGCCTGGTCGATGGGTGGGCTGACGAGATGATCTTGCCCACCAGCGTAAGAATCGGGTTGTGACACCATTTCGGCGCTTTGTGGCAATCGGCGACTCCAGTACTGAAGGACTAGTAGATCCTGATGGGAACGGCGGCTACCGCGGCTGGGCTGATCGGCTGGCGCAGCACATCGCTGATGGCCAAGACGAGCCGTTGGAGTATGCGAACCTCGCCATTCGCGGCTACCGGATGAAGGAGATCCGGACCAGCCAGCTTGACGACGCGCTGGCCATGGAACCCGACCTGCTTTCGGTGTTCGGAGGCATGAACGACGTCATTCTGCCGCGCTGCGACTTCGACTCGATTCGCGCCGACTACGTCATCATCTTCGGCCAAGCGCGCCGCCAAGGCGCAATGGTGCTCACCTTCACTGTGCCCGATCTTGCGTCGATCAACCCGCTCGGCAAGACCTTTCGGGATCGGGTTACCAAGCTGAACGACATTATCCGCACCGAGGCTGAGCGACACGGCGTCGTGGTGATGGATTTCGAGCAGTATCCGGTCGCTCAGGATCCCCGACTGTGGTTCGCAGATCGGCTGCACGGTAACGAGCTCGGCCATCAGACTGTAGCGGCCGCCTTGGCGTGGCGACTGAGCATCGACGGCTCCGACGATCGTTGGACCACGCCCCTGGAAGGCGAGCTGGTGAGGCCGCGAGGTCGTGAGCTGCTGACTAGCGACATCGACTGGGCCGTACACTACCTAGCGCCTTGGTTGGGCAACGGCATCCGAGGGCTTCGGACCGGATACGGGATTGAGCGCAAGCGACCCATTCCAACTGTCGTGCCGAAATCGCGGATCTCTGAGGCGGGTTCGCGCGAGCTTTAGGTGAAGAGGGCCTGACCGACGTGCTCGCCCTGGGCGATGCCCGGCGGGATTGCGAAGAGGGCCGAGCCGGTGTGCTGCAGGTACTCACTCAGCCCGTCACCCAGTCCAAGCTTCATCTGAATCGGGATGAACTGCGTACGGGGGTCGCGGAGGTAGGCGAGGAAGAACAACCCGGCATCCATGCGGCCCAGGCCGTCACTCCCGTCGACGAAGTTGTAGCCGCGGCGGAGCATTTTGGCGCCCCCGTTGTTGCTCGGGTGCACCAGCCGGACATGCGCATCGGTCGCCACCAGCGGTTCGTCATCGCTGCCCTTGAGAGTGAAATCCGGCTGGCTGAACTCAGCGCCGCCCGTCAGGGGTGCGCCCTCGGCCTTCGTCCGGCCTATGACCCGCTCTTGCTCACTCAGTGGCTGCCGATCCCAAATCTCAATCGTCATGTTGATGCGGCGTACCACCAGATATGAGCCGCCCGCCAGCCATTGCCCCTTGCTGTCGGCATCGGCCGGCACCCAGACATGCGTATCGACGGCGGTGGGATCCTCGGCTTTGACGTTCATGGTGCCGTCCTTGAAGCCCATCAGGTTTCGAGGCGTCGCCTGGCTCGTCGAGGTCGATGAGGTCCGACCAAAACCGAGCTGCGACCACCTGATGGCAGCCCGGCCGAATGCGATGCGGGCGAGGTTGCGGACGGCATGTACAGCGATCTGGGGGTCATCGGCGCAGGCCTGGACGCAGAGGTCGCCATCCGACCGTTGTGGGTCGAGATTGTCCGCGGGGAAATGAGGCAGTCGCTCCAGCGCGGCGGGTTGCCGATCAGCGAGCCCGAAGCGGCTCTTGCCTTCCTTGCGGAAAAGCGTCGGACCAAACCCAAAGGTGATCGTCAGCCCTGCTGGGGGCAGGCCGATGGCCTCGCCAGTGTCGTCCGGGGGTGCCCCGTACGGACCGGAAGTCGGTCCGATCTCCCCGGCACCGAGGCCTTGAGTCATTCGGGCGGCTGCGACGGTCCACTCTTTGAGGAGTTGCACCAGCTCGGCACGGGAATTTGTGATCACGTCGAAGGCGGCGAAGTGCAATCGATCTTGGACCGGGGTGAGGATGCCCGCCTGGTGCTCGCCGTAGAAGGGATAGGTACGCGTGCCGGGCGCCTGCGGTGATTCAGTGGGCTCCTGGGTCCCCAGCGCATAACCACCGGCGGCGCCCGCAGCCAGCCCGACAAGGCCGGCTCCCGCCGCTCCGAGTAGGCCGCGACGGGAAACCGACGCCCGCCCCGTGTTGGCGGGTGGGGGAGGGTCTTCGGTCTCAGTGGGCTGATCGCGAAGGTACTGAGTCGATGTCATTCCGCAGATTCCGACTTAGACGACCGCGGCCGCCAGCTTGGACAGTGGTTCGGACAGCGCATTGACTGTGTCAGACAGCTCCTTGATCTCCGCCTTGGTGAGCTTGTCGTAGGTCTTGAATCCATCGCCTTCCCGCTGAGCGTCGAGCAGGGCCTGCACCGTCGCGAACTTCGCCGCGATCTGGCCATCGAGCTCGGGATTCTTCTGCTCGAGCAGCGGGCGGAGTCCGTCGAAGCCTACGAATGCGCCCTCGATGTTGGCCTGGAAGTCCCACAGGTCGGTACGCGACCAGTACTCCTCTTCGCCGGTGATCTTCCCGGTTGCCACCTCGTCAAGCAGGCCACGTGACCCATTGGCGATCTCATCGACGCTGAAAGTGAGCTCGGGAACCCTCTCATGAAGAATGGCGGTGTTCTTCACCAGATCGTCTGAGTAGGCCACACGCTGGGCCTGGCTGAGCGGCTCGTAATTCTTAGCGCGCGCCGGCCACAGATCCTTTTCAATCCGGTGCCAGCCGGTCCACTTCTGACCGGGCTCGAGATCGGCCTCCCGAAGGTCTAGCTTCGGATCGAGATCGCCGAATGACTCCGCTACCGTTTCGATCCGCTCCCAGGGCATGCGAGCAACTGGGTAGAGGGACCGAGCCTCGTCGTCCTTGCCTGCCTTGTACGCGGACGCGAACTTTGCGGTCATCGACATCAGATGTCCGGTCTGCACTTCGACATATTTGCGGTAGTTCTCGTTCGCCTGCTTCACCAGCAGGACATAGCCTCCTGCGGACGGCTGCGGCTCCGCGGTGGAATCGGAGCCGGAATCAGAAACTGAGAACGGTGCCCGGATGCCATCACCGGCCATGCCGGGCTTGCATGCGGTGATGTAGCTCCCAGGCTCGACCTTGAGGACTAGCTCCCGGGTAATGCCCGGGCCGATGTTCTCCACTTCGCCGACGATTCGCTTTCCATCCTCGCCGTACACATAGAACTCCGTCACTTTCTGGCCGCCGTTGGTCACCGCAAAAGTGAGGGTGCCCGAGGGGGCGCTGGTTGCGGAGAGCTTGCACTCAGCGTCGGTCGACTGCACAGTCAGCGCACGCGGGTTCGCGCTTGCCGCAGCACCTGGACTCTGGGTCTGAGTGTTGTCCGTGCATCCCACCAGCAGAGGCATGCCAATCACGGCACTCGACGCGAGGATGAGGGTGCGTACGGGCATGGCGACTTCGCGAGCCCCGCGGCTCGGTCGGGTCATGATCATTTCCTTCCGGACGCCCCAACTGGCTCGGGAGTTGGGCGTGAGGGAGCATGCGCACGTTGGCGCGTCTTGTAGAGGAACAGCGTCAGCGTTGGGATGAAGTAGAGGAGCCAGGCGGCTGCTTCGAGAACGGTCGTGGCGGGCGAGAAGTTGAACACGCCCTTCAGCAGCGTTCCGTACCACGAGGTGGGTGGGATGGCCCCGGAGACATCAAAGGCAAGGTTGTTCAGGCCGGGCAGGAAACGGGCTTCCTGCAGGTCATGCACTCCGTACGCCAGCACTCCGGCCGCGATGACGATTAGGAAAGCGCCGGTCCATTTGAAGAAGCGACCCAGGTTGATCTTGAGTGCACCGCGGTAGATCAAGTAACCCAGCACAACCGCGACCAGCAGCCCGAGGGCAGCACCAAGGAGGGGGCCGGCAGCCGAGCCGCCACCTTCAGCTGCAGCTTGGGTGGCGGCCCAGAGGAACAATGCCGTTTCCAGACCCTCACGGCCAACAGCCAGTAAGGCGATGATGACCAATGACCACCGGCTGGCCTCGGCGGCCTTGTCGATCTGGGACCGCAGTTCGCCCGATAGCGATCGCGCCGCCTTCGCCATCCAGAAAATCATCCAGGTGACGAATCCCACGGCCACGATCGACAGCAGCCCCCCGATGAGTTCCTGGGCCTCGAAGGTGAGCCCCCTGGGTCCGAACGTGAGGGCCGCGCCAAAGGCGAGTGAGATGGCGACCGCGATGCCCACGCCGATCCAGATCTGAGGCAGCAGATGGCGGCGGTCAGACTTCACCAGATACGCAATGAGGATGCTGACGATTAACGCGGCCTCCAGGCCCTCGCGTAAGCCAATCAGGAAGTTGGCTAGCATCTCTCCTCGTTCCCCCGCACAATTGGTAGTCGCCTCCCTTGCTGAACACAGCGTTTTAGTGGTAGGTGAGGCTCGCCTAACTTAAGTCAGCCTTACCTTCCTTGGCAAGGTGTTCAGGCAGAAATGTGACTGAAGTCCTCATCAGACCTCATTCGTTGACTCCGGCTACGCACCGGTTGGGTTGCCGTGCGGTCACGCTTTCTTTGAGTCCGGCCGGTGTCGACTTTCGGACAGTTCTCGCGTCATTCGCGTACCCAGATCTCCGCACCGGTCGAAAGTTGAAACCGAGGCGAGTCAATGGCAGTTGTCGCCGATCGTGATCGTGAGCAGTTGCTCGAGCCGCTCGCGTACCAGCTGGTCGGGGAGATCGGTCCGGTGATGGATCAGCGCAGTAATGATTTGAGTCGGATTGGGTAGGAAGCCGAGGATGTCACTGACCGCCCAGAAGACCGCGGCATCGTGATCATCATCGAGGATGCCGCCATGCCATCGATAGGCAGCGGAGAATGCATCGGCGCTCTCGAAGTCGTGCAGCATCGCGAAATTGGCCCGTGAGTGCATGACGTCCAGGTCAGGAGGCCCCCAGGAGGTCTCGGCCCAGTCGATCACGCCAGTGATCCGATCGCCTTCCCACAAGATGTTTCCGGGATGAAAGTCGCGGTGTATCAGCCCTTGAGGCGTCGATGGCGGACCTTGATTGAAGATGTCGATCGCACGTCGCCACAGCTCCGGCCGTGACGTCCAGCTGGGCACCTCAAGATCATCAGGCGTCCAGAACTCAAATGGGCGGGGGCGACAATCATCATCTACCGGCGTGCCGTGAATGATCACGGCGATCTTCGCCAGCTCGTCGATCGCATCCAGGCTCAGTGGTCCGAGCCGAACCTGACCGGGAATCCAGGTCGTGAGATTCGCATAGTCACCGGTGCCGCTGCTATCCGGGTCGGAGGCGATGAGCTGAGGCACGGGGAGGCTGGAACCCTCCATCAGACGGCAGCCCAGTGCCTCACACACAACGTGCTGACGGCCGATCTCGCCCCAGCGCTCGACGGAGACATAGCGAAGGATGACCCGTTCTCCGCGACGGAGATAGACCGCTGAGATGGTGTCAGTCCTGCCGCCGCCGACAGGCTCGATCGCAATGATCTCGGACTCCAGCTGCTCTTGAGCCCAGGCCCGCACCCGCGCGGGAACTTCCCGAGCCGGAGAAGTGTCGGCCGGATGCCTCCACGAATCGTGCGAGCCATTTCCGATGAGGGAACCGGCTGTCAATTAGTCACCAGTGCGCGACGGCGCAGTAACTCGCCAGTCGCGTACCGGCCGATCTGGTAGGTCGCAATGCCATCCATGATTGCGCTGACGCCGCCGCCCAGTAGCGGAAGTCGCTTGATGGTCACTAGCGCAACGTTCTTTCCGCCGATCCGAGCCGCGAGATCCGCGATCACCTCGTCCGCCACCAGCTTGTCGAGCTCAGGGTCGAAGATGGGTGCGGTTGCAACCGCCATCGGTGAGGTCGGGAGCGTGCCCTCCGCAATGTGCTTGGCAACCTGCTCTCCACCCATGAGACACATCACGAGAGCGGTGCGAACCCGATGGTCGTTGAGGTCGTAGCCACGCAGATGCGCAATCGCGGCAACCATGCGGACCTGCACGATTGCGACGCCGGTGATGTTGGCTGGTATCGCCACGGGAAGCGCAGCAACGCCGCCGATGTTGGTCACAAAACCTTGTGCCGAGGCAAGACGCACGTGGTGATCGATGATCGAGTTGATCGCTTCATCTACTGAGCCGGCTTGCCGTTGCAAGTGGCGTGCGGCGGCACCCTTCGCACTGGGCAGTCTGCCGTATCCATCGATTGCGATCTCGAGTACCTGGCGTAGCGCGCTTCCGGGTCCCTGCGCGGCGACCAGATTTGCCACAGGAGTAATCACCGTGGCTATTCTCCGGCGCATATCCTGCGCTGACGCCATCAGGCCTCCAAACACTCTGCGTCGGGATAAGGCTCCCGATGGTTCCACCTGCCCCTCGGCAGGCTCGATTCAAGCGTACGTGGCCCGCTTGAGCAGCTGCGTGACTGTGACCACTGCAAGGGACCCCGGTCGGCCCCCCAACCAGGGCTGCGAGCGTCGGCAATCGCGCGTTCAGAGCGCGATGCGCGAGCAGCCCAAAAACATGGGCTTTGCTCCGGTGGCAGGATGCCGACGTGGAGTCGCCGTTCGGATCGCCGGAGCAGTGGCGGCACGATGACTTGATCGGAGTCTCGCGGGTCTTCGACGAGGAACTTGCTCTAGCCGCGTACCAAAGCGGCGTTTTCCCGATGCCCACGCGACCCGGCCTGATGGGCTGGTATTCACCGCTGGAACGCGCCATCCTTCCCCTGGACGGCATGCGGATAAGCCGCTCACTGCGCAAGTCTGTGCGGCGCTATGAGATTCGCATCGATACGGCGTTCGACGACGTCTTGGACGGCTGTGCTGACCGCCGCCGTCCCAGCGGATGGATCAACCGCGAGATCCGTCGGGTCTACCGGCGACTGCACAAGCGCGGTGTCGTGCACTCGGTTGAAGCCTGGACATCCGATGGTGAGCTCGCAGGTGGCCTTTACGGCGTGAGTATCGGTGGCCTGTTTGCGGGCGAGTCCATGTTCTATCGGCCGGGTATCGGTCGTGACGCGTCCAAGGTGGCGCTAGTGGCCCTGGTTGATGTGCTCCACCGAGCGGGCGCGGAGAGTCGGCTACTGGACGTGCAGTGGCAGACTCCGCATCTGGCATCGCTTGGAGCCGTGGAGCTGCCGCGGGAGAAGTATCTCCAGCTACTTAAAGTAGCGCTACAACTGCCGCCGCCTGACTGGCCAGGCCGCTAGGCCGAGTGCCGATAATTAGCCCATGACAGGTGCCCACTGGCTGCGCTGGGGCTAGTCAGGTGCCCAACTGGGCGCGGCTCACTTGAGGCTGCGGACGAGAGTGGCGAACCCCTGCAACAGTGCCGCGCCCTCCGGGCGTGGGGATACACGCTGACGATGAGCGGTGATTGACCGCCCTCTGGAAGGCTCGGGACCTCGCCATCGTGTGCGAACTACTTCCTCGCCGAGTTGTTCATGGACATCGGCCTATGGGACGAAGCCGACGAGATCCTGCGGGGTCTCGGTGAACGCGGGCTGACGGGGATTCACGCCATGTTCACCAACGCCTACCGGGCTCGGCTCGCAGCGGCTCGAGGCGAGCTAGCCACCGCAATACGATGCGCCAGGAAGGTGGCCGCGCTCGCCAAGGAACTGCCAGACCAACCAATCCCGCAAACCATCGCGTGGTGCGCCCACGCCGAATCGTGCCTGTGGTCCGGCGACGCTGACGAGGCGATGAGTTAGGCCGACATGCCGGGCCTGGATGGGCCACTGGACTCTCGGCCTGTTGCAGAGAGTGCGCGCAAGGTCAAGCAACTCGTCGAATCCGAGCGGTGAGTCTCGACGACCTGTCACTCTGACAAGTCGGCGTCAGAAGGGGTGTCCATAATGGGCCCATGCCCGAGATGCCGGAGGTGGAATCGCTGGCGCGATTTCTCACCGAGAAGTGTGTCGGGCACACGATTGCCCGAATTGATCTTGTTGCCTTCAGCGCGCTCAAGACCTACGACCCACCGCTGTCCGCGCTGCACGGGCTGGAGATCGAGTCGGTGACGCGACGAGGTAAGTTCCTCGACATCTCCGCCCAAGGGCTGCATCTGGTTTTCCATCTGGCAAGAGCCGGCTGGCTACGCTGGCGAGACTCCCTTCCGGATGCGCCACCGAAGCCGAGCAAAGGCCCTCTTGCATTGCGCGTACGGCTGGATGATTCGTCGGGCTTCGACCTCACCGAGGCGGGCACCCAGCGTAAGCTCGCCGTCTATGTCGTCACGGATCCGATGTCCATACCTATGGTCGCGACCTTGGGTCCTGATCCATTGACCGATGATTTCGATCAGCCGGCACTTGCTGGGCTGCTCGCCAAGGCCGGTCGGGCCCAGCTGAAGGGAGTTCTCAAAGATCAGCGGACGATTGCCGGCATAGGCAACGCGTACTCCGACGAGATTCTGCACGCAGCCAAGCTGAGCCCATTCAAGCCGTCGAATTCGCTCAGCGATGCCGAGCTCGGCACGTTGTTCGCAGCGATCAAGGGTGAGCTCGTCGAGGCGATCCAGCGGGCCGATGGGCTAGCTGCCAAGGACTTGAAAGGCGAGAAGAAGTCAGGGTTGCGGGTGCATGGACGTACCGGTGAGAAGTGCGACGTCTGTGGTGACACGATTGCCGAGGTGTCCTTCGCGGACTCCTCGTTGCAGTACTGTCCGACCTGCCAGACCGGCGGCAAGAAGCTCGCGGACCGGCGGCTATCGAAGCTGTTGAAGTAGATCATGCCCAGTTCTGACAGCCATGCGGCGTTGTTCGAATCGCTGTGCGACGAGTACGCCGGCATGAGCGGGGTGACCGTGCCGGAGGACGGCAGCGGATTCGGGTCGAACGCGATCAAGATCAATAAGTCGATCTTCGCAATGCTGGTCAACGATCGGCTAGTGGTGAAGCTCCCCGCCGCACGGGTCACCGAATTGATCTCCTCCGGTGATGGAGTGCCCTTCGATGCCGGCAAGGGCAAGCCGATGAAAGAGTGGGTCGGGCTGGCGGTCGACGATGATTCCTGCCGTCAGCTGGTTGCCGAGGCAATGGCGTTCGTCACGCGCCGCTGACGCCGTCCCTGACTGTTTGCGGTCAACTAGGGTTGGGCGTGATGTTTGGGAACCAGGTGCCAACGGTTCAGCCCCGCGAGGTGGTCGCTCGCGTGACTGAGGGCTGGACGCTGCTTGACGTCCGTACCGACGAGGAATGGGCCGACGGTCGGATCGCGGGCTCGGTGCACATTCCCATGGACCAGCTGATGGAGCGCCTGGACGAGGTGGCCGATCGGGTCGTCTGCGTGTGTGCGGTCGGTGCTCGTTCAGCTCGGGTGGCACAGTTCCTCAATGCCCAAGGTCGTGAGGCGGTTAACCTCGACGGCGGCCTCTATGCCTGGGCGAGCAGCGGGCTCCCCATCGAGGGTTGACGCCAGGCTGCCTGCCTTCTCTCGAGTGTTAGCGTGGGGATGCCACGAACCACTTCGGGAGCTCACACCACGTGGTGGGCTGAGAGGGCGGAGTGCGTACAAGCGCGGGTCCGCCGACCGACCGAACCTGACCGGGTAATGCCGGCGTAGGGAGCCTGCGATGTCTCTCACTTCCACATCAAGCAACACTCTTGACACGTCCGAACGCCCGTCCCGCGAGGCGCCGCTCACACTCACGACTGAACCGCCCCGGCCGCTGCGCTTCACCGACCAGCTGGCGCTGTGGGCCAATCTCGGGATCAGCCTGTTCGGGCCGCTCACCGGTGCGCTGATCGCGACCACTGCAGGATCAGTGGGGCTTGCGATTGCGGCGATCGCCATCGGCTGTGCGCTCGGGGCGATTCTGCTGGGATTCTCGGCCGTCATCGGCGCGGCCACCGGAGCGCCGGCCATGGTCTCGCTCCGCGGCCTGGTCGGACGCCGCGGCTCGGTGCTGCCGACACTACTCAACATCGCGCAGAACGTGGGCTGGGCGACCATGGAGATCATCGTGATCTCTACCGCCGCGGTCGCCGTGCTTGGCCAGTCCTGGCGCTGGCCCTTCGTGATCTTGGCTGGAGCGGCCGCAACCGTGATGGCGGTGCGCCCGTTGGGCAGCGTACGGCTGCTACGCAAGATCATGGTCTGGCTGGTGCTGGCTGCATCGGTGTACCTCTTCGTCCAAGTGCTCTTGCAGCCACGCCAGTCGATCCCTCAAGAGTCGGTGCTCGGGTTCTGGCCGGCCGTTGATCTTGCGGTCGCCGGTGTTGTGTCATTCGCGCCACTAGCCGCGGACTACAGCCGGCACTCGCAGACCCGTAAGGCAGCCTTCTGGGGCGCGTCTCTTGGCTATGGACTCGCCGCGGTCGCCTATTACGCGCTCGGCGTCTTCGCGGTTGTCAACCTCGGCGCAAGTGATGTGATCACCGCACTGGTTACCCTGCCGGCCGGTGCCATCGCCATTGCGATCTTGCTGGTGGATGAGGTGGATGAGGCCTTCGCGAACGTCTACTCGACGACCATGTCGGTGCACAACATTCTGCCTCAGGTCGACCGGAGGATCATCGCGGTGCTCATCGGTGTGACGGCAACGCTGCTCGCCGGGCTGCTGGACTTTGGTCAGTATCAGTCCTTCCTCTTCCTGATCGGCTCGGTCTTCGTGCCGCTGTACGCCGTTGCGGCGGTGGATTTCTTCGTTGTCAGCCGTCAGCGCTGGGATGTCACAGCAACCTCCAGGTTCCGAGTGGCGCCGGTGATCGCATGGGCTTGCGGGTTCGCCGCCTACCAGCTTGTCTATCCCGGAACCGTGCCTGGGTGGGCGGACTTCTGGACATGGGCCGGCGGCAGCATTGGATTCGTACCGCCCGGCTGGCTCGGCTCCTCCGTGGCGGCGATCGTGGTCGGAGGGCTGGTGATGTTGATCAGCGGTTTGCCGTTGCGTTACCGTCGCGTCGCCCGGGCGTGACATCTTGGCGGCCGTGTCTGACGAGGTGAGCACTCCGCCGGTGCTGATTGCGCACCGCGGCTTCTCCTCCCGGCATCCGGAGATGACACGGGCGGCGTACCAAGCGGCGATCGACTGGGCGTACGAGACCGAGATTCCCCTTGGGCTGGAATGCGACGTGCATTTCAGCGCCGATGATGAGCTGATCTGCCTGCACGATCTGACAGTGGATCGGACCTCTACCAGCTCGGGACCGGCATATCAGCGTACAGTCGCAGAGCTCAAGCAGGTCGATTTCGGCGCTCGATGGGTTTCCGATCCAGAGCCCGAGCAGCGAGAGCTGGTCACCCTGCGGGAACTGATGATCATGGTCCGGGACGCCCGTCGAGACCACGTACCAGTCAGTTTGGTGATCGAGACCAAGCACCCGAACGACCGGGGCCGTGAAGTGGAGGAACGAGTCGCGGCGATGCTCGC
>JBKPTR010000339.1:0-8335 GCA_046735615.1 Actinomycetota bacterium
CCTTCGCCGGCGCAGAGCTTCGCGGTGGTGAGATCTGCTGGTGGCAGCGTCTCAGGCCCAAACCCGAACGGTTCGATCATCTTGGTGAGCTCGCCGGAGTCTTTGAGCGTCTTCAGCTGGGCGTTGAAGGCGTCGACCAGGTCGGTGTCCGCCTTACGGAACACGGCAGCACCGCACCCCAGCACCTCCTTGCCGTCCACCGTTGGCACGAACGGCTTGGTCAGCTCGGCCTTGACCGACGGGTCCTGCTTAAGCGCCCAGGCCAGCGTGATGCTGGTCAGGCCGATCGCCCTTATCCGGCCCTGTTCTAGCTGCTGGATACCCGCCGGCAGGTCGGGCACGGTGATGATGTTGCTCTTCTCGACGCCAGCCTTGCTGGCGTAGCTACCCTCGACTGCGCCACTGAAGACGCCCAGCTTGATCCCGGTTTTCGCCACCGACCCGAAGTCGGTGATGTTGTCCGGGTTGCCGGGCGGTACCAGGAAGGCGTTGGGTGCGCAGTAGACAGGCTCGGAGAACGCCGCCTGCTGACAGCGGGTCGGGTTGATGAACATCCCGGCAGAGATGACGTCGAAGTCGCCCGCATTCAGCCCGGGAATAAGCGCGTCGAAACTCACCTGCTTGGCCTCGACGGTATTGATACCGGCGGCCTTCCAGATCGCCATCTGTACGGTTGGGTCCTCGCCAGTCAACTTGCCGTGGTCCAAGAACGCATAGGGCTGTTCACCGGCGATGCCGACGGTGATCTTGCCGGCCGACTTCACTTGGTCAAGTTTGCTAGTGGTGCCAGTGGACGTCTTTGTGCACGCGCTCAACAGCGTGGGACCGGCAACAACGCCGCCTATGACCATGGAGCTTTGTATGAGGAACGAGCGCCTTGACACTCTGGGCTGGTGCGACAACATGTCTCCCGCCTTCTGCGTAATGACCGCCGCCGGATGACGGCGGGCTAGTTCGTCCCGAGGATTGTACAGTTGTAGACAGTAAATCGTACAGTTGTTGACAGCAACGGAGTGTCCGTTGTCTAGATTCGGTACACTGTCGCGTCGCTGGTTCCCGACAGATTGGGTCGGCGAACTCCATGACCGCTGCGAGCACCTCGTCCAACCGCTCCGGCAGGTTGTCCTCGCCGTTTGTCAGGTGCTCGTGAGGATGACGAGTTGTTGGGTCGCGCGGGTCATCGCGACATAGCGGTCGACGGTTCCTTCGATGCCTATTTCGAACGCGTCCGGGTCCACGAGGACGACCAGGTCGAACTCCAGGCCCTTTGAGGTCTCCGGGGTCAGCGATCGTACGCGGGACGTCGCCTCGAACATAGGCTCGCCGATGACGCAGGCAATGCCGTCGGCGTGGGCGGCGAGCCAGGTGTCGAGGATCGGGCGCAGCCCGGAGGTCGCTCCGTGGACAACGGGGACACCACTGCTACGGATGGAGAGCGGCACATTGGCATCCGGGAACACGGCTCGGATCAACGGCTCGGCTTCCGCCATGACCTCCTCCGGCGTCCGGTAGTTGATGCTCAACGAAGCCAGGTTGATGTCGCCGAACCCGACCCGCTCGAGCCGTTCCTGCCAGGACTCGGTGAACCCGTGCCGGGCCTGCGCACGGTCGCCGACGATCGTGAAGCTCCGCGACGGGCAGCGGCGCAGCAGCATCTGCCACTCTGCGTCGGTCAGCTCCTGAGCCTCGTCCACGACGACATGGGCGAATGGGCCGGCGAGGACGTCCGGGTCGGCGCTCGGCAGTCCGGCCTCGTCGACCAAGGCTTCGCGTAGGTCTTGCTGGCGGAGCGCCGTCACCAGACCCTCGCCGTCGTCGTCGGCGGCGATCAGGTCCTCGACGACCTGATCCATATACGCCCGTTCGGCGGCGACAGCGGCCTCGCGCCGGCGCTTGCGACGTGACGCCTCCGGGTCGCCGAGCCGCTGCCGGGCTGCGTCTAGGAGCGGCAGGTCGGACACCGTCCAGGCCTGGGCCTCCTCGCGCTGCAGCTTCTGAACCTCATCGGGGGTGAGCCAGGGGGCGGACCGACGCAGATAGGCGGGCACCGACCACAGGTCTCCGACAAGATCAGCGGCCTCGATCAACGTCCACGCTCGGCCGAGGGTGTTGGTCAGCTCCTCGTTCTGCCGCAGCGACCTGCGGAGCAAATGAGGCGACACCTCGTCCTCGTCATCGTCGTCGTCATGCTGGTCGACCAGGATGGAGAGCAGTTCCTCCCAGACCTGATCGCGAGCCTCGTTGTGCGGCGTCCCTGGGTCTGGTGCTTCGAACGCCTCGGCCCAGTCGGCGGCACTGACCCAGACGTCGGCCCAGTCTGTCTCGACCAGCAGGCCGTTGGAGGGGGGCTCCTCGTACAACCTCACCGCCGGTTCGATCGCCGACACCATGTCCGCGGACGACTTCAGGCGGGCTATCTCCGGATCGGTCTCGAGTGCAGCCGCGGCTCCCTCGGGGACGAGATCCCGCAGGGTGCAGGTCTGCACGCCTTCCTCGCCGAGACTCGGCAGCACGTCGGCGATGTAGGCCAGGTACGGGCGGTGCGGCCCGACGAACAGCACCCCACCCCTGCCGTCGCCGAGGCGAGGGTCGGAGTAGAGGAGGTAGGCGGCACGGTGCAGAGCGACCACGGTCTTCCCCGTACCCGGACCGCCGTCGACGACGAGAGCCCCGCGGGAGGACGCCCGGATGATGGCGTCCTGGTCGGCCTGGATGGTGCTGAGCACGTCGCGCATGCGGGGCGAGCGGGTGCTCCCCAGACTGGCGATGAAGGCGGACTGGTCGTCGAGTGCGGCGTGCCCTTCCAGCCCCTCAGGGCTGAAGACCTCGTCCCAGTAGTCGCTGATCCGACCGCGGGTCCAGCGGTACCTGCGACGGCTCGTCAGACCCATCGGATTGGCGTGTGTCGCCGCGAAGAACGGCTCGGCTGCAGGGGCCCGCCAGTCGATCAGGAGCCGACGACCCGCGCTATCGGTGAGGCCGACCCGCCCGATGTACACCGGCTCGGGGCTGTTTGCGCCGACCATGCGGCCGAGGCACAGGTCCAGACCGAAGCGACGCAGCATCCGGAGGTTAGCGGTCAGTCGGTGGATCTCCAGGTCCCGATCCAGCGCCGCCCGCCCCTTGCCCCCCGGGGCTTTGCGCTGGACGTCGAGCTGGTCCGACAAGTCGGCGATCTGCTGCGCCAGGCTCTCCGCGACGGCTGCCAGGTGCAGCTCGTCGCCACCGATCATCGCCGGGTCGGCCTTGGCGACAAGACGCTCGGGAAGGTTGAACACATTGGTGGTCACGGGGATCACGTCATCATCTCCGATATCGATATGAGGTCACGTGCAGTGGTCGCGGATAGAAGCGTCTGCCGGCGCGACGAATTGGTACGGCTCAGCGCGGCAAACAACTGGTTACTCAGATGCGCGGGCGCGCGGCGGCGATTGGGCGTTCAGTGAACGACGCCACAATTGGCGATCACAGGAAGTTGGGCGGACAGCTTCGAGGCAAGCAGTACGGAGACGTCGGCTCAGCACAATCAGATCAGTCGGCTGGGGCACTGGCAGTGCACACAGCCGCCGCCCCTCTGCGCCGAGTCTCCGCAGCTCTGCCGCGAGTCCGATCATCGGTTCGACGCACTCGCGAAACCCGTAGGTCGACAACAGATGTCGCACTTTGCAAACCCCACCTTCTGCAACTTCTTAGGTTCGAGGACATGATTCTGCTCCGCACTGGGGGCCTTGCGGCAAGCCCCCCAGTTCGCTATACGTTAGAAACGGCGGAGCAGTGTCTGGCGGCTGCGGTGGCGCGCTACGGGGCGCTGTTCGAGGACGGCTCAGACGAGGCGGTGGACCGCCTGGACGCCCTGTTCGGAAGGAGTCCTTCACCCTACGGGCGAACCACCCACCGACCGAGCGCGCCGGGGCCGTTCGCATCGTCCGGAGGTTCCGCCCGGCACCTAGCACTTTTGCTGACGCCGTCGACAAAGGCCCGTCAGTGGTGGTGGCCCTGGCGGCCGAGGGTCTCCACGGGGGTCGCGCCGGGGCGGGTCCACTGCGGCACGGGCCGGCTGGTCGGGCCCCAGGTGGCGACGCCGTCCCCGTCCGAGCGCCAGTACCAGCACGAGTGGCTCCCCTCGGGCCAGCCCTCAGGCTTGTCCTCCCACGCCTCACCGCGGCCGTAAGGCGTCATGTCGAGGAGGCCCAAGGATGTGTCGGCCGGTTCGTTGCCCCGGCCCGTCGTGGAGTAGGTGAGGAACACGCGGTCGCCGTCGCGCAGGTAACAGATGATGTGCCCCTCCTCTGCCAAGAGGGGCGCCTCCACATCGCGCACCGAGTACCAGGGCTGGGGGTAGCCCATGAACTCGACGTAGGGAGCCACCTCGTCCCAATGGCCCGAGGTCAGGACGGCGAACGAGACGCCGCGAGCGTTGAGGTAGACAGCGTCCTTCATGTGCCAGAGGTTGAAGGTGCAGCCCTCGCACTGCCCCTGGTGCGGCGCGCCGTCGTACCACATGGAGTGGTAGACCACCAGCTCGTCGCGGCCCTGGAACAGGGCCAGGAACGGGACCGGGCCGTCAGGTCCGACGACCTCGACCGTCCCGTCGAGCTCCACCATCGGCAGCCGGCGGCGGGCCGCGGCGAGGGCGTCGCCCTCGCGGGTGTGAGCCTTCTCGCGGACCAGGAGCTCGTCACGGGCGGTGTGCCAGGTGGCTAGGTCGACGACGGGCGGGCGGCCGGGCAGCGGGGTGGTCGGGTCGTTCGGCGTGGTTGTCATGGTGTCCTCCATGGTGTCTCGTGCCGGGCACCGTCGTACGACGTCCGAGCAGAATAGACCCGCGACCCGGCCGGAACTCATCGCGGCGGGGCCCTCAGCCCAGCCGGCACGGACCGTGTCGGGCCGGCAAGTCACAGGCTCTAACAGGATCTCGGCTGGATTGTGCCAGCGCCGACCACCCTAGACCGCCGACCAGTCGACCTGGCGGGAGCGCCTCGCCCGCTCCTCGATCTCCACCCTGACTTCGCCCCGCGCCCCGCCGGGGCCCGGCCAGGTGCTTCAAGCAGCTCACCCGCAACCCCGGGTCATCGGCTCGTCTCCCGGCTACGTCGCTACGTCTTGTGCGTGAGCCGCTCGCACAACTCGACGAGGGCGTCCCCACCGGCCACCGGCACGCTGACTATGTGATACCGCGGGCCGCGCGGGAGTTGCGGCGCTCGTTCGTCTCGGTGTTGTCGGATGCCGATATTCCGGTCGAGGAGATCTCCCAGTTGGTCGGGCACAGCGGTACGACGGTGACCGAACTCGTCTACCGACATCAGCTGCGACCCATGATCCAGACCGGCGCGACGGACCGGCTGTTCCGCCCAGGCGGGGTCAGAGCGGATGATTTGATACCCAGTTAGGCACGCAGGCCCACCGACAAACTCAGATGATCCTCGGAATCCCTTGTGTGGTTGGTGGGCCTAAGTGGACTTGAACCACTGACCTCTGCCTTATCAGGCCGATTCAGGCCTCCAGAGCATGCCAAGAGACGACAGCGAGTAGCCGTCAATTCACGACCTGACAAGGTACAACGCTGAAACAGCGGTACTCGGTATTAGTCGACGTCTGCCACGGGTTTGCGTCGTCGTGAGTCCCGTACGCGCCCCCGAGTTGATCATGATGCACGTCGATGGCGCGACTCATCACCTTCCATGGCCGCACGTCAGATAGGGCCGATCAGAGGACCAACCGCTTGGCTAGGTGACACATTCTGAATCGCCGAAGATGCGTCCGGAGGACCGGCTATATGCCTGGCACTGGCCGAAACTTCTAATCCGTAGGTCTCGACCGGGCGTCCGAAGGCGTCCACCAGTGTGGCGTTTCACGATCAGAACAGTGCTGGGGAGCGTATCGACATGTATCGCGGTGCGGGCGGATCTGCGCCGTCTGGCTCCCAGATTGGCTCCCAACGCAAGCTCGGTCATCGTCAGTTTGGGAAGACATCGGAGACACCTGGCCGGGGCGGGCCTGATCGTCGGGTTCGACTCCGACGGCAACCCTTCTTGACCTCCGCTGGCCCTGGGGTTGGGCCCGTGTAGGGCCCAAATCGATCCGTAGGTCCGGGTAGCGCGCTCGGAGCGTCCGTGGCTTTGCGTCGTCTGGCCGCATCGAATGGACGACATGAGCTGAAACGCACCCTCATGCCGAATTGAGTGCGTTCGGCTCGCGGGTCGCGACGATGATGCTGATATTGCGCCATAAGGCAACGAGAGCATCACTGTCGCTGGGCTCCGGGTCGCTCGCATCTGCGCATGCCGCTGGGCGCGCTCGGTCGGGCTGGGTTGAATGGGGCAGGCTCGAGCCGGCGCAATACACATCCGACGATCTGCGACTCGTTGCGGCGTGGCAATTGCCCAGCGCGGTCTAGCACCGGGATGGGCGTAATCTGACAACCCAGACGCCCGGAGTTAACATCTCGTCGCAGGGCGCGGTGTGCGAGGGCGATGACCGATGGAGGCGCCCAAATGCCTGTCACGGTAACCGAGATCTGGCGCTACCCAGTGAAGTCGATGGGCGGTGAACGCCTCGACAACGTCGCCGTGGATGAGCGCGGCATGGTCGCCGACCGGATGTGGGCGGTTCGAGACCCGGAGCTGGGCTCGATAACGACCGCACGACGCCGGCCGACGCTGCTGAGGTGCGCGCCCGCTACGCGGCCGATCCGTTGGGGTCCGCCCCGGAAGTCGTCATCGTGTTGCCCGACGGCGAGGAGATCTCGAGCGCCGATCCGGCGGTGCATGCCCGGCTTTGGAGCTGGTCGGCAGCGAGGTCCGGCTCGAGCCGATACCTCCTCCTTCCGATAAGGATGCATACCGGAGGCCGCGAGAGACCAAGGCCGCGATCCGCGCGCACTTCGGGCTCGCCGAGGACGAGCCGCTGCCTGACTTGAGCGTGTTTCCGCTCCGCAAGGTCGCCGAATTGATTCGCTACGTCACGCCAGTCGGTTCGCTTGTCGACTCCTATCCGGTGCACGTGATCACTCGCGCCAGCCTGGCGGCGATGGCCGCGCTCACGCCGGGATCGGACTTCGATGTTCGCCGGTTCCGGCCCAACCTCGTCGTCGACACCGAACCGGGCGACGAGTTGCCCGAGAACAGCTGGTGCAACGCCGACCTCGACCTGCCGAACGCAGGTCTGCACGGCGAGATCCCCACGCTGCGTTGCGTCATGCCTACCCGTGAGCAGCGCGGGCTCCCGACAGACATCCAAGTGATGCGCACCGTGGCAAAGCACGCGAACCGCTGCCTCGGAATCTATGCGACGGTGAGCAGCCCGGGCACCATCGTCGTTGGTGACGAAATCGTGGTACGCCGGCCTGCCTCGCCGTCCCGCCCTACGGCGATGACCCGGGTCGGCGCGCGCAGTCTGAAGCGCGGCGTCGTCCGCGCGGCCAACGCGATGGTGCCGAAGGAGTAGGCGGACTGTAACTCAGCGGCGGGGCTGGGACGGCGCCAGACACATCCGCACATGCCGCTGTCGGCGCGCATATGTGATCGAGGTGTTCGCCAGCGACACGACAGTCCCGACCACCAAGGCTGCCGCAACGGCAGGCATGAGCCAGCCCGGGCGCACTCGGGCGCGCCACAGCGACCAGATGGCGACCAACGCGAGCAGGATGCCGAACACGATGCTGCCAACGTGGCCGAGGTCGGTCAGCGGCCGCGCCTCTTCGCACACGGGCGGGCAGTAGACGATCGGAAGCCGTTGGTCAGCGCCGCCCAGCCGGCGCCGAGGATCCCGGCGCTGGCGACGCCGCTACCGTTGCCCCGAGCGCCCGCCATGAAGGAAATCGCCCACCAGACCTGGATGAGCGCAACGCCGACAAGCGTTGCAGCCTCGGTGTGGCACGTACGGCACGCGAAGAACTTCGACGGGTCCGCGGTGCAACACCGTCCGGTGAGGTGCTGATTGACGATGACTTCGATGACATGAAGATCGTGGGCATCTATAGCTCGGAGCAAGCCGCCGCAGCGGCCATCTCTCGGGCCCAGATGCGGCCGCGGTTCGCCGAGGAGCCGGACTGCTTCACCATCGACAGCTGCACCGTGGACGAGGACAGCTGGACTGACGGCTTCGTCACCATCCCGGTACGCAGCGACTGAATCGGACCGGCCCAAACCTCCGGATATGCCGCGACTTGCGCAGCCATGGTCGGGATAGAGCAACGCGCATTTTTAGCGGCTCATCCATACTGGCGCAACGCCGAATGACGACCGGCTTGCGTGGCAATTGGGTTAGCGTGCCGCGGACCATGATGGCGCTGGGCGAGCGTTAGCGAGGATGTCGCCCACTGACGGTCGAAGTA
>JBKPTR010000340.1:0-25336 GCA_046735615.1 Actinomycetota bacterium
GACGACGTGATCGAATACGACGCGCCGTGGGTGCTCTTCGATCCTCCGCCAGTACATCCCCACGCTGTCGCCGACCTGCTGAGCGCCGTCGAGGCTCGGCGCTTCGACGCTGCACTCGTGCTGACGTCATTTCACCAGTCACCGCTGCCGTTGGCATTGCTGCTGCGGATGGCCGAGGTGCCCTGGATCGGCGCAGTCTGTGAGGACTATCCGGGCTCGCTGCTGGATCTGAGGCATCGGGTATCGGGAAACCTGCCGGAGTCCGAACGCGGTCTCTCGTTGGCTGCCGCCGCCGGATTCCCTCCCGACGAGCTGGGCGCTCGGCTCGCGGTACGCGGACCGTTGCCGGAGGTAGCATCCCGGATCGGCACCGAGTCGTACGTTGTTTTTCACCCTGGCGCGGCGGTACCGGCCAGGCGTCCCACGGCAGAGCACAGCCGGGCCATGGTGGCAGGGCTGCTGGCCGCTGGGGATCGAGTCGTCGTGACCGGCTCGGCGGATGAGGCTACGCTCACCGGCTTTGTCGCCGGTGGTCAGGCGCGCGACCTTGGAGGCCAGCTGTCGCTTCCGGAGCTGGCGGCCGTACTCGCCGGCGCAGATGTCGCGGTTGTACCGAATACTGGCTCAGCCCACCTGGCGGCGGCCGTCGGTACGCCGATCGTCTCGCTGTTCGCGCCGGTCGTCTCAGCTCAGCAATGGGCACCGTACGGGGTGCCGCGGGTCGTGCTCGGCGACCAGCAGGCGCCGTGTCGCGATACCCGAATGCGCACCTGCACGATCCCGGGCCATCCGTGCCTGACTTCAATCAGTCCCAGTGAGGTGGTTGCGGCTGTCGCGCAGCTGCGGCAGCACCAGGAAACCGAGGCGGCAAAGGGCCGCGGACTAGGCGCCCATCGACAGGCTCAGGGCGCATGATGCGAAAGGAGCGCTATGGCTGAGAGCCAGAGCAATGAGGAGCTCGTCAGCCGGCACCTCGATGCGTTGGCCACCGCTGCCCGCGAGGCGACGTCGGCCGCGCCCGTCGTACACGAATGGGGTCAGCGGCTGGCGGCTGTCTTCGCGGCCGGAGGCAAGCTGCTCGCCTGCGGCAACGGCGGCAGCGCCGCCGAAGCGCAGCACCTGACGGGTGAGCTGTTGGGTCGTTTCCGGCATGAGCGCCGACCGCTCCCCGCGATTGCACTGAGTGCTGACTCGTCGGCCGTCACCGCGATCGTCAATGACTATGGCGCGGAAGAGCTTTTCGCGCGCCAGGTGCATGCGTACGGTCGGCGTGGCGACGTGCTGGTTGCTTTGTCCACCAGCGGCACCAGCCCGAATGTCATCGCGGCAGCGAAGACCGGGCTGGATCTAGGGGTCACTGTGTGGGCGCTGACTGGTCCGGCGCCCAACCCCCTAGCCGCGGTGTCCGACTCAGCAATCGCCGTCGACGCGCCGACCGTCGCCACGGTTCAGGAGATCCATCTTTGCCTGGTGCACGCCCTGTGCATCGCGCTCGATGAGGCGCTGCAGGTTTCCGCATGGTGACCGCGCCCGCCCGCCGCGGGCCGCTCGTCGTCGTCGGCGACTCTCTGCTTGACATCGACATCGAGGGCGAGGCGACCCGGCTGAGTCCCGAGGCGCCCGTGCCAGTGGTGGATGTCACCCGTCAGCGGCGACGGCCGGGTGGAGCTGGCCTCGCCGCGTTGCTCGCTGCTAGGTCTGGTCAGGATGTCATCCTGGTGACCGCGGTTGGCGCCGACGACCTCGGCGACGCGCTGATGAACCTACTTGTTGATCATGTAGAGGTACGTTCCCTACCGCTGGACGGACGTACCACCTGCAAATGCCGGATCGCCGCACGCGAGGTGCCCATGCTCCGAGTGGATTCCGGTGCCGGACAGGTTCGGCGCGCAGCATTGCCGCCGGGAGCCGTACGCGCGTTCGAATCGGCGGGCGCCATCCTGGTCTCCGATTACGGCCGCGGTTTGACCGGACTGCCGGCGATCCAGCAGGCGCTCCTGTCGATGATGGACCTGGTGCCGGTGATCTGGGATCCGCATCCGCGCGGCTCGGTTCCGGTAGCCGGCTGCACGCTGGTTACGCCAAATGCGGCGGAAGCTCGCCAGTACAGCGGTGCTGATCACCCGGCAGAGCAAGGCCGCTGGCTGCGCGCCAACTGGCACGCCCGGTCGGTTGCCGTCACAGTTGGACATCGCGGAGCGGTCCTTACCGAGACAGAACCTCCGCGTACCACACACGTTCCTGTGCGGGAATCCACCCAACCGGGACAGGGTCGCATCGACACCTGTGGCGCGGGTGATCAATTCGCGGTCGCCGCCACAGCAGCCCTGCTCGAGGGAGCCGACACTCGCGAAGCCGTGCAGGCCGCAGTGGTCTCCGCGACCCAGTACGTCTTCGATGGGGGAGCGTCAGCGGTTTCGACAGTGTCTGCGTCCGATGCAATCGATCTGGCTCTCGGGATTGCTGACCTGGCGACCACGGCAGATGCATTCGACGTTGCCGATCGAGTACGTCGCACCGGTGGACGGCTGATCGCAACCGGAGGCTGCTTCGACCTGCTGCACCGCGGGCACATCAGCCTGCTCAACCAGGCTCGAGCCCTCGGGGATGCGCTTGTGGTGTGTCTCAACTCGGATACGTCGGTACGGCGAGCGAAGGGCCCGGGCCGTCCTGTGGTGCCCCAGCAGGACCGGGCGCAGGTGCTGAACGCGCTGGCGGCGGTCGATGCTGTGGCCATTTTCGACGAAAGGACACCGGCTGCACTGCTGGCCCGACTCCGGCCTGACGTGTGGGTGAAGGGTGACGACTACGCCGGCCGCGGCATCCCCGAGGCCGAGGTAGTTGAGCGGAGTGGCGGCAGCGTCGTGCTCCTGCCTGTAGTACCTGGCTACTCGACTAGCCGACTCGTTCATACCGCCCGCGCTAACGGACGCCACGCCGACCGTGACATATCCGAGGAGGTCTCATGACTGCTACCGCCCAGACACCCACCTACCGAGCCGACGGCGTCACGCCCATGAAGGTTGGCACCATCTTGATCACCGGCGGATCCTCCGGACTGGGGGCCGCTACAGCGGCGGCAGTCCAGGCTGCGGGCGGCACGCCGCTGGTCCTCGATCGGATGGAGCCAACTGAATCCGTCACCTACCAGCAGGTCGACCTCGCCGACACGGCAGCCGCCGCCGCAGCAGTCGACACAGTTGTCAAGGCATCGGGTGGCTGGCTGGACGGCGTGTTCACCGCCGCCGGCATCGACTCCTGCGGGCCGCTCGATCAGGTCCCCGCCGAAGACTGGGAACGCGTCATCCGAGTAAATCTGCTGGGCACGGCCGCCGTGGTGCGGGCGGCACTGCCCTATCTGCGCCGGAGCCACGGGAGGGTAGTGACCTGCGCTTCCACTCTCGGGATCAAGGCGGTCAGCGACGCCACCGCATACTGTGCATCGAAGTTCGGCGTCGTCGGCTTTACACGCGCTCTGGCCGCCGAAACCGCGGGCGAGGTTGGTGTCACTCTGCTGATTCCGGGTGGTATGCATACGCACTTCTTCGACGACCGGACCGAGCAGTACAAGCCGCCCCCGGATGCAGTACTCAACGCTCCGGAAGATGTCGCCGCGACTGTGGTCTTTGCACTAAGCCAGCCGCCCGGTTGCGAGCTTCGCGAGCTGGTCGTCTGTAGCTCAACCGAAAGCTCGTGGCCGTAGGTGCTGCGAGCCTCGAGAATCGCGCGCCGCCGCACGGAGGAGGAGCCAGTGGAGGCGTTCTTCCTACACGAGGGACGACGACGGCGGATTCAAAGCGCGATGCGCGAGCAGCTCAAGAACTCGAGTCTATGCGCCATGAGCATTTGGAGGGGCAGGAGGAGCACGCTTCGATGAGCTCAGCGCGCATGGAAGTCTTGATCCTCCGGGCACTCGGGCTCGGGGACTTCCTGACCGCCGTGCCCGCATACCGCGCGCTACGGCAAGGGTTTCCTGACGCGACGATTACGCTCGCAGCACCCGCCGTGCTGGCGCCGTTAGCCGCGCTGACTGGCGCGATCGACCGGCTGCTGCCGGTGAATGGCCTCGGTGAGCTGTCTGCCATATCGCCGCCACCGGACCTTGCGGTGAACCTGCACGGTGCAGGACCGCAGAGCATCGAGGACCTGCTCGCTACGGGCGCTCGGCGGCTGCTCACCCACCGGCATCCGCGCTACCCAAGCATCCCGGGACCGGACTGGTGCGAGGAGATGCACGAGGTGCAGCGCTGGACTCGGCTGCTCGTCCTCCAAGGGATTCCAGCCGACCCCACGGCGCTACGTCTGGCCATGCCGGCCGAGTCGCCGGCCGTTCCGGATGCGGTGATCGTGCACCCTGGTGCCAAAGCGGAGGCTCGCCGCTGGCCTGTCGGCCGCTTCGGGACCGTGGCCCAGGCCTTGGCCCGTGCCGGACACTCGGTCTGCATTACCGGATCCGCCTCAGAAAGTGACCGCTGCATGGCCGTGGCCCGGTCGGCTGGGCTCAGCCCTGACTGGGTCCTGGCAGGCACTCTTGATCTTGGCGGGCTGGCCGCCCTGGTCGCCGGCGCCCGGCTGGTCGTCAGCGGGGATACCGGGATCGCTCACCTGGCCAGCGCGTACGCGACTCCATCGGTGGTCTTGTTTGGGCCGACCTCCCCAACTCGCTGGGGCCCACCGGCCGGGGGTCCATCAACTGTGATTTGGCGCGGAGTCGCCGGAGACCCGCACGGCCGGTGGGTCAACCGAGCACTTCTCGACATCGGGAGCAAAGAAGTGCTGGAGGCAGCCAAGGCCCGGCTTAGGGGACAAGCACCTCGGCCTGCTGCGCCTAACACTATCCAAGCAACGCAGGTACGTAGCCACGAGACGCACGAGCGTCTTTAATGAGCCACATAAAGGTTGTATCCAGCGAGCAGCGCGTCTAAGCCGGGCCCGATGGGCACGTTCTATTCGACGACGCACGCTTGCTCGTAAAGGAGAGTGGTCACAAACGACAGCGGACCGGCAAGAATCGTGTCGTTTGTGACCACTTGGTTGGGAGGGGCGGCGCGCAGCCGTCCGGTCTATGTGCCCAGGCCAGCCCGATCCACCCGGCGGTGATAGCGCATTCCGGCCAGCCCACCGAGCAGTGCGCCAATCAGGCTGGCGGCAACGACACCCACGGCTACGATGATGCCTCCGGTCGTGAGAGTCCCCTCGTTCAGCGGGAGCCGCGGGAAGCTGTTCACCTGAGCAAGAACGTCGAAGCGAGCACCTGCGAGCCAGCCGGCAATTCCCACCAGAACCGCCATGATCACGGCCCACAGCCAAACACCGAGGCCTTGCTTGAGCCCGTTGAATCGGGCCATGCGACCGGCCACGTACCCGCCAGCGAGGTAGGCCACGAAAATGATGGCCAGCAAAACGATGCCGCCGACGAACCCGATCGACTCAGTCTGTGCCGGCGTTGGATTGGTGACATCGACATTACGGCTCAGCCCCAGCGCAGCGCCCACGCCGGTGACGAGTGCTGCCAGCAGCACTGCGGTACCCGAGGCGGTGAGCCAGCCGAAGAAACAGCTGCCGAACTTCATCCCGCCAAAGATGTCTTTCTGTCGGCCCACGACGTCGCGCCGGTCTAAAGCAGTGGTGTCGTCCACAGCGGGGTCTGATGGAGTGCTGGTGCCCGGGCGGTATTCAACGTTGTTGTCTCGGTCAGCGCCCGGAGTATTAATTGCGTTGCTCATCCAAACCTCCTTCGGAGAAGGGATATGACCTCCACCGGCTCAAAACCCTTACCCACAGGTCGAACGAGCAATCCGCCCGCCTCGTGTACAGGGTTCAGTCTGTTGCTTCCAAGCTCTCTTCAGTCGCCTCAGGAACGGCCGCCAAACCGACTGCAATCAGCCCGACACCCAACCCCAGCCATAACGAAAACGTCGATGGGTTCCCGCCGAGAAAGCCGCAGTTACCGCCCGCCAACAAGACGAGCTGTACGGCCGCCGCGATCAGGAAACCGGCGCTTGCTGCGAGCATCAGCGTGCGTTCGTCCAACCAGCCGGCAACAACCGCAAGCAGGCCCAGCACTAACGCTACGACCAGCCCAGCGGCGCCTATTTGAACAAGCTGGAAAGTGCCGTGCACGAACACGAACACCGCGCTGACATGGACACCACGCCGAGCACGAGCGCCGCCCGATCCAAGGTGTCATTCGCCTTCATGACGCTCGCACCAGCAATCGCGCCAACCCCGACCCGGAACCCTGCCAGCTCGGACGCAACAGACCGTCTAGGCCGCGTAGCGCCCAGCAGCCGTGGCGAACAGTGCCATGTGTACCAACAGCATCAACAGATATGACCAATACCACTCGTGCGGCGCATTCAGTACTGACAACATGATCACGACCGTCTGGGCCATCCCGACCACTGCCCAGAAGCGGGTCGCCAGCCCGATCAAGAGGCACGCCCCGAGCGACGCTTCGACCAGCAGGACGATCCAGCCGAAGAAGGTGAAGTTCGGCAAGACCAGCCGATCCACCAGCCAGGCGTACGGCCCGAACACCTCATGCGAGACGGCATAGGTCGTGGAGAGATTCAAAACCCCCGGCAGCGAAGGCCAGGTGTGGCGCCAACAGCTTATGGAACGCGGACCGTGATTTCCGCCGTTTCCTTGAATGCCAGATCCCAGTCATGAAGGAAGCGCGGCAGGCCATAACGATCGAGCGCGGCCCGGCGCGCGACCAGTCCACGCGCTAGCGCTTCCTCCGGATCTGCGAGCAGTGTGCGCGTGGCAGTGACCAGCTCGCTGATGTCGCCGGAACGGGCGCCAGCCGCTGCCGGCACCGCTCGTGAGGCTTCTGTGGTGTCGAGTACCACGACCGGCATCCCGAGCATCATCGCCTGGATCAGAGATAGTCCCAGTGAGGTCCAGCGATTCAGGTGAAGGTAGACCCGGCGCTCGGCCATGGCGTCGTAGAGCTGGTTCGGACTGAGATTTCCCGCAAAGCAGACCCGCTCATGGCCCGAGCCCAATGCTTCAGGCAACTTGTCGGCGTCGATGCCGAATGCATCGACATCGAAGTCGGCGAATCGCGTGAGCAGGTCCGTCCCAGTGACCCGCCAGCGCCGCACCGGCTCGTTGACCACGAACGCCAGCCGCGGCATGCGGCCCGTATAGCGCAGGCCGGGGTCGGCCACCCCGTGCTCGATCACGCAGGTATGTGTACCGCCGCAATCCCAGAACAGGTCGTTGAAATGCGTCACGTGCACCACGAGTACCCCGGGCTCATCGGCTAGCGGGTGCCTCGTCGCGGGCACGTCGGTTTTGGGGGTGTTGTGCTCGAGGAAGATCGCCGGCAGGTCCTGTCCCGGCCGCCGCCGCAGATGTTCCGCGCAGAGCTCGATCTCTTCCAGCCGCTGCAGCAGCACGAGATCGGGCGGCCGGTCACGCAGCTCTTCCGCTGTTACCTCGTACGCGTTGCTAGGCGGTGAACTGCCATAGCGGGCGAGCCCGCCGCCACCCCCGGCATCGCGCGGCAGAAAGAGATAATCATGAGTGCCGGCGACCAGGGAGTCGGTGTAGCCGCCATGCACGTCCCACATCAGGATGCGCATGACAGTTGTCCCTCATGTGGCAAGGCATTACGTGCGCGCCGCCCAAGCCTGACCCCCGACATGCCGCCGGGATACCCGCCTGCGGGTGGCCGAAACCTTGGCTCGAAAGCATGGAGACACAAAAGAAAGGTGGTGGATTCACCGGGGAAGCGAATCCACCACGAGGGGCATGAAGGAGCTCAGCTGGATTGCTGCTGCACTGTCTCCTTTGACTCTTGAGCCTGACCCTTGACGTCCTGAGCCGCTGACTGACCTTCCTGCTTGACGGTCTCGGCGCCCGCCTGAGCTGTTGTCTTTACCGACTCGGCAGCTTCCTGCGCCGCCGGTTTCAGGCTCTCGCCGACATCCTTCGCCACTTCAGCGGCCTTTTCTTTCACCGGCTCCAGGTTGTCTTGCAGCTGGGACACGGCCTCGCGCTCCCTTTCAGAGGAAGGAATCAGCGAAGACACCAACATTCCGAGGCCAAAGGCGATCACACCGGCGGCCAGTGGATTGCCCTGCGCCCTGCGCTTCATCCTCCGCGGTGCCTGCCTTACGGCCTCGCGAGCCTCGGACGCTTTTTCGCTTACGGTGTCCCTGGCCGCATACGTCTTGTCGGCTACCGCATCCTTGGCTGTGTAGGCCTTGTCGGAGATTGTGCCAACCGCACCGCCGTATTCGTCCTCATCAGAACCCATTACTCGCTCCTTGACGTTGCTCGCAGCCTCTTTGACCTTGCTGACCTGCCGCCCTGCCACGTTCTTCGGCTTGACGCTCTCGGCCAGTTCGTCGACGTCATCGCTCAATGCTGCGCGCGTCCGTTCGATGTCTGCCCGAATCTCATCCGGGTCGTTGCTGGTAGTCATACGTTTCTCTCCTCATGTCCTTTGAGTGCGTTCGGCACTTGGCGCACGGTCTCGGTCGTCTGCGGCAGTCCGCTGATCTTCTTCATTTCGGCGCGGGCGACCAAGTAGAGCACCACGCCGGCCACCAGCCAGATCACAGCTACGATGACCGCCCCCCAACCAGGCCCAGTCCGGTCGCTGATTGCCACCCAGAGGGCGAGCGACAAGAAGAGCACGAACAAGAAGGCGGCGACTGCGGCGCCGGCGAACATTCCAGCGGTTTGACCCGCTCGGGTGGCGGTTTGGCGAACTTCGGCCTTTGCCAGCGCCAGTTCTTGCTGGACCAGGACCGACAAGTCGCGCGTCACATCGCCAATCGCCTCCCCGATGCTCTTATCTCCACCGGCTGCCTCTGGCATGTCGTCGTATTGGCGTCGCAGAGGGGCCTGACCTGCGTAGTCAGTCATCGGCGCGCCTCGCCCTCAGTTGGCGGCGGGTAGTACGGCTCATCAGTAGTAGGGGTCACGTTGGGATAGGCCGGCCCCGAGGTGGGGTCCTCACCAGGAGCTGCTGTGCCGCCGGCGTACTGCCCAGGAGTCGGCATGCCGCCGCCCTGATAGCTTGTCTCGCCCGCGTCCTCGCCGTAGCGCGGCTCGTAGCCACTCTGGTAGGAGCGGGTGCCGTACGCGCCAGCACCGTAGCCGCCGCGGTCGTAGTCACCGCTGTCATACGCCCGGGATGGAGTCGCGTCGGTGTCGGAGTCAACGCTGGTGTTCGCAGCTACAACACCTCGAGTCAATCGGCCGGCCACCACGCCGGCGGCTGCTGCCAGAGCCAGGAAGGTGCCCGGCCGGCGACGAGCGAACCGCTTGACCTCATCGAGCAGGTCACTGGGCTCATGGTTGTCGAGCCAATGGGAAAGCTCGCCGACGCGGCGTGACGCCTCGTGCGCGAGATCGGTCATCGGCCCAGAATCATCAGACTTCGAGGCCATCGAGCCGAGCTCAGACGCCCAGCTGTTCAGCCTTGATGCGAGCTGCGACTGCTGATTCCTCGCCTGGCCACGCAACTGGGACCTCGTCTGGTCCACCAGATTCCTGGCCTGATACTTGGCCTCATCCGCCACGTTAGAGACCTCGCTCTTGGCCACGTCCTTTACGCCGGACGCGGCACCGGCAGCGGTGTCCTTGATATTGGCCGTCTCGCTCTTGGCGGTCTCGACGCGGGAGCCCTGCTCGGATTCGTAAGAGACCGGCTGGCCGTACTGCTCGCCGCCCCGCTCGGTTCTGGGATCTTCCACCTCGGAGTCGGCGAAGGTGCCGGTCGGCACGGCCTCACCGAGGCGGGGGTCACGTTGCTCGACGCCCGGGTCTACGGGCCGGCTCGTCGGATCGGTGTAATTCGCCACGAGATTCTCCAATTCGGATCGATTGTGGATGAAACACGCGTACCCATCGGATTTACAAGGTAAACAAGTTTCGCGCTGCTTGGTCGATGGCGTAGGTGGATGAACATTCCTCGCGCCACGGATGCGACAATTCGGCTCGATGGAGATCCAACAGCTCGACGGTGCCGCCGACCTCCCGGCTGCTCGCGATGCCCTCAAGGGTCATCGGTGGCAGGAGGCGTTGGACCTCCTGACCCGAGCCGACCACGATGTAGGACTCGGCGCGTCAGACCTCGAGGCGCTTGCCCAGGCGGCCTGGTTCACGGCCCAGCCCGATCTGTCAATGGAAGCAAGGCAGCGTGCGTTCAAGGCGTACTTCGCGGATGGGAACAAAGCCCGGGCTGCCAAGATCGCCTTCGAACTCAGCCGCGAATACGTCAGCAAGCGGAAGTTCTTGATCGCCTCGGCATGGGCGGCCCGTGGCGAGCGGCTCTTGGAGGGTGAACCAGGAGGTTTTGCCCACGGATACCAGGCCCTGTCGCAGAGCCTGACGGCGGAACACGCCGGTGACGTCGAAACGGCCATCAAGTTCGCCGGACAGGCCGTAGAGATCGGTACGCGATTCTCCGACGCCGACCTCAGGGCCTGGGGACTGCTTCAGCAAGGACAACTCCTGATCGGCGGAGGACGCACCGACGAGGGATTCCCCCTCCTGGAGGAGGCCACCGTCGCCGCCGTAAACGGCGAACTGAATCCGTTCGTGGCGGGCGTGGCGTACTGCAGCGTGATCGCCTCATGTCGCGACACGACCGACTACCGGCGGGCAAGTGAATGGACGGAGGCCACCCATCGGTGGTGCGAGCGGCAGTCGATCAGCGGCTTCCCGGGCATCTGCCGCGTCCACCGCGCGGAGATCATCGCCTTGCAGGGCGCGCTTGACCGAGCGGAGCAGGAGCTGCTGCAGGGGACTACGGAGCTGGCTGCATACGATGCAACGCCGCCGCTCGCCGACGGGTTCTACGCGTTAGGGGAGATCCGCTTCCGGCTCGGTGACCTCGTGGGTGCGGAGAACGCGCTACGCCAGGCCCACTCGCTCGGCCGGATACCGCAGACCGCGCTGGCTCTGATGCGTCTTTCTGAGGGCAAGATCACTGCGGCGTATGGAGCAATCCGTTCGGCGCTCGCGGAGACCGGCGACCGGTGGGCTCGTGCCCGCATGCTCCCGGCGCAGGTCGAGATCGCGATCGCCGCTGGTGATCCCGCGACCGCGCGAGCCTCAACCGAGGAGCTCGGTGAGATCAGCGCTGCCTACGATTCGCCGGCCCTCCGCGCGAGCAAGCACGACAGCTGGGGGCGGGTGCTACTCGCCGAAGGCGACGCTGAAGACGCAATACGGGAACTGCGCAGCGCGATTGGGCATTGGCGGGACGTGGGCGCGCCATACGAGGTTGCCCGTGACCGCTGGATCCTGGCCGCGGCGCTGCAGCGGGTTGGACGAGATGACGAGGCGGACCTGGAGCTTCAAGCGGCGCGGGAGGACTTCCATCGCCTGGGAGCCATCCGCGACGAGGCGGCGGCGGACGACGCCCTTCGAGCTGCCGCCGCGCGGGGAATCACCCCGACCATTGCCCACAAGACGTTCATGTTCACCGACATCGTCGCCTCGACCAACCTCGCCGAGGCCATGGGCGACGAGGCCTGGGAGCACCTTATGCGCTGGCACGATGACGGCCTGCGCGCGGTGTTTGGCGACACCGGCGGCGAGGTGGTGAACTTCACCGGCGACGGGCTCTTCGTGGCGTTCGACTCGGCCTTCTCGGCGATCACCTGCGCTATAGCGGTGCAGCGCACGCTCGCCGAGCAACGCCTGACCCACGGATTCGCTCCCGCCGTGCGCATCGGCCTTCACTCAGCAGCAGCGACCCGTCGTGGCTCGGACTACAGCGGCAAGGATGTCCACGTCGCCGCGAGGATCCCCGCGCTTGCCCGCGGCGGCGAGATCCTCGCCTCCTCAGCGACGGCCGCGATGGCAGGCTCCTACCCAACGACTGAACCACGCTTGGTGAGCCTGAAGGGCGTGTCTGGCGACGTCGAAGTCGTCTCCATCACTTGGAAGCGAGGTTTGCTGCGGTAACTAAATGATCATGCCCGACTCAAGCCCACGGCTTGAGCATGATCTTGACTGCCCCGTCGGCTTTCTGCTGGAACTTCTCGTACGCCGCGGGCGCCTCGCGGAGCGGCAGCCGGTGAGTGGCGAACTCCTCCACACCGAGCGGGTCCTCGTCGGTCAAGAACGGCATGATGTCGGGAATCCAGCGCTTCACATTGGCCTGACCCATGCGCAGCTGAATCTGCTTGTCGAACAACGACATCATCGGCAGCGGATCCGCCATGCCGCCATAGACACCGGACAGCGAGACCGTTCCGCCACGGCGTACGGTCTCAATGGCTGTATAGAGCGCGGCAAGCCGATCGAGTCCCGCCCTCTTCATCAACGGCTCGGTTACCGCATCAGGCAGGTGCGCCGCTACGCGCTGGGCAGCGGCGGCGCCGGGCGAGCCGTGCGCCTCCATCCCCACCGCGTCGATCACCGAGTCCGGACCACGACCGTCGGTCAGCTCGCGTACCACTTCGGGAAGATCATCTTCGTGCTCGCGAAGATCGATAACCTGTATGCCCCGGGAGCGCGCCCGCTCCAATCGCGCGTCGACCAGATCCACCGCGATGATCGTGTCGATCCACTTCTGCTGGGCGATCCGGGCGGCCATGTCGCCGATCGGGCCGAGACCCAAGATGAGAAGTGAGCCACCGTCTGGGACACCTGCGTACTCCACCGCCTGCCATGCGGTGGGCAAGACATCAGACAGATAAATGAAGCGATCGTCTGGCGGGCCCTCCGGTACCAAGATGTGGGTGAATTGCGCTTCCGGCACTCGCAGGTATTCGGCCTGCCCGCCGGGCACTCGGCCGTATAGCTTCGAATAGCCGAACAGTGCGGCACCGCTGCCTTCACCTCGCACCTGAGTCGTCTCACACTGTGTGTAAAGGAAGCGTTCGCACATCCAGCAATGTCCACAGGAGACCTGGAACGGCACCACGACTCGATCGCCGGGACGAATCTGGCTGATATCCGGGCCGACCTCGAGCACGATGCCCATCGCCTCGTGTCCCAGCACGTCACCGGGGCTCATGAAAGCGCCCATAGTTTCGTAGAGGTGAAGATCAGAGCCGCAGATGTTGGTGCTGGTGACCTTGATGATCGCGTCGTTGGGTTCCTTGATGATCGGGTCAGCTACCTCTTCCAGAGAGACGTCGCGAAATCCCTGCCAGGTAACAGCTTTCATCGGGTGTCACGCCTTACGCCAGTCGTTGCTACTAAGATGTGAGCCTGCCTGCGGGCCCATTTGCAGCATGCCTCCATCGACCACCCACGACGCGCCGGTTACATAGCCGGCCTCTGGACTCGCGAGAAATGCGATCACGGCGGCGATCTCGCGCGCATCACCAGGCCGACCGAGCGGGATGCCGAGACGCTCCTCTTGACGGGGGTCCTGGTCCTCTTGCCCGGTCATCGGGGTAGCGATCTCGCCTGGCGCGACGGCGTTCGCGGTGATCTGGTGCTGGCCCAGTTCGAGAGCGAAAGTCTTGACCAGTCCGCCGATGCCGTGCTTGGCGGCATCGTACGGACCGGATCCGACTCGAGGCTGGTGCTCGTGGACGCTGGTAACCGCAATCAACCGACCCCCGTTGCCCTCTTTGACCATGTGCTTCGCCGCTTGGCGCAGGCACACAAAGGCGCCGTCCAGGTTGGTGGCGATGATCTTGCGCCACTGGTCGTAGGAAGTGTCGACCAGGAACGTTGAGGCTCCCGTGCCAGCGTTGTTCACAAAGACGTCCAGCCCGCCCAGCTCGTCGATCATCAGGTCAATGGTGACGCCGCAGGCGGGCAGGTCGGTGTAGTCAAGCTGCTTGACCACGGCCTCGCGCCCATGGGATCGCACCTCCTCGGCGGTGGATTCGGCGCCGTCGGAGTCCGAATGCCAGGTAATGCCCACATCCATGCCGTTCTTGGCCAGGGCAACCGCAGTCGCCTTGCCGATGCCGGAGTCAGACGCTGTCACAATCGCATACCGAGGCTCAAAAGTCATGCTCGTGATATTCCCTGCCGTTTGCCGGGCAAACCACGCTGCTCGTTATTGATCTTGCAGCGCAATTTGGGATTGGGGCAGCCCTCACCGGGGTAGGGATTGGCGCGTCGCACCTGATTAAGAAGGACGGACCGACGTGTGGAGCATCCGAGAGCTGATGACCGCCGATCCGGTATGGATCGCGAGTTCAGCCGACCTGCTTGAGGCGGTACGGCTGATGCGTGAGCACAATGTCGGTGGGCTTCCGGTCTGCGACAGCACAGGCCGCGTCGTCGGCGTGATCAGTGATCGAACGGTGCTCATGGCCTTGGGGACAAGTGGACCTCGACAGGCAGGCTCTGTGACGGCCGGCTCGTTAGTGGACGGAGATCCTGTCACCGTCTCACCGGACGAGTACGCCTCCTGGGCCCTTGAGCTGATGAGTGTCCACCGAGTGCGTCGGCTCCCTGTTGTGGAAGATGGTCGTCTCGTCGGCATCCTCACTCAGACTGATCTGGCGCGTACCATGCCGGTCGACGACATGGGCCGACTGCTCTTCGATCTCGCGACCGGCCAGTCGCCCTCTCTCGCTGATTAGCTTCCTTTGTGGGCTGGCGGGCGGTCCGTTTTCCACGCTTGTGCTGGAAGACGTACTGGCTAGGGCTACGAGGCCATGGGCAATGTGTCCGGCGCTCCGATGATGGCGCGCAACTTGAGCAGTAGCCGCGACAGCAAGCGCGACACTTGCATCTGACTGGTGCCGATCTCCTCCGCGATCTCAAACTGGGAGCGCTGCTCGAAGAATCGCAACTGGATCAGTCGCCGTTCGTCATCATCAAGCTGTGCTAGAGCCTCGTCGATGATCAACCGCGCTTCGGCGCGGTCGATATCCTCGTCGGTCTCGTTCGAACAGAAGCAAATCCCTCGTGCCATCGCGGCATCGATTGAGGAGGCGCTGTAGCCCTGGCTTGCAAAGCGGGCCTGCTGCACCGCGCCGACCGGCGCACCCAACTCATCAGCGAGCTCTCGCGTTCGAGGTAGGGCGCCCATCTGTTGCACCAGGGTGGGCCACTGCCGCCAGATCGTGGAGGCCAGTTCTTGCGTCGGCCGCGGCGGGCGTACCACCCAGCCATGATCCCGAAAATGCCGCTTGAGAACTCCAGTAATGGTCGGCACCGCGAAGCCGACGAACGAGCCCTGATGCGGATCGAAGCGTTGACAGGCTTCGACAAGCCCGATGCATGCGACTTGCAAGAGGTCTTCCTCGTCTTCGCCGCGATGCGAAAATCGACGGGCAAGCGTCACTGCCAGCCACATGTGGGAAATGACCACTTCGTCGAGGATCCGCTGGCGTTCGGCCGGACTCGCGGTCTCGGCCTCCATGAGGAGATCCTGCGTATGTTCGGACAGCTCTTCGCGAGAGCCCTGGGAAGGCGAAACCACGAAGGTTTCCGAGATCGCCATGAGCGCGACACCTCCGCGACGTACTTACGGACGTGGCGCGCTTCTCGGCCACGTTTCGATGTAAGCAGCGGAGCCGCTTCGGATGCAACCCCATGAACTATCCAAAAAACGAAGAAGTCTCTGAGAAACCCGTTCGTGTCGCGCTCAGCTCCAGCCCTTACCCGTGGTCATTGTCCGTTGAGCGCAGCTGCTCGATGGCGCGCTAAATGATCATGGATGTGATGAACCCAGCCGAGCGCGTCAAAAAAGCCTCGGTCTTGTGCTCCACTCGGCCAAGGCTGCTCCCAACGGAGGCGTTGGCTTTTCGGCCGATTGGGTATGTCGCAGACAGGGTGGCAACGGAACCTAGGATCCCCGCCCCCCCAGGCCCCGTAGCTGAGAAGCCATGCTGCGGGGCCGTCCGCTCCCTCAGCTTTCGCAAAATCAGCGGGCTGCCAAGGATTCACTTCAACGTGCGCAGTTTTGTCAATGGACGGCTACACTCGCTTTGGTTCTCTATCGATCTCCGCCCTGTGTCTGCGGACCTGACGTCATCGAGGTGACGTATGGTCTCGACACCACAGCCCACAGAGGCTGGCTCGGTTGCCGAGACGGCGGAGCTGGGTTCCCGAGTGGCCCAGTTGGAGGCCGAGATCGCACAGCTGAGGGATGCGCTGTCCCGACGGCAGCAAATCGGAGTGGCGACTGGACTGGTCGCCCAGCGCTTCGGCATCAGTCCGGAGCGGGCCTGGTCACTGCTCGTGCGTCTCTCGCAGAACAGTCATGTCAAGGTCCGGGAGATTGCTCAAGCCGTGATCGACGCGCACTGCTGTCGGCCTGATTCCATAAACGCTGAAATCCTCCGCTCGATTGAGAAGCATTTGCCCGACGGCGTACGACTGATCCAGCCGGAACGCAATGGACACCGGGCCCTGCGGGAAGATCCCCGCTAATTAAGCTCGATAGGTTAGTCGCGTAGACCATCGACGAGCACGATGATCTCAACCTTGGGAGGCGGAGCGCCCACCATGCTTCTGAACCGGCCAGCCCATGGCGGTTGATCCCGACGCCCTCGCTGCCAGTCTGCGCCGGCTCGCTGCGCTGGGCGAACCGGGTTCCAGCGTGGTAGAGGCCCTGCGCCACGTGACCGAGGCGTGCGTGGACCTTTTCGGTGTCGCCGGCAGTGGCATCATGCTGGCGGACGAGCAGAACGTTCCGCGCTATGTCGCCGCATCCGATGGGCCGGGCCGGATGCTTGAAGTGGTCGAAAGCGAGACCGGACAAGGCCCCTGCACTGAGGCGTTTGTCAACAACACGGTCGTGGCGAGCACTGACGTGACCGAGGAGGCGCGTTGGCCCGCTCTCGCCGCAGCCCTACGGCCGCACGGTGTACGCGCGGTCCTGGGCCTGCCGGTACGCCTTGGTGCGGTTACCGTCGGCACTCTTGATGTGTATTACGACCGGCCGCACGTCTGGCAAGACGACGAGTGCCAGGCTCTCGGTCGCTATCGCGACGTGATCGAATCCACTCTGGCCGCCGCCGTAGCCGCCCAAAATGCCGGGGAGCTGGCCGCGCAGCTGCAGTATGCATTGGATTATCGGGTGATCATCGAGCGGGGTGTCGGGTATCTCATGGCCCGCGACGGCGTGGATGCGATGACCGCATTCAACCGGCTGCGCCGAGCCGCCCGGGACACCCAGAGCAAGATCGGTGATGTGGCCCAACGGCTGATATCCACCGGCCAGCTGCCGACCGAAGCCTTGCGATGATCTCAGCTGCGTAGGGTGTGACTTGGGTAGATACCGTACCGCCGCCGGTATTCGATCGCGAAACGTCCAAGGTGGGTGAATCCCCAGCGGGCGGCCACTGCGGCCACGCTCGTGCCCTCTCCAGGTTCGGCATCCTGCAGATCATGATGTGCGCGTTGCATCCGAACACTGCGCAGATGAGCCAGCGGTGTGGTATCCAGACGGCGTCGGAATGCGGCCTGTAGACCACGTGGGCTGAGCCGCGCGGCTGCGGCTATCTCATTGAGTGTTATTGGATCGCCTGCATGTTCACCGATGAATGCCAGCGCGCGGCGCAGTGCCTGCGGCGTGTCACCGGCGTAGGAGGCCGACTCCGCATCCAGCGTTGAGTTGGGGAAGCACGCCAGGACTGCACTGTTGACCAGCCAGCCCAACTCCCGGCGGGCCACTGGAGCCGCAGCCAGGAGCGGGCTGGAGCTGACGACCCGCTCCAGGTACCCGATGGTTTGGGACCAGTGGCGACCAGCTGCCGGACTGATGGGTCGGGTGAAGTCGACGCTGACCGTTTCATGATCAACTAGCGATTCCGCATCACGTTGCAGATTCTCGAAACCCAGCGTGGTCACCGTGACGCTGACCGAGTTCCAGGCAGCTTGGTAGGGCCGATCAGGTGGCAGCAGGAAACAGTCACCAGATCGTAGGGTGACACTCTCAGCCCCTGTGTCGATTTGCACCGGATTGCCTTCTCGATGCTCGATGATCGCGAGATTCTGCAGACCATCAAAGACGTCGACGTTGACGGCCATCGAGTGCGCCATGCGCCCGAACGTCATCCCGTCGAATCGGACGATGTCGCATGAGAAGACGAAGTCCTCGGTGCTTCCCGAGATCCTGACGTCGTGGTCCGCATAGGCCTTACGCAGCCACGCGTGCGCCTGGTCAGGGTCGTGGCTCCGGAACTCTTCGTGATCGACGGTTTGGATCTGCTCACCGGCCTCTCAACGCTGTTTGCCTGCACTCTATGTGCCGTTTTGTTGGTGCCGGACGACGTTGGTGGGGTATTCCAACTGGCACGTGTTCAATCACGCGCCTCAAAGGATGCGGAGCGAATTTCGCGGAATGGAGACCCGGTAGCTCCCAGTCCGTTCCAAGATTCGCGGGTGCACTGGCACCGGAGGCCGGGACCTGCAGCACTACCAAGATCGTGGCGGGAAGACCAGCATCGAGTGCGCCGACAAATGCGGTCAGGCTCTCGACCCCTCGGCGGAGGCTCCGAGGTCGCGGCAGCCGATCGCGTCACACACGCTGGCTGTCATCGAGATATCAGGCGAGGTCATAATGCCGCGCTGCGGAACATAGCGCATTCCCTTCCGCCGGTTTCGGCCGACGCGCGCACGCCGTGCAGCGGGGAGACTTTCGTCCGCAGCTGGACGGTCTCGGCTCTACTCCCGCTACCCTCACGCTGGCCCCGTCGAATCATGGAGCTTACGCACCCTCTACGCGAGCCTCCGTGTGGGCATACGCCGCGGTCGGTCATCCTGAGTCGCTTCGAACATCTGTCGGTTCACCGTCGTAGGATCCGCGCGGCGTAGATGTGCTGCTCTACGCCAGCCGCGGCGGCATCACGGCGCAGCAGTTGATGAGCTTGCTCAGTGTCGTGGCCTTGACCGACTAGCATCCCGATGGCGCGATTCAGGACCGTTAGTTCGGCTAGGCCGGTCAGCCCGGAGACACGAGAGAGCAGTGGAAGATCAACGTCGAGCTCAATTGCTTTTCGCCGACCGTCCACATGGATTTTTCTCTGATCAACGCCATCCACGGCCGCCGATGCTTGGTCAACGGGAATGCCCCCGAGGGCGTAGCTAAGGTCGGCGGCGAGATCGGTGAATGCGCCAGCGGTGATGGCGAAGAAGACGACTCGGCTCTCTGTATCGGCCGTCGGCGAAACGAGGGCGAGCGGGAGACGCAGCGATGTCCCGACTGGTGCGTCGTGACCGTCAGTGAAGGCGGTCAGCGTGACCGGCCACTGGGTCTGGACAATAGTCAGCCGAAGTCCGCAGTAAGTGGCCGCCGTCGCACGCAATGCCGCGGTCAGCGCCGCCAGCGTGTCGTCCAGATCCTGATCATCTTCGCCGATGCTGACCGTGAGATCTTGAAGGTGCGTGAGTACGGTTGCTGGGAGATCCACACTCGCGCTCCGAGGAAGCGGATCCGCCCGCTGGTCTTACTTCATGAACTGGGCTCGGCAAAACGCCGAGACCACTGGCGGCGGCCGCGCGGACCGGAGAGTCAGATAGCCGCGTCCTGTTCGACTCTACGCTGGGATGTCAACGGCGCCTAATCAGGACGATTCTCGACTACGCCGGTTTCGGGCTCGCGCTCGAGCGACGGCCTCATCCACGATTTGTCGGGCTACCTCGGCAAGCTTGCGATGCTCGTGCTGGCTCAGTGAGCGCAGCCGCTCGAGGGCCTCATGCTCGGTAATGCCGCTCCGACTCATCAGGATCCCGACAGCCCGGTCGATCACGCCGCGAAGTTCCAGGGCCGACTGCAGCTGGTTGGCCAGCCGTCTGGTCTGTGCGAGGACATGGGCATTGTGTACGGCGATTGCGGCTGGCACGGCGAAGATCTGGCCGAGTTCGGCCGCCCGGTCGTCAAAGACGTTCTTGCCGTGGGCGTAGACGTTCATCGCACCGACCACGCCGTCGGGCGTGATCAACGGCAACGACACTACGCTGTGTACGCCGAGCCGGGCGACCCGGCCGCCGAAACGCGGCCAGCGCGGATCTCCGCCGAGTGAGCCCGACATCACGGTCTGACCCTCACGGGCAGCGCTGATGCAGGGGCCCTGGTCCATCCCGTACTGAATGTCGTCTACCTCGGTAACAAACGGGGCGGTCGCCACAATGGTGTCGGCCCTGTCCTGCTCGAGCAGCGTCAACCCTGCGCCGTCGGCGCCCGGAATGGCCCTCACCGCGTAGGTGGCGACCTGGGCCAGCAGGTCCTCCAATGGAAGACGGTCCGATGCCAACCGGGACAGACCCACGAGGCTCTCGCGAAGGTCCTCATCCTCGGCGAACCGACGCTCGGCGGCTTGCTCCGCGGTCTCACCCTGAGCGTCGTAACCCAACGGCCCAACCTCGGCATTGTCGTCGGAGTCCATGATCCTCTTCGATGCTCACAGCCACGGCCGGCTGAAGGTGACGATTCGCATAAAGCCTATCGCGGTGGTGCGACGCCGACGGTAACCGTCGAGCGGCGCTCAGCGTAGATTGGCTGGGGGTTTACGGGTAAGATCGTTTCACTGTATTTCGCAGTCGGTCTGGGGCCGGAGTCGCCGTGCACGCTCGCCGCGGCTCTTGAAGCAATCCTGCTGTCGCCCAGATTCTTTTCCGGGAAGTCCGCTACGAACGGCTCTCCCGCAATGACCTCTACCCTCAATCCGGTTGTATCGGCGACGGTGCCTGACTCAGCTGCGAACGCCCGCGCGGTGAGCTCTTTTACGGCCCTGACGCGCCGGGTGCATGAGTTGGATCTGATGCGCCGCCGCTATGGGTACTACTGGACCAAACTGGTCGGCGCCCTGGTCGTTCTGGCCGCCTGGGTACTGGTCTTCGTCTGGATCGGTGACAGCTGGTGGCAGCTGATCAACGCCAGCGTGCTGGCGGTCATCATGGCCCAGTTAGGGTTCCTCGGCCACGACGCAGCGCACCGTCAAATCTTCAAGTCCGGTCGGTGGAACGACTGGACCAGTCTGATCATCGCCAACCTGCTGGTCGGCATCAGTTACGGCTGGTGGCGAAACAAGCACAACCGGCACCACGCCAATCCGAACAAGGTCGACTCCGATCCTGATGTCGCCTTGGGCGCCATCGCTATGACCCCTGAGCAGGCAACCCGGCCCCGTGGCCGGTTGATGAGGTGGCTGGTGTCCCACCAAGGCTGGTATTTCTTCCCGATCCTGATGCTGGAGGGTCTCTCACTGCGCTCCGAAGGGTTCCGCCGGGTCGTGAAGCGCGGCCCGGTGGAGCGCCGGCGGGTCGAGTTCACCTTGTTGACGGTCCGCCTGGGCAGCTTTGTTGCTTTGGTGTTCTTGGTGTTGTCGCCGGGCAAGGCGGTGGCCTTTCTCGCCGTCGAGCTGGCCGTCTTCGGCTTCTACCTGGGCTCATCGTTTGCGCCGAACCACATCGGCATGCCGCTGGTCTCCCCGAAACTGAAGTTGGACTTCTTGCGCCGCCAGGTGCTGATGAGCCGCAACATCAGCGGCGGACGCTTCATCTCAATCCTCATGGGCGGCCTCAACCACCAGATCGAACACCACCTGTTCCCCTCGATGGCCCGCCCCTATCTCCGCAAGGTGCAACCCCTGGTCGCCGCCTACTGCGCAGCCCAAGGCGTGCCCTACACCCAGATGACGCTGTGGCAGTCCTACCGTGTCATCATCCGCTACCTCAACAGCGTCGGCTTGAAGGGCAGGGACCCCTTCCTGTGCCCGCTCGTCGCGCAACGCCGCGCCCTGTAACCGTCGGAGCGCCGAGCCCGAGATCATAGCTCTGGACCATTCGAACCGCCGAGATGAGCGGATCGCAGTTGCCGTTCACAGTTAGAGCCAACAGTGTCCTGTTTTATGACATAGCGAAAGATTCTGGGGGCTCGCGGCCTAGGTTATGCAGAACCGGCGAATCACAAAAACTGACTCTGTGGCTCAGCCGACACAGATTTTGGGTTCCCGTGAACATCTGGCACAGTGGGAACGCTGTTGCAATTCTTGAGCCGTGGTCAGTGCTACGCCCCTGGGATTTTGCGTGGGCGTCAGCCAGGTCTGGCGTCCGACAGCAGTCGGGAGTCGCGCGGTGCGACTTCTGGATGCTAGGAGATGTTTCATGGCACAAGGAACCGTCAAGTGGTTCAACGGCGAGAAGGGCTTCGGCTTCATTACGGTCGATGGTGGCGGTGCGGAGGTGTTTGTACACTACAGCGCCATTGAGTCGGCCGGCTATCGCTCCCTGGACGAGGGCCAGCGCGTGGAGTTCGAGACAAAGCAGGGTCCGAAGGGTGCCCAGGCGGACAAAGTTCGCGCCCTCTAAATTTAGTCAACGCCATTCTGGAGAAGCGCTGGTCATCGACCAGCGCTTCTTTGGTTTACGGCCGTCCCTGCGGCCCTGAGGACGCCGTAGCGCCGAGGTGAACGCACTTTCGAGGTCCGCCAGGCTGGTCTTGAGACGATACGGCCTCAGCGGAATGCCTGCGCTGGAGTCAAGGGAAGAATCAACGAACGGTGCGACTGAGACCACAATTGACTCCGGCCTCTGTCAAGAACCCAGAAGTGTTAATGGGCTCTGACGCGCCCCAGTATTAACCGAGGTATTTGTAAGGCACTCGGGCTCCAGTAATCTATCGAGTCAACCCGTATTCATGAACCTTTACATGAGTAATATCAACGGTGCTGAACGATCAATTGAGATAGAGGTAAAGAACCAACTACAGGTTCTCCGAGCCTGGTAGGCGGCTCGCTTGGGTGTCGCGCCAGGGACGACTGCCGATGCTGCTGGGAATCCTGCGCGTTCAAACCGCGCTGCTCTAACGCGTCACGCGGGTTAGAACGTCGTCGCCGTTTGGTCGTCGATATCGGAGACCCCAGCCTCCCGCTTCACAGTCGCGATATTCTGCTGCAGGTCAGCCATTGTCTTGTGCGCCTCAGCACTCACGGCAAGTGTTCGTCCTTCCGGAGACTTCAATTTCCAACGAAAGCCGCCGTGAGGATCCTTGTACAGCTCGAATTTGCTAATCGTCACTCCTCTGGTTCGCCGGAAATCCGCCGGACGGTGTAGCCCTAACAGCCCAGCCTGCCATGGGTTCACCGAAACACGGGAGCAAGCGCTGGCTGCGTAAGGTGCTGACCTCCGATGCCCAAGCCAGCGGTCTCGGAGAGCTTCATGCCGGGACGATTTGGGCAGGCCCCGAGGCTGAGCGCCAGGTGCTTGTGTGTAGTCCGCTGAACCTTCTGCTTGCGCGAGCGCCCGCCAGCTGCCGGCGGACTTCCCGGATCCCTGCGCCCCGCACGCGAAGTCTACTGGTCTTCAACAGGTTCAATAGGTAGCCCCAAGGTGTCGAATGCGCACCAGCACCCCCCGCGGACGGAATCGTCAGCAGGGCTCTCGGCAAGACGCGCCCAGTGCATGTGCCACCTGGCAAAGTGAAATGCCAAAGATGAAAATCTGCGTCCACAATTGACGCTTAGTTCCGCTCGCGATACGGCGCCTCAAACCGCGTGCTCCTGCTCTCGAATCCGAACGCGGGCCCAACCGGCAACCTGGAGGGTTGCGGAACCACTGTGGAGTTTTCTTGGAGCCGCCCATCCCCTTACAACACCAAGCTATCCCTGTCCCGGGCTCCGACTCGGCCGCTTGTATGTAGCCACACGTTCAGCCCTGTTGCGGCTCGTCCCGCGCTATTCCATAAAGAGTTAATTTCCGCGTGCTTCGTGCCGCAAGACTGCTCGCCAGTGTGGAAGTCCCTGAGCTGAGCGGTCATGATCGACGAACGCCGGATCGAGATACCGGTCGACGGCCGTCAGGTCCCCATTCGTGAAGAGGGCGGCGATGAAGGCATCGACGATCTGTTTGTTACTGGTACTGGTCATGCCGCCATGCTGGTCTGCAGGTGACCTCTCCACCATCCCTCCAAGGTGGATGTTTCATGGGGTGCGGGGAGAGGAAGATGGCGGTGTGGAAACAAGCCGCGCCGTTGCGCGGCGTGCGGATGATTTGGTGTGCCGCTGTTCCTCGGGACTGGGTGGCGCGGCTTTCAAGCCGAAGTAGTGCGGGCCATCCACGCATTGCTTCCGGTCGACGCCGTCTTCATTGCCACGGCAGACCCCGAAACGTTGCTGTTAACCAGCATCGTCGCAGAGGAACCGCTGGCCCATGTGGCTGATCAGTTCCTCGACAATGAGTTCGGACAGGACGATGTCAACAAGTTTCAGTCGTTAGTCACCGGCGCCCGCCACGTGGCGACGCTGGACTCGGCAACTCACGGCGATCGCGCTGGCAGCGCCCGATATCGCGAGATCATGACGCCCCTGGCTTGGAGACGAGCTCCGTGCCGCACTGGTTACCCCATCCGGGTGCTGGGGTTACGTGTGCCTGCATCGGGCCGAGTTGCCGTACGGGTTCACGCCGGCCGAGGGGCGCCTCATCAGCCGGCTCGCGACCAGCATCGGCAATGGTTGCCGGCTAAGCCTCGCGGACCCCGGGACCGAGGGGATCGCTGCCATTGCTCCTGGGGTCGTCGTACTTCATCCCGACCACACGGTGGCCGCCAGGCCGAATGCTTGCTGGCCGAGATCGCCGATTACTCGGCCAACTCGGGGCGCCTTCCCGCCGCCGTCTACGCGGCAGCCGCCTGCCTGCAGAACATTGACAGTGGAATGGTTTTGCCAGATGCCCTACCAACAGTTCGCGTACGCACCGCAATGGGCAAATGGCTGCTGGTCCACGCGACACATCTTCATGGCTCAGCGGCTGGCGACATCGCCGTGATAATCGAGCCGGCTCACCCGAACCGCAGTGCGCCACTGGTCCTCCGCGCGCATGGACTCACTCCGCGGGAATGCGACGTAGCCCTGCTCGTGCTGCGTGGCGCATCGACGAAAGCGATAGGTGCCGAACTCCACCTATCCCCGTACACCGTCAAGGACCACATCAAGGCGATCTTTGACAAGACCGCCGTACGAAGCCGGCGCGATCTTGTTGCGCACATCATGACGGGCTCAGCGCCACATTGAGGGGTCTTCGGACTTAAGCATGGTTTGGGTGAGGTTCTGTAGGGACGCCGGCCGTCGGCAGCAAGCATGATCCGCAACCGGTAATGATCAAAGTCTTTGAAGCCGTGGGCGAGCCTACGGGTTTTCTCGATGATCAAGTTGATGGCTTCGGTGCCGCCGTTGGAGACCCCTGAGGTATCGAAGTAGGCGATCACCTGTTGGCGCCAGGCCTTCAATGTTCGGCCGAGTCGCTTGACCTCGGGGATCGGGCAGGTGTGGAGCGTGTAGAGGAGCTTCTCGGCGAGCTTGCGGCCCTGGGCGGCGCTGCTGTGGTAGATGGAGCGGAGCTGCTGGTAGCACTGCCAGGCCAGGTCAACTTCGCCGTCGGGGTCGCCGGCCTCCAAACACCGGGTGAGCTTGGCTTGCTGGCGGTCGGTCAGGTGTTCGAC
>JBKPTR010000341.1:0-3816 GCA_046735615.1 Actinomycetota bacterium
GTCGAGTGGCTCGTACAGATCGGCGAGCGCACTTACTACGGGCAGGTGGCGGCGTCGGAACGGGGAGTGACGAACAACGGCGACTCCCTCGGCGGCAGCTTGGTCGAAATCAGCCAGATCCTTCTCTCCCGCACGGGCCCGCTCCAGGACCGCGTCAGCGGCGTCCTCGTCGTTCGCCGCGAGTGCCGCAGCCGCCGCGTCGAGCGTTGCGGCCATCTCAGCCACCACTCTGGCGGCCGCCTCACCTGGCTTGCGTAGGGGACCGCTCGGTGCCACCGTGGCCACCACTAGCGCGAGCGCGCAGCCGATCACCGCGTCAAGCCAACGGTTGACTGCCTGGCCCGGATTGGGCGACAGCACCGTCACCAGAATTGACTGGACGCCCGCCTGAGTCATCATTAGCTGCCCGGCTCCCAGCAGTGTTGCCAGCGACATCGCGATCGCGCAGACCACCATGATCTGCCATACGCCGGTACCAAAGAGCACGAGCCAGAGATCGCCTACTGCGACGCCCACCGCGACGCCGATCGCCACTTCGACGCCTCGGCGGAGCCGCTGGCCGAACGTCAGACCGAGGGTGATGATCGCGGCAATTGGGGCGAAGAAAGGCAGCTGATGACCGAGGAGCTCGCGCGCCAGCAACCACGCCAGGGCTGCCGTTATCGAGCACTGGGCGATCATGAAAGCGCGCTGCCGCAGTCGGTCGACACGGCGTACGGCGGACGCTCGACCCCGGCGAATTGTTCGGTCGCTCAAGTCGAATGCCCGCAGTTTCATACGCTGTAAGGAGGACGCGTCGGATTCCATACGTTAATGATTTCCCCCTATTTGCTGGCCTATACGCCAGGCAACCGGGATGGCCGCTGGGCCAGTCGGGTCTATCACCATTGGTCTGGAAGCAAATGAAGCATTACCTCGATGCAGAGGGCGGCTGCGACGGCCCGTCGGAGACACAGGCTCGCCGGTCCAGCTCACAGCGAGGGCGACTGTCGAAGCATCCGTGGAACTTCCCCTTATCAGGTGAGCGGGGCGCGCTGTGTCGGGGTACTAGGAGCCCCGAAGAACCGTCCGAAGCTGCGTCATGGCGTGATTGCGCAGGCAAGGTTCGATGGAGATTTCTGCGTTCCAGCGCGATACCGGCTGAACGCCTCGGCTTGCGGACACGCAGTCATCTACCACTACACCGTCGAGAAGGACCAGCAAGTGGTACGTCATCAAAGAAAAGGTGACGAAGACTTGCTGAAGTGTGCCCCGACCATCCTCCTCGTTCTGGTGTTGGCTGCTTCACAGCGAGCGCGAGGCGTTGGCGGAACGATCGGCGCATTGACTAGGGCTTTCGCTGTGGAGCGGGTGACGAGAATCGAACTCGCATGGCCAGCTTGGAAGGTCGCGGCAGGAGTGCCCCAGGCGGCGGGGCATGCTCGTGAATTACCGCAGCTAGCCGGCTTTCACCGTGCTTAATGGCCCGCTAATGGCCCAGACTCGCTGTGCAATCGGTACTTGGCGGTGACTTGATAGTGCCTCCGCCCGCCCACTGGGGACGCCAGTGCGTTCGGGTCCCGATACCTGCCGGGTGGCACTATCGCGTCGTGCAGCGAGACTCGAACCGCGGAGAAGACCTGCTACGACCTAATGGATTAGTGCTCACCGGCACGACATCCCACCAGCACTACCAGCCCCCTCACCAACCGCCGGGGCACGATCTAGTTGGCGGTGGGTCGTGTCAAGGCATGGCAAAGGGCGTGTTTGATTCGCCTGTAGGGTGCGGGCTGGTTGGGGTTGTTGAGCTGTTGCCGTGAGCCGCTGGATGGCCTTGGCGCCCACACTGACGGTATGTGACGTCCTGATCATGATCATGGGTCAGTTGGCGTCGTTCGGGCTGCCGTGGTGGCGAAGGGCCGGCCGCCAAACTAGAAGCGGCGTAACACCGAAGGTGTCCGCCATAGTCATATCGGCGTGTGTCCGGCCCTTCGTGCGGTTCAGCGTCTCACCGGCACGCGTGGTTGTGAAAGGGGTCAGATCAGCTCCTTTCTGGGGCTTCCTCGCCGCCGTATTGTGCGTCGCTGCTCGCCGCGGTCAACCTCATTCGTCCTCGCTGCGCTGCGGGCGCTCCAGGTTGACCGCTGCTGCGCGCGACGGGGTGGGCAGCGATCGAGGAAACGCCCTGCTGCGGTCAGGTCCAGCGGTCTGGGTCGTAGCTGGACTGGTCCCGGACCATCGCGTAGGCGATCTTGTTGGCGCGGTGCGCCATTGCGCAGCCGATCACGCCGCCCTTCTTGCCGCGGGCCCGCAGCTGCTGGCCGTAGCGTCGGGCGGCCGGGTCGGCATGCCACAGCCCGATCCCGAGGTCGACCAGCGCCCGCCGCAAAGCCACGCTGCCTTCGCGGCTGATGGTGCCGTCATGACGCTTCCCCGCCGATTCGTACTGCGCAGGCGACAGCCCGGAGGCGCGGTAGAGCTGCCGGGCTCCCAACCACCGACGCGGGTCACCGACCGCGGCGCCGTAGTTGCCGGCCCGGACGGTGCCCCAGCCCGGCACCGTAGTCAACGGTGCGAACGGCGTATCCGGTAGCAGCAGGGCCAGCTTCGCTCCGCAGCGACGATCTGGGCATCGAGGCAGGCCAACAGCACCAGGTCATCGGCTAACATCTGGCGGGCCACCTGCGCCTCCGAGCACGGCAACGCGGCGCGGGCGGCCGCCACCAGCCGGTCCGCCGTCGACCGCCGCACCCGCAGCCCACGATTGGCGGCGAACCGGACAAACCGAGTGACTCCGAGTGCGGCCAGCCGGTGCGGGTCGGCGAACTCCGCCGCGACGAGACGGCCGACCTTGGTGCCCAACACATCAGGCAACACCACCGTTAGCCCGGGAAAGCAGCGGTCTAGCTGTGCCAGCAACTGATTCTTCGTTGCGGTCCGTGTCTGCACCCGACGGCCATGCTGCATCGCCCACCCAGTCAGCTCGGTGACCGCCGCGCCCGAGCCGTGACCGGGACCCCGTGCCCGGCCAGCACCAGTTCGGTGATCGCCTCCAAATCGATCGCGTCGGTTTTGACTCGCCGTCGGCCCTGGACCCGACGCTGCTCGGCCACCCGAGCGGGACTGAGCTCCAAAACCTCCCAGCCCGCTGGCCACACCCCGATCCCGGCAATGGCCGGTGATAATGCCCGGCCGCCTCCACCGCCACCTTCACCGGTGTACTTGGCAAGACAGCGCACACCTGCTCCAGCACCGCCGCCACCGCCGGTGCGGTCATCGTGAACTGCACCGGACCCCACAACCGATGCCGATCCGCATCGGTCACCGACAACGCTGCGGTGGTCTTTCCGACATCAACCGCGACCACCTGGCCGCCATAACAGGTGCGCCATTGAAAGACATAACCCACCTCCGGAGGGCGTCAGGAGGACCGGTGCGTCAACACCAGATCCTCGAAGGAATCAGATGGATCCCTTCTGACACCTCCGGAGGTGTTTTGGGAAGAGGACTGACTCAGGTCATATCAGTCATAGACCTCGACATAAGGCCTGGGATTTCACAGTGCTCACCGGCAGCGGGCTCGGGCAACAGAATGCCTCAACGACACGCCGCTGCAGTCCCATTAGGCGTTTCCCGGGTTCTCGCGGTGATCGCAACATCCCTAGTCGGAGGTGTTGTGTGCGGTTCTCTTATCGAATGGTTCCTGAGGTCTATCAACTGTTCTGGGCGGGCATGGCTGCTGGGGAGTTCATTAACGATGCTGCGATCGCAGCCGGCAGCTCTCGCAAGCAAGGCAGCCGTTGGCTGGCGGCGGTGGGCGGGGTCCGACCTCGTCGG
>JBKPTR010000342.1:0-16815 GCA_046735615.1 Actinomycetota bacterium
CCCAGCAGCGCATTCAGGTTGGCCCCATCCACGTAGACCTGACCTCCGGAGTCGTGAACCATGTCACAAAGCTCGACGATGCCTTCCTCGAAGACCCCATGTGTGGACGGATACGTCACCATGATCGCGGCAAGTTGATCATGGTACTCAGTGATCTTGGTACGCAGGTCATCCAAGTCGATCGCTCCATCGGCAGCAGCCTTGACGACGACAACCTTGAGGCCCGCCAGAGCGGCGGAGGCGGCATTCGTGCCATGCGCTGACGAGGGGATCAGGCAAATGCGACGCTGATGATCACCGCGCGATTTGTGATAGGCGCGGATTGCGAGCAACCCGGCCAGCTCGCCTTGGCTACCCGCGTTTGGTTGGATCGACACCTTCGCGTAGCCAGTGAGCTCGGCCAGCCACGACTCCAGTTCCTCAATCAGGGCGACGTAGCCAGCTGCATCCTCGAGGGGGGCGAATGGATGGAGGTTGGCAAAGCCCGGATAGGAGATCGGCTCCATCTCAGTTGTCGCATTCAACTTCATCGTGCAGGAACCGAGCGGGATCATGCCACGGTCCAGCGCGAGGTCCCGATCCGACAGCGCCCGCAGGTAGCGCAGCATTGCCGTCTCGCTGTGATGGGTGTTGAAAACAGGATGGGTGAGGTAGGGGCTCGTACGCTCACGCCCAGCCAGGTTGTTGTCGAACGGCCTTGCCTGGCTCTCTGCGACGCCGAACGCGGCGCGTACGGCCTTCAAGTGCGCGGCGGTCGCGTCCTCTCCGACTGAGACGCCGACATGATCATGGTCGGCAAGCCGGAGATGGATCCCAGCGCTGCGCGCCGCAGCAACCACGGCCGCCGCATGGCCGGGCACCTCGGCGAGCACGGTGTCGAAGAAGGAGTCGTGCACCACCGGGATTCCACCCTCGGCAAGATCACCAGCCAGCGCCGCAGCGCCGGCGTGGATGGAGCCCGCGATCTCTCGCAGGCCTCTCGGGCCGTGATAGACGGCGTACATGCTGGCCGTCACGGCAAGCAAGACCTGGGCGGTACAGATGTTCGACGTCGCTTTCTCACGACGAATGTGCTGCTCCCGGGTTTGCAAAGCCAACCGGAACCCGGGCGTGCCGTCGCGATCCTTGGACACCCCGACGAGCCGCCCAGGTAGGGTGCGTTCCAAGCCGGCACGGACGGAGATGAAGCCGGCGTGTGGCCCGCCGTAGAACAACGGAACGCCGAACCGCTGGCTGGATCCGACGGCAACGTCGGCACCCCACTCCCCTGGCGGAGTCGTCAATGTCAGGGCCATCAGATCGCACGCGGAGATCACCATGGCGCCGCGCGCATGCGCTCGATCCGCGATAGTTCGCAACTCTTCAGTGCTGGCGAGTCGTCCGCTGGCGCCGGGGGTCTGGACGATGACGGCGAACAGATCGATTTCCTCGATCGCTTCTGTCAATGGCTTGCTGGCGACGACGACCTCGATGCCGAGCGCGGCGGCCCTGGTGGTGACGACCCCGATGCTCTGCGGCAAGGTGTCACCGTCAAGCAGGATGGCCTGACCTGTCTTGGTGCTGCGCCGCGCCAGCGTCATTGCCTCGGCGGCAGCGGTCGCCTCGTCGAGGAGGCTCGCTCCCGCCGTGGGAAGCGCCGTGAGATCTGAGATCACAGTCTGGAAGTTGAGCAAGGCCTCGAGCCGGCCCTGGCTTATTTCTGGCTGGTAGGGCGTATAGGCGGTATACCAGGCGGGCGATTCGAGAACGTTCCGGCGGATCACCGATGGTGTCACGGTGCCGTGATAGCCGAGGCCGATCATCGATGTCAGTGGCCGATTGCGACTGGCGAGGTCGCGCAGCACCTCCAAGGTCTCGGACTCTGACAGTGCGGGCGGCAGAGCTAGTGGCTCGGTGCTGCGGATTGATTGCGGTAATGACTCATCGACAAGCTGCTCGATGCTAGTCAACCCGAGGGCGGCCAGCATCTTTTCGCGATCATGAGCCTGCGGCCCGATGTGCCGAGTGCTGAACCGCTGCGCCGGAAACGAGCCGATCTTGACGTCTGGAAGAGTGGCGGTCATCTAAACCTCTTTCGCGGGTACACAGGTAGCTGCGCTCGCTTCCGCGAGGCACTCCCCCTCTGTTACCGGCGGCTCCAGAGTTGCCATAGCGAGCGCGGTCTTGATTGCCTGAGAGGTTCCGGGGATGTTGCCCCTTCGGCGCCATCACCTCGTTCTGAGGTGCTGAACTCTCCCGCGTCGCCGTTCCAGCAGCGCCCAGATTACTCCGTCAACAGCTGGCGCGTGCCTGCCGCCGCTGAGTGAACTCATCGTGGGACGTACGAGGCTCATCAGCTTCAGCTCGCTCGGCCGGCAGCTCGGAGAGCGTCCCTTCGATGTCACGCCAAACCCCGCCCAAGGCGATGCCAAAGACCCCCTGGCCACCGCGGAGCAGGTCGATCACTTCGTCGTCAGAGGTGCACTCGAAGACTGAAACCCCGTCGCTCATCAGCGTGACTTGGGTGAGGTCTTGGACCCCGCGCTTACGCAGATGTTCGATAGCGGTACGGATCTGCTGCAGGGAAATGCCCGCATCGATCAGCCGCTTGATCACCTTCAAGATCAAGATGTCGCGGAAGCTGTAGAGACGCTGTGAGCCGGATCCGGATGCACTCCGTATCTCCGGAACGACCAAGCCGGTACGTGCCCAGTAGTCAAGCTGCCGGTAGGTGATGCCAGCCGCGCTGCAGGCGACCGGTCCGCGGAAACCGAGGTCGGTTGGCAATGGCGAAAAGTCGCCGTCAAACAGCAGTCCCTGCGCGTCAGCCGGTTCAGTACCGGGCGACTCGGCAGGCGTCGCTGATGCGTCGGTGCTATTCACGTGTTGCCTCCGATTGAAGATGAATCAAAGCTCCTGCGATGGGAAGAGAGGAGCTCGGATGAGTTCCCTCCGCGTAATTCCACGGTCGGCATTACATTGAAGACGCTACGTCGAGCGCACCAGGCCGGTCAATCACCACGCCGCCGAGTCCGACTGGCGGAGGCCAAATCTTAATTCATCAACAAGGTCACATAACGCGTCGGAGTCGGTGACCACGAATCTCAACGTTAGCTTCAGTCTTGTCTGTGACTAGGACTTTGGCTCTTCGCCAGTGACGAAATCATCGGGGTTCACTTGGTCGAGAAACTCACGAAACTTCTCGACCTCGTCATCCTCGGCTTCCGGGATCTCGATGCCCGCCTCATCGAGTACGTCTTCGGCACAGTAGATGTCGGAGCCGACTCGCAGCGCGAGGGCGATGGCGTCCGACGGGCGTGAGCTGATCTCGATCCCATCAACCAGCAGCACCGCGTAAAAAGTGCCACCTTCGAGTTCGGTGATGTGCACCTCCGTCAGTCGGTGGCCCAAGGTCGTGAGCGTGTCGACCATCAGGTCATGAGTGAGTGGCCTCGGCGGGACGATGCCCTCCTGAGCATTCGCAATCGCGGCTGCCTCGGCTGCTCCGATCCAGATCGGCAGGTATCGAGTCCCGCCTACCTCGCGCAACAACACCATCGGAGCATTCGACGGCATCTCGACCCGGACACCGACCACATCGAGCTCACGCATGCGACAACACTACTTCGCGAGAAGCCAGCTACAAGATCAACCCCTCATCGGCGAATCGCGCGTCGCAGGGCAGAGGCTCAAATACTGCGCTCCATGGCAGTGCGGACCAGAGCTGCATGGAAGCTGATCACTAGTTGGGTGACATCGCCTGGCACATCGCGGTTCGCGGCTCCCCGTCGAAGGTACGGCGCAATCGCCTGTTCCACCAGACCCACCTCACGCTCGGCTGACAGCTTGAAGGCTCGCAGATGACGCCCGTCAATGCCGTACTCCGCGAGTCGCCGGGCGGCGATCGCCAGGGTGAGGGCATCCCTGCCGTAATGTGCGGTTCCCCGCCGGGTTGCCACGATCTGAGTTCGCTCGAGTTCGCTGAGGGCGCTCTCGGTGAGGCCGCTCGCATCCAGCAATTCCTGGCGAGTAAGCCTGACCGGCTGCTTTGCTGCCGGCGGGTTGGGGGTGCGCCCACCCGCTGGGCTGCTGCCAACCGGCGAGCTTTGCCCACCCACACTGAACGCAGGCTGGCCACGATCGAGTTGCTCCAAGTGCTCCCGGATCACCTTCAATGGCAAGTAGTGTTCCCGCTGCACGGACAGCACATAACGCAGCCGCTCTACATCGCTTTCGGTGTAGCGGCGATAACCCGACGGCGCGCGCTCCGGAGTGATGAGTCCCTCGGCCTCCAGAAACCTGATCTTGGAGATCGAGATCTCTGGAAATTCAGTTCGCAGGATGGCCATGACCTGGCCGATACTGCGTGTCGCGTGTCGCAGACGGCTTTCGGGTACCTGGGCGCCGTGATCGTCCGCGCCTCGGGCGCGAGCTTCGCCGGCAGCGCTGGCCGGAGACTCGGCAGAGTTCGGCATGATGCGGGGACTATTCCGAGCTCCGGGGACTCCCGAAGTAGACGAAGCGGAACTTACCGATCTGCACCTCGTCGCCGTTCCGCAGCAGGCTTTCGTCCACGAGGTCTCGGTTCACGTAGGTGCCGTTCAGGCTGCCGACATCCTTGACCAGGGTTCCCTCCGGCGTACGGGTGAACGTAGCGTGGCGGCGGGACACGGAGATGTCGTCGAGGAAGATGTCGGAATCCTGATGCCGTCCAACGGTGACGAGATCGGTGTCCAACAAGAATCGGCTGCCCGCGTTGGCGCCCCGCTGCACGATCAGCAGCGCTGAGCCATGGGGCAACGCGTTGACGGCTGCCTCATCCTCGGCCGTCAGCGAGTCCGTGTCACGCTCTTCAACCATCGCGGGCATCGCCTTGGTCGTGTCGCCGGTCGGCACCTTCTCGGGGGTCGCGGCTCGGGCAGCACCAGGGATCAGCGCCGAGCCACATTGGCCGCAGAAGTTACTCCCCTCTGGGTTCTCATGTCCACAGTTGGTACAGAACGGCATTGCTTCGAACTTTCCTTTACAGCCTCGAAGGCTCGAGGCGTGATGCAGAGTTTAGGACCAAATGCAAACCGGCGCTGAGGCGGCCAGTCGCTTAGCCCCCTACCTGTTCCGCGTAGGAATCAGCGTCCAGTAAGTCGTCCAAGTCCGCCCCCTCGTCCATCTCCAGCTCGAAGAGCCACCCATCCCCATACGGATCGGCATTGATGGTCTCCGGGTTGGCGTCGAGCAGTGGATTGACCGCAGTGATCACACCGGGCACCGGACAGAAGATGTCCGAAACGCTCTTGGTGGACTCCAGCTCACCGCATGCGTCACCGGCCGAGACTGTCTCGCCTACCTCGGGCAAGGTGACGAAGACGATGTCTCCCAGCTGGTCGGCCGCATATTCGGTGATTCCAACACGGACGCTGCTGCCGTTCCCGCTGCGAACCCATTCGTGCTCGGTCGAGTACTTCAGATCTTCGGGATAGTCCGACATCCGGCTCCTCAAGTTCACAGTGTCATCGAGGGGTTTGCTGTGGGGGTGCAGGGCGAGCGTACTGATTCTCGCGCGACGCGTGTAGCGATTCGATCACAACGCGGTCTTCTTGGTCGATCTGCACCTGCCCGCCAATTTTGGGTCCGGTGATCTCGGAGACGATTCCGCCCCGGAAGCGCGCAGCCTCCTCCAGACTGTGTGGCTCCCCAATCACCTCGAGGGTGATCGGCCGACTGACCGGCTTGCCGTCGATGACGAGGCCACGATCATCCGAGCCAAACCAGGTTGATCCGACAATCCGGATCGTGTTGTTCACCTCGATCACTTCAGCCCCGGCGTCCCGCATCTCCTCAACGGCATCAAGGAGAACTCCGGCGTCAACGGCTGCATTCGGATCGGCGATCCGCATCCGGATACCGCGCCCTTCTGCAGGCGCCGTGCCGGCAAGAATGGACAGCTCGATCAAGTGCCTTTCGGCTTCCGAGCGCGCCACGCGTTGTGTGTCGGCACCTGACTGCAGGTTGCTCCTGGTCTGCTCCAGCTGTGTGATCTCGCCCTCGAGCCGTCGTGATTCCGCGCTAAGCCCATCGAGCAGCTGAATAAGGTCCTCGCGTCGAGCCGACGCATAGGTGTCGTCGGTGGCGCTGATACGAACCTGCATGACCCCGGCCGCGCCGACGATAAACAGGATGATCGCCGCCAGGATCTGTCCGCGACCTGGATGTAGCAGGGATGCCACTAGTCGGGCACGTGTCCCGCGGGCGACATCGGCCGCGCCTTTGGTCCGGTTTGTGGGCTGCGGGGCGGGGGTCAGCGGTGCGTCGTCCGGTGCTGCTGCGGCCGAATGCTCCTCGCCGGCAAGGCGCCGCTGGCTGCGCCGCAGCGAGCTCACGCGACGAGACGCTGCCCCATGTGAGCGGCTGCGAGGTCGCCGGCGCCGCACCGACGGCGCCTGCGTCTGGTCGTCGATGCGTGGCTCGTCAGGCATGGAACAGCGCCCGCCTGATGGCAGCAGCGTTAGTGAAGATGCGAATTCCGAGGACCACGACAACCGCAGTCGCCAGTTGTGAGCCGACGCCGATCTGGTCGCCCACGTAGACGATCGTGGCGGCGATCAGAACGTTGGAGATGAACGACACGACGAAGACGCGATCCGTGAAGGTGCCCTCCAGGTATGCCCGGAACGCCCCGAACAGGGCGTCCATGGCCGCGACAATGGCGATCGGAAGGTACGGCTGGAGGACCTGGGGAATCGATGGCTCCAGCACGATGCCGAGCACGATCCCCGCAAGCAAGCCCAACAGCGGGATCACGAGGTGGCCCTCCCCGCATGTCGGAGCACCATGCCAGGATCGGCTGCCAGATCGAGCTGCTTCATGTCACTGATCTCGTATCTCATTCGCCGGTTCTGGGCCAGGTCATTCCACCACGCCCCTGCCGAAGACTCAACAAATCGAGCCTGCAGCGTACGCGGATCACCGATGGCTTCGACGCGGTATGGGCGGGTAAGCGAGCGATAGTCGACCGTAATGGCGTCGCCCGCGCTGCGGATCGCCGTCAGACTTGACAGTCGATGTCCGTTGATCGAGATGGCTTCGGCATCCGCCTCCCAGAGTCCGTTGGCCAAGACTTGGAGATCGATATCGAGGACCCGGTCACGGGTGTCTGCGGTGGCAGATGGTGAGTCATCGACGACGATCAGCACCCCTGGCCCGCTGACAGGAACACTGCCGACCACCGGGTCTAGGGCCTCGATGCGCGTTTCCAGGGCACTGGCCGCGTCATCATCGCCCAAGGCCGCGGTTCGCAGCGTCGCGATTTGGGTAGTCAAGGATGTGACCCTTCCTCGCAGCTCGTCCTGCTCGCGTTCCGCGTTCTGCACCCGATTGATCAATTCGGTTCGCTCCGACTTAAGGGCAGGTGCGGCTCGGGTGGTTTGCAGTGCCGCCACCGCAAACAGTGCGCCGATGATCACCGCGAGGAGTGCGAGCATCCATCGTCCCCGGACTGGCTCATTTCCGCGGCCAGCCGCGACTGCATAGTCGGGATCGACCGGCTGCCGGATGATCTGATTCAGCAGATCCATGCTGGCATCCGGCGGTCGACCGCCCGAGCGCGTGAACGGTCGCGTGGCAGAGGTTGCAGCCGGGCTGGAACGGGCTCGGCGCCGTGCGGAAGTAACTGTCATCCTGCTATGGAGCCGGCCACGCGGTTCTCTAGCGGGTCACGCTAAAGCGACGGCGGCCGTGGATTGGCGGTGTAGAGCGGAGCAAACGGACGGTCTGAGCAACATATAGGCCTCCGGCGTACCAGTACAGAGCGGTGCCCCAGATTGCGAAAGCCCATCCCAACACCCACGCTAACTGAAGCCAGCCCTCCTCACCTGAGCCGAGCAACACCAAGGGGAACGCATACAGCAGGCTGAAGGTGGCCGCCTTGCCCAGAAAATGCACAGGCAGCGACGAATAACCCCGGGTCTTGAGGACTGGTATCAGCAGCGCGATCACAACATCTCGTCCGACCACGATGACGACCAGCCACCACGGCACGACCTCTCGCAAGGCCAGCCCAATCAGTACCGCAAGGATGTAGAGGCGATCCGCGATCGGATCTAGCATCTGCCCGATCCGGGAAGTCTGGTGCCACGCCCGCGCTAGGTGACCATCCAGCCAGTCGGTGAATCCGCCAAGCGCGAGAACCAGGACAGCTAGCCCATCCGCCTGGGGCCCAACAATAAGCCACAGCACAATGGGCGCACCGGCCAGCCGCAGGAAGCTCAGCATATTGGGAAGGGTCCATGCGCGATCTGTGTCGTACGGCGGGACAGCCAGCGCCGCTGTGCGCGGGGTTGCCGACAGTTCGGCGGTGGCGGTGGTCGGCGGTTTTTCCGGATTATGCGAAACGCCGGTGCCCGAGATCCGCCGCTCGCTGTCACTCACAGGACCAGCCTAGTTCTCGGCCGCGCGCACTATGACGGTTGGCCAGCTTCGCCGACTGCAGGAGCTCGCGGCTCGGCTGCGTCCACTGCTAGGTACACGTACGCGAGCGACAAAGGAGGCGAATCCGGCGGGGCGGCCGTCAGAGTGCAAATCGAGCCATCCGCCATCTCGAACGGACGCGGCTCGACGGTACGCCCCGCCAACCGCAAGATTCGCACGGTAAATCGGCGGCGAAGGAAAAGGGCTGTCGCCACGGCGTCGTTGTGCAGCCTGCGGCAAATGCTGGCTCGCGCCCGCTCCGAAGCAAGCTCTCTGGGGCTGGCCGGGAGCATCGGATCGACCGCATCGAGGACATGGCTCAAGTCACTCTCGGCACGCTCCCGGTCACCCTGGCACAAGTCCGGCTCAAGGGCAGCGGCTGCCGCGTCCAAGACCAGCAGCGCTGTGGCCGGGTCGATGCCAGGCATCATGACGACCTCAGCGGCGCGCCGGGCGCGGCCCACTAGAGCGGCGTCAAGCGTGGACCAGGTGCGTTCCGCGCGCATGGTTGCTCGATGGACTCGACTGGCGAGCCACGTAATCCGCCAGACCAAGATCACCACAACGATGATCAACATGGCCAGGATCTCCAGTGTGCTCATCCCACGCCGCTCCCGGTCCGCCTCGCAGGCGCTGCAGAAAGGGCGGCTCGATAGATGGCAAGGACGGTGGTGCCTACATTCGACCAGTCGTAGTTTCGTGCCGCCCGTTGTGCCCTCGCTGCCCGCATCGGGTTGGGCTGGTCGAGGACCTGCAGCACTGCCTCGGCGAGCGCACGGTGATCGCCCACAGTGAAGACTTCGCCGAGTCGCCGTTCGTCGTGCCGCGCACCAAGCAGGTCGACAAATGAGGGCAGATCAGAGGCCACGATCTGGACCCCGGTCGCCATTGCCTCCAGAAGTACGATGCCGAAGCTCTCCCGGGCCAGCTGCGGCGCAACGAAAACGTCGGCGGAGCCCAACAGCGCGATCTTCGTCTCCTCACTGATCGTCCCGAGATTGCGGCACTCGGGTGGAAGCGGCCGGCTGCCCTGCCCAGCGACGATCACCTGGAGATTGGGTCGAACCTGTTTGATCAGGGGCAGGGCGGCCAGCAGCACATCGAGGCCTTTACGCGGCTCGTCGAGCCGACCTATGAAGACCAATCTCGGTTGATCGGATATCTGAGGCGAGCCAGCGTCGACAAGCGCCGTCCTGAGCTCGTCGAAGGGCTCAGCGCGTTGCCGTCGGGCGAAGTCACCGAACCGGATGCCATTGGGAATGACCACAGCATCTCGACCCAGATGCTGGATGACGACATTGCGGGCCGACTCCGACACCGCAATGCCTGCATCAATCTTCTCAATCGCCGCTCGCAACACTCCACTTGCCAATTGCATGGATCGCGAGCGCGGGGTTGCGGTGTGGAAGGTGGCCACCACTGGCTGTTCCGCTGCCCACAGAGCCAACAACGAGATGCTCGGCGTAATGGGTTCGTGAAGGTGGATGAGATCGAACTTGCCGTTCCGTAGCCAGCGGCGTACTCGCGCGGCGCTGAGCGGCCCGAAGTTCACACGGGCGACAGACCCGTTGTACGGGACCGGCATGGCTACGCCGGCACTGGCGAAATCTTCGAAACCAAGGGCTGCCGCTGCTGAGCCGAGCTCGCCCGGGGCCAACACGTACGGCCGATGCCCACTTTGACGCAGATAGCGTGCGAGTCCGAGGACATGATTCTGAACTCCCCCCGGCACATCAAAGGAGTAGGGACAAACCATTCCCACACGCAAAGAACGACGCGGATCGGTCACCTAGCCGCCTCGGCTCGCTCCCGATCGGAGAAGAACGGTTGCATCATGTGCCAGTCCTCTGGCTGCCTCGCGATGGTGTCGGCAAAGAAGTCGGCGACATCCTGCGTCATTCCTGTCAGGCCATCCCTCCCCTGTCTGTGCGCGATCGGCTCACCAATGATGATCGCCATGCCGTTCTCGGTGAACTGGCATACGGCGGGCAGTAGGGCCGCTCCAGTGCGCCGGGCAACGATAGCCGGGCCGGCCGGCATGCTGATGGGATGCCCCCGCCAGGACACGAGCACTCCGGTTCCCGAAAGGTCACGATCCGCCAGCAGGCACACGACCCGTCGGTCATATATCGCATTGATGAGGGTCGTGAGTGCCTTTGGATCCCGATGAGAGACCACCTGCAGGCCCAGGCTTTCCCGAAAGGCGACGAAGGCTGCGTATTCAGCATCGGAGAGCTGCTCGGCGACAGTCGTCACTGGCATTCCGGTCGCGCACGCCCAGGCGCCCGCCAAATCCCAATTGCCACTGTGTGGCAAGGCGACAACGACCCCTGGTCCTGCGTGCGCCCCCCGCACTGCGGGCTCGTTGACAGCGCAGACTCGCCGACGAACCTCGGTTTCGGACCAGGCGGGCAGGGCTAACACCTCGTAGAAGTTGCGTAGGTAGGACTTCAGAGCGGCCCGCAGCAAGTCACTGTGGACGGGAGCTCCCGTGGTAAGCGCCAGGTTGTGACGCAGCGTCCTGACGTGGACACCATCGTGCCGCAAAGCCATCCAGCTGATGGCGGAAATGATCATTGCGACCAGCCGGTGCGGGAGTCGAGCGGCTATCCGCCAGCCGAAATCGTAGATCCCCCGCAACATCCAGTCGCGCAGCCGATCGCACCATCGTGCCGGCACAGGTATGGCCACCGCCTCAGGCCGACCGAGCATTCGCTGCCTTGGCCTGTTTGCGAACCTGGGCAATGCGTTGCAGCACTGTGATCATGCTCGTCACAGCTAGGGCCGCAACCGCGACCTGCAGCACGTACGGAACTCCGAGCCCGGCGAGGAACGCCCCGACGAGGATGATCACGAGCCGGTCGGCACGCGCAGCCAGCCCACCTGAGCAGACAAATCCGAGGCTTTCGGCTCGAGCTTTCACGTATGAGGTCCATTGTCCGAAGACCAGGCCGGCCAGGGCGATGGCTGCCCACAGGGTTGAGTCTTCTCGATACACGAAGTAGAGCAGGATGCCTCCGAAGACCGCGGCGTCACCCAGCCTGTCGGAGGTGGAGTCCAAGAAAGCGCCCCAGTTGCTGGTCTTGCCCGTGATCTTGGCCATCAGGCCGTCGATCATGTCGGAGATGACGAAGATCGTTACCACGAGTACGCCTTGCCACAGCCAGCCTTGGGGAAAGCAGATCAGCGCACTGATCGCCACGCCTAGCGTGCCGAAAATCGTGACCAGGTCGGGTGAGACGCCCAGCCTGACCAGCAGCCGTGCAATCGGGCCGAGGACGGCGTGGGACATGCCACGAAAGCGCTCGAGCATTAGCGATCGCCTGCGGCGGCGTAGGAGTCCCAGCAGGTGCGTACGATCTCCCACGTCTGATCCAGTAACTGCGGCAGTGCCTTCGTCTGTCCAACGACGGGGAGGAAGTTAGCGTCGCCCGCCCAGCGCGGTACGACGTGCTGGTGCAGGTGCGCGGCAATTCCAGCCCCGGCGACCGCACCCTGGTTGATACCGAGGTTGAAGCCGTGTGGTGCGCTCGCCGCTCGCAGAACGTGCATGGCGTCTCGGGTCAATTCGCCGAGAGCGCAAAGCTCGTCGTGGTCCAACTCAGTGACGTCTGCGACATGCCGGTATGGGCAGATCAGCAGGTGTCCGGGCGAATAGGGGTAGAGGTTGAGCACGGCAAAAGCAAGATCGCTGCGATGCACGATCAGCCCCTCCCGGTCGTCGCGCGACTGCACCGCACAGAACGGGCACTCCTGCTCATCAGAGCTGGCCGGCTTGTTCTCTCCTTTGATGTAGATCATCCGGTGCGGGGTCCACAGCCGCTCAAATCCGTCGGGAGTGCCTGGATGAGCGGTCGAGTCCTCCGGCTCTCCCACTGCCCAACCTCCTCCCGGCTTGTCAGAACTGCGGTAACCGATAGCGCAACCAGATTCTGACAAGTCGGTGACTCATACTTGGCGGCGCGCCGCGATGTCGCCGGTGATCTCGCTGATCGCCGCATCGATCGGGATCCCGTTCTTCTGCCGTCGATCGCGGTAACGGAAAGACACCGCATCTGCGGCGGCGTCCTCGGCACCGGCAATCAGGATGTACGGGACTTTGATCCGCTCGGCGTTGCGGATCTTTTTCTGCATTCGGTCGTCAGAGGTGTCGACCTCGACGCGAACACCGGCCGCTCCCAACCGATCGGCGACGCTCAGCAGATAGGCGTTGTGCTCCGCCGCGACCGGGATGCCGATTACCTGCACAGGCGCCAACCAAGGCGGAAAAGCGCCCGCGTAGTGCTCGACAAGCACAGCCAGGAAGCGCTCAATGGACCCGAAGAGCGCCCGATGGATCATGACTGGGCGCTGCCGGCTGCCGTCGGGGGTGGTGATCTCCAGATCGAACCGGTCCGGCAACATCAGGTCGACTTGGATGGTCGACAGCTGCCAACTCCGACCGATCGCGTCGTGGGCTTGAACCGAGATCTTGGGCGCGTAGAAGGCCGCCCCGCCTGGGTCGAGGACCAGCTCGAGGCCGGATGTCTCGGCTGCCTTGCGTAGTGCCTCGGTCGCTCGCTCCCAGTCCTCGTCAGAGCCGACCGACTTCGCCGGGTCGCGCGTTGACAGTTCCAGATAGAAGTCGATCAGCCCGAAGTCGGCGAGCAGATCAAGGACGAACTGCAGCAGGGAGATCAGCTCACCTTGCATCTGGTCGACGGTGCAGTAAATGTGGGCGTCGTCTTGAGTCATGCCGCGCACCCGAGTAAGCCCGTGCACCACCCCTGACAGCTCGTACCGGTAAACGCTGCCGAACTCGAAGAGCCGCAGCGGCAGCTCGCGGTACGACCGTCCACGGGACCGGAAGATCAGGCAGTGCATCGGGCAGTTCATCGGCTTGAGGTAGTAGTCCTGGCCCTGCCGCTTCAAGCTGCCGTCAGCGTGCCGCTCCTCGTCGACGTGCATCGGCGGGTACATCAGGTCTGCGTAGAAGCCGAGGTGCCCGGAGATGTCGAACAGCTCGGCCTTGCTGATGTGTGGAGTGTTGACAAACTCGTAGCCGGCCTCGAGATGGCGCAGCCGCGCGTAGTCCTCCATGACCTTGCGTACTAGCCCGCCCTTGGGGTGGAACACCGCCAGACCGGAACCGATCTCATCCGGGAAGGAAAACAGGTCGAGCTCGACGCCCAGCTTGCGGTGGTCTCGCTTGGCCGCCTCTTCCTGTCGGGTCTGGTATGCCTTGAGCTCTTCGCGGCTCGGCCAGGCCGTGCCATACAGACGTTGCAGCTGCTTGTTCTGCTGATCGCCCCGCCAGTACGCCGCCGAGTTACGGGTCAGCGCAAACGCCGGTATGTAACCGGTGTGCGGTACGTGCGGGCCCCGGCACAAGTCCTTCCATGCGATCGAGTCATCGCGCCGCAGGTTGTCGTAGATCGTGAGCTCGCCGGCGCCGACCTCCGCGCTGGCTCCGTCGTCGGCGGTTGCCGAGGCTTTGTCTCCGATCAACTCCAGCTTGTACGGTTCTGCCGCGAGCTCTGCGCGGGCCTCCGCATCGCTGACCGCGCGCCGCCGGAAGCGCTGCCGTTCCTTGATGATCTTCGTCATGGCGTTTCCGATCTCGCGAAGATCATCTGGAGTGAAGGGTTCTGCTACGTCGAAGTCGTAATAGAAACCGTTGGTGATCGGCGGGCCGATGCCCAGCTTGGCATCGGTGTGCAGGGACTGTACGGCCTGAGCGGCGACGTGGGCGGCGGAATGTCGCAGGATGTTCAGGCCGTCTGGGCTGTTGATCGTGACTGGCTCGACGACCGCACCTTCGGGCAACGTGCGGTGCAGATCCCACAGCTCGCCATTGACCCGCACAGCCACGATCGTGCGATCCTCACCGAAGAGATCGAGCCCAGTGGTGTTGGTGTCCGTCACTCGCTGCTGGCTGACGCCACCTGCTTCGATTGTGATGGACATGGTGGACACCACTCGTTCCCTTTCTCGATATCGCTGGGCTGGGCCCTAGGCCCCGGGTAAGCCTAGACCTCTCGATCCGAAGGCTCGACGGACTTCTGCACGAGTCGACAATGCCGAACTTGGCTCCGTGACCTCAACTCCCGGCTTGAGATATGGTGGGCGTCGCTCAAGCGGGCGATTGGCGCAGTGGTAGCGCGCTTCGTTCACACCGAAGAGGTCACTGGTTCGAACCCAGTATCGCCCACCAAGTCAGAGACTCGTTCCGGTCTGCCAAACCACCTGCAGCGGCCCGGTGAGTGACCAACTGAGTGACTACGCACCTGAGCCGCCGTGTCCGAAGAGCCGATCCATGACCGTTGCGCCGGTCTGGATGACGGGCCGGATCTGATGCCGGTAGACCAGCTCGGTGACGGTGGTGCCGCTGTGGCCGACGAGCTGCGCGATGTCCCCGAGGGGCACGCCGGCATCGGAGAGCAGCGAAACGAAAGGGGGCCGTAACTCACGCGGGGTCCAGTCGGCCGGATTGAGCCCGGGCACCAGAGCCAAGGCGCGGCGAAGGTCACGGCGGACGTTGGCGGCGTCCATGCCTGTGCCGAGCCGGGTGGTGAACACGAGCCCGGTCTCGGTCCACCGCTCCCCCGCGGCCAGCCGGTCCTTCGCCTGCTGCACTCGCTGGACTCGAAGCGCGTCTATGCAGAGACTGGCTAGGGCCAGGGTGCGGCGCGACTTTCGGGTCTTGGTGTCGCCGTGAGCTCGCACCGATCGCCACACTTCCAGGTACGGCGGTCCGGTGTCCGGGTCGAGGTGGACATGTTCCCAGCCCAGCGCCCGCAGCTCCTCGGTCCGCGCGCCGGTGAGCAGCGACACCACGATGTAAGCGTGCAGCCGATCGGGCGCGGTCTTGGTCAGCACGTCGTCGGCCTGCCCCGCGCTTAGAGACTTCGATCGGCGCCCAGGCTGCCCGGTGGGCACCTCGGTCAGCTCGACCACGTTCCGCTTCACCTTGTCTCGCGCCATGGCCCGTTTCACCGACCGGCTGAGACAGGCTCGGATCTCCTGCACCGTTCGGGTGCTGTGTGACAGTGACAGTCCGGCCAGCCACTCATCGACCTCCGCCGCAGACAGGTCCCGCAGCTTCCGTGCCCCGAGCGCCGGCAGCACATGCTTGGCACACAGGTGGCGATACTTCGTGACTGTCGCCGCCGACTGCCGACCCAGCCCATGCGCCAGCCAGTCCTCGACTGCAAGCCGCACCGTGTACCCGGTGACTCCCGCGGTCCAGCCATCCGCTTGATCGCGCAAGAGGTCCCGCAACTTGTTCTTAGCCTCAGTCCTCGTGCGACCGGAGGCCTTTCGCACAACCCTCTTGCCACGGCCGTCGTAGCCAATCGTGGTCGTCGCGATCCACCGCTGTCGGTGCTCATCCCAATGCAGCCCGCCGTCCCGCGGGCACGACGGCTCATGTCCGACGACCCAGCGAGTCGACGTACTCGGCCAGCGCCGACACCGGTACCAACCTCCGGCGGCCCTGCTTCACCGTCCGTAGCCGACCCGACCGAATCAGCTCATAGAGGACGGACCGACTCAGCCGCAGCGCCTCCGCCGCCTCGTCCACGTCATACAGCACGGCCGGCACCGCCGGCCTGTTCTCAGCGACAGCCATGATTGCTCTTCCTTCCTCGGTGCCACCACCGGCTTGCCTCCGGTCCGTATGCGTCTCCGCTGCCCACAAGATCGGCGCACATCTCGGGCTGGTCGGACCAGTTACCGGTGGGCCGGATCGCGGACCGCTCCCTCCGAATGCGGATGTCCTCATCAAGCCAAACGGAGCACCGATCGGGCGCTATGCGCGACGACCTGTGGATAGGACCGCCGGCCGGACGGCTCATTCCCGTCACATGTCCCGAAGGGTGCGGGTGCTGCCCGGCGGTCAGCTGACTCAACATCGATTGGGTAACTGGGCGATTCCGACGGCAATTGTCTGACACCACTTGGGCCTGTCCACCGATGCTTATCACACCGTCGACGACTCCGGCGTTGGCCGGAGACCTGCAGCAGCTCGGCTGGATCACTGAGCCGGCGCTACGCCAACGGGCTCTCGATCAGAGATAGTGGGACCGCTCACGGATCGGCCAGGTTCGCGGCCAGCGTGAGAAGTTGACCGACCACACTGCTGTCGCCTTCAAAGCCGATATAGGCATGGCTTCGGACCCGGCATCAGTCAATAACGCAGGCGAGAGCCGACTCTGCATGCCCCGACTCGCTTTGCGCGGTGTGGGACCAGCCCTCATAACCCAGAGGTCACAGGTTCAAATCCTGTCCCCGCTACGAGTAAGTGGCCTAGTCAGAGGCGGTTTCCGAAGGTTTTCGGAAGCTGCCTCTCGTTTGCCTTGAGCGGCTGTGGGCAATTTGTAGGCAGCCCTTGCC
>JBKPTR010000343.1:0-3956 GCA_046735615.1 Actinomycetota bacterium
CGGGTCGAGGATTCGACTGGTCGAGGTCAGCGGATCCACGGCCGGGTAGAGACCGCGGGAGGCGATCTCGCGCGACAACTCCGTGGTGGCGTCCAGGTGAGCGAACGTCGTGGCTGGGGCCGGGTCGGTGTAGTCGTCGGCGGGCACATAGATCGCCTGCATGGAGGTGATCGAGTGCCCGCGGGTCGAAGTGATCCGCTCCTGCAGCTGGCCCATCTCGTCGGCCAGGTTCGGCTGGTACCCGACAGCCGAAGGCATCCGACCCAGGAGGGTGGAAACCTCCGAGCCTGCCTGGGTGAACCGGAAGATGTTATCGATAAAGAGCAGCACGTCCTGGTTCTGCACATCGCGGAAGTACTCCGCCATGGTCAGAGCGGAGAGTCCGACCCGCAGCCGAGTGCCGGGCGGCTCGTCCATTTGACCAAAAACGAGTGCGGTGTCCTTGAATACGCCTGCCTCGGCCATCTCGTGGATCAGATCATTGCCCTCGCGGGTGCGCTCTCCCACGCCGGCGAAGACCGACGTGCCGCCGAAGTTGTGGGCAATGCGGTAGATCATCTCTTGGATCAGCACGGTTTTGCCTACGCCGGCACCGCCGAAGAGGCCGATCTTGCCGCCGGTTACGTACGGGGTGAGCAAATCGAGCACCTTGATGCCGGTTTCCAGCATCTCGGTCTTAGCCTCGAGCTGATCGAACTTCGGCGCCGGGCGGTGGATCGGCCAGCGCTCGGTGATCTCCAGACTTGCCGTGTCGGCGTCCAGGCAGTCACCGGTGACGTTCCACACGTGACCCTTGGTGATGTCGCCGACGGGCACCGAGATTGGTGCGCCGGTGTCCCGGACCTCCGTGCCTCGCTGCATGCCGTCGGTTGGCTTGAGTGCGATTGCTCGAACGAGGTTGTCGCCGATATGCAGCTCGACCTCCATAGTCATGCTGCGGGTCTGACCGTTGCCAGCGATCTCGACCGTCAGCGCGTTGTAGATCTCAGGCATCTGATCGATCGGAAACTCAATATCGACAACCGGGCCGATGACCCGAGAGACGCGGCCGATGCCGCCAACGGGGGCTTCAGTGTCTTTTTCTTCAATGGTGGCGGTCATCTGGTTCCCTCATTCATCTGTGGTGATATCTGGTCATTCGCTTGCTGTGATCTCACTCGGCGGCCGCGGCTGCCTCGGTCAGGGCGCTCGCTCCGCCGACGATCTCGGAGATCTCTTGGGTGATCTCGGCCTGTCTGGCCTGATTTGCTTCGCGGGTCAGCCGCTCGATCAGCTGCTGAGCGTTGTCGGTCGCCGACTTCATCGCCTTCTGCCGGCTGGCCAGCTCCGAAGCGGCACCCTGAAGCAGGCAGTACTGAATGCGGCTTGAGATATAGAGCGGCAGCAACTCGTCCAGCACGGTCTCAGCATCCGGCTCGAACTCATACAGCGGAAGGAGTTCGTCACTGGGCGGCGGCTCTTCGCCCTCCACAACCTCCAGCGGCAGCATCCGAATCACCTCAACACGCTGGGTGAGCATGGAGACGAATCGAGTGAAGATCACATGGATCTCATCCACCCCGCCCTCCTCAGTTGGCGTCAGGAACGCCTGAATGAGGGTGTCGGCGATCTCCCGGGCGTGGGCGTAAGTCGGCGCGTCGGAGAAGCCCTCCCATTTGGCTGCGACATTACGACGCCGGAACCCGTAGAACGCGATCGACTTCCGGCCAGCCAGGTACGGAACAGGATCCTTGTTCGAGTCCCGCAGCAGCTGGTTCAACTGCTCGCCCTCCTTGATCACCGAGGAGGAGTACGCACCGGCCAATCCGCGGTCCGAGGTGATCAGCAAGACGGCCGCTCTGGTCGGGTTCTCCGGCTCGGTAATCAGCGGATGGTCAACGTTGGAGTACGTCGCCACAGCTGAGACAGCCCTCGTCAGCTCACGCGCGTACGGAGCCGCCGCTTGCGCGCGCTGTTGCGCCTTGATGATTCGGGAGGCCGCGATGAGCTCCATCGCCCGGGTGACCTTCTTGATGGTCGTCACGGATGCGCGGCGCTGTCGCAGCTCACGCAGGCTTGCCGGCATATCAGAGCCCCTTCTTACAGCTCGCGTCAGCCACGCTTCTGCCTCACAATTTGCTCTTGCGTGACTTCCTCTTCCTCGAGCGCGACATGCTCCTCGCGACCGGCTAACAGCTTGCCCTCCGAGGTCTGGAAGCCTTTCTTGAACTCGGCGATCTGCTCGCGTAGCGCTGCCGCCGTGTCGTCGTCGAAGGTCTTGGTCTCTCGGATATTGCGTAGCGAGTCGCCATGATGCCTTAGATGGTCGAGCAGTTCGCGCTCGAAGCGGAGCACGTCGTCAACCGGCACCTCATCCATCAGACCCTGAATACCAGCCCACACCGAGACGACCTGCTCTTCGACCGGATACGGCGAGTACTGCGGCTGGCGCAGCAGCTCAACCAGCCGGCCGCCTCGCTCGAGCTGGCGGCGGGTCGTCGCATCAAGGTCGGAGGCGAACATCGCAAAGGCCTGCATGTCGCGGAATTGGGCCAGCTCCAGTTTGAGGGAGCCGGCGACATTCTTCATCGCCTTGATCTGCGCGGCCCCGCCAACACGAGAGACCGAGATGCCCACGTCGATGGCTGGTCGCTGATTGGCGTTGAAAAGGTCCGACTGCAAGAAGATCTGTCCGTCAGTGATCGAAATGACATTGGTCGGGATGTACGCCGACACGTCATTGGCTTTGGTCTCGATGATTGGCAGGCCAGTCATCGATCCGCCGCCCAGCTCATCGGAGAGCTTCGCGCAGCGCTCGAGCAGCCGGCTGTGCAGGTAGAACACGTCGCCTGGGTACGCTTCGCGGCCGGGCGGGCGACGCAGCAGCAGCGACATGGCACGGTACGCCTCGGCCTGCTTGGTCAGGTCGTCGAAGATGATCAGTACGTGCTTACCCTGATACATCCAGTGCTGCCCTATGGCCGAGCCGGTATACGGCGCCACGTACTTGTAGCCAGCCGGGTCTGATGCGGGGGCGGCGACGATCGTGGTGTATTCGAGCGCGCCGGCCTCCTCCAGCGCTCCGCGAACAGCAGCGATGGTCGAGCCCTTCTGGCCGATCGCGACGTAGATGCAGCGCACCTGCTGCTCCGGATCACCGCTTTCCCAGGCGCTCTTCTGGTTCATGATCGTGTCGACGGCAATGGCAGTCTTCCCGGTCTTGCGGTCGCCGATGATCAACTGGCGCTGGCCACGGCCGATCGGGATCATGGCGTCGATGGCCTTGATCCCAGTCTGCAATGGCTGATTGACTCCCTGCCTATCCATCACACCTGCGGCTTGCAGCTCGAGGGGGCGACGCTCGCCAATGTTGGTGATCTCGCCGAGCCCGTCTATCGGATTGGCTAACGCGTCGACGGTACGTCCCAGGTACCCGTCACCGACCGGCACCGAAAGGATGTCACCAGTGCGCTTAACGACCTGGCCTTCCTCGATACCCCCTGACTCCCCCATGACGACGACACCGATCTCCCGGACGTCAAGGTTCAGGGCGATGCCGAGAGTGCCGTTCTCGAACTCGAGCAACTCATTAGCCATGGCCGAAGGCAGGCCTTCGACCCGCGCGATTCCGTCGCCGGATGTGACGACCGTTCCAACCTCTTCGCGGCTGGCCGTCTCCGGCTCGTAGCCCCGGACGAAGCGATTCAGTGCGTCGCGGATTTCCTCTGGACGAATCGTAAGTTCTGCCATCGTCTGCGCTTTCTGCTCTATCTCGGAGGTGGAATGTGTTCAGTTGTTGATATACGAGCCGTGCTATCCAAAGAGCCGCCGGGCCGCCTCGAGCCGGTCCGCGACGGTACCTTCAAACACCTCGTCGCCGAGCTCAACCCGAACGCCGCCCAGGATGTCGGGATCGATGACCTCCTGGATCGCAACCTCGCGGCCTATCTGCTTCCTAAGAGCAGCGCGGAGCCGAT
>JBKPTR010000344.1:0-7286 GCA_046735615.1 Actinomycetota bacterium
CAACACGTTCGTCGGATCGCTCAGCTGATCCGACTGCCCGTCGAAGATCTTGACCTCGCGGAAAAGTGTCGACGCTGTGTTCCCGCTGCCACTCATGTGCCCGCCCTCGCGTATCCGGCTCATCGTCCCAGCAGGAACCGACCCTGCACAAGCGAACCGCGCTGATCGGTCGGACGGCGGCTACCCCAGTCCTGGGAGCAGCAAGATCTGTGCTGCGTCAGTCTCAAGGAAGCCGGCAGCGTCGCCCAAGTCCGCCAGCGGCAAGCGATGAGTGACGAACCAGCGGGTTACGCGGTCATCTCTGGCCTTGATACTCAGCGTAAATTCGGCTCTTCGGATTTAAGGGTTGGGGCCACCGGCGGGGTGGGCGTCCAGGTGGTGCAGCTCACCGCCTCCGCGACGGTCGCCGGCACCTCCGGCACCGAGGCGGAGGCGGAGCTGCTGAGGAACCTCGGCGCAACCGCCGTCATCGACCGCGCCAGATCGAGCCGTGGCAGTGGCTGACCGACACCGTCGGCTACGCCGAGCTGGCCGACACCTTGGGCCCTGGACATGTTCGGCGTCGGCGAATACCACAATGCCGACTTCGCTGTGCCAGCGTGGACGTCTGCTGGGAGGTCGATGGCGACCAGGCCTTCGCTGACCGGCCCCTGGCCTGCAGACCGCGGCGGCGGCCCGCGGGGCGTTGGCCACCTTTAGCGCCAACGCACAGGCCGGGGTGAACACCATGCCCACGAGTGAGGTGACCATCGCCTGCGGCGTACTCCTCGGGCGGAAGCTCGACGCCTTCAGCGACCGGGCCAGCCGCTGCGGTGCATCTTCGCCCCGAGCGAGCCACGCCAGCCGGCGTACCCGCTCACGAGCCAGCGAGCAGCCGGAAGCGGTCGCCCAGCCGCCCTGCGATCTGCTGCGGGAAGAGCGCACGCACCCGGGCGGCGGCCAGCTCGAACGCCAGCGGCCTGCCGTCCAGCGCCCGGCAGATCCGCAGCACCGGGCCCACGGCGCCTCATCCACGCTGAATTATCCCCCTCAGCACCCAAGGTCGTAAGAAGCTAAATACCTGGGCTGGAGTCGCTGAGGGACGGCTAGCGATCAAGATCACTTGCCTTCGCTGTAGCTCCAGGTCACGATCTAGTCTGACCATCGCTAGGGCACATTTTCAGCGAATAGCTTGATCAACTCTTTGTTGGCCGTTGCCGCGTAGCCACGTGTCCGGTACGCGTCCTCTGCTCCGACGTCTCCGGTGAAAGGCGCCAACGGGGCGCCGCGTGAGGAAAGAGGTTTGGATCATGAAGCGCAACCTGCTTTCCGGCGGCATTGTCGCTGGTCCGTTGTTCGTCATGGCCAGCCTGGCCCAGGCGTTCACCCGCACCGGGTTCGATCTTGGCCGGCATCCGATCAGCCTGCTCAGCCTCGGCTACCCGGGCTGGGTCCAGATTGCCAACTTCGTCGTCAGCGGAGTCCTGTACCTGGCTGGTGCTGTCGGCATGCGAAAGGCGCTGCGACCGGGTCGCGGCAGCACCTGGGGCCCGCTGCTAGTCGGAGTTACTGGCGTCGGGCTGATCGTCGCCGGGGTCTTTACCACCGACGCAGGTGCAGGATTTCCGCCGGGTGCTCCGGCTGGAGCGCCAACGATGAGCTGGCACGGCGTGCTGCACGAGGTCGGTTTCGCGCTGAGCTTCGTGGGCGCGATCGGTGCCTGCGGGGTGTTCGCCCGGCGGTACGCAGCGCTTGGGCGGCGTGGCTGGGCGGTGGCAGCCGTGGCAACGGTCGTAGCAGTCCTGGTCATCGCCAGCTGGCCTGACCTTGACACACTCAGCGTGCGACTCGTGATTGCGACCGCAGCATTGTTCGGGTTCCTGTCCGTGGTCGCGGCGCAGCTGTTCCTTCAGGAGCGTGAGCCAACTCCGCTGGCGCCATCGACGCGGCGAGGACTGACGATTCAGGGCTGATTCGCCAGCCGCGGGATCGCGCCTCAGGAGACAGTGCAAGATGAATCCCGCGCCGGGGTGTCATCCCTCGGTCTGCGTGCTCGTTTCCCGGGTTGTGGGGAAAGACGCACGACGTAGATGGCCTGATCAGCAGTTACCTCCCAGCTGGCCTCGGTGTACGGATTCTCGCGCTGGTGAGTGTCCATGATCAGGTAGATCCCGACCGACCGCGGGAGCCGCGTACTCGTGGGAGACCTCTCAGGTTAGTCAGTCGACGTCGAAGCGCTCCCCCGCCGCGATGTCGAGCGTCACAGCCAGGTCCGCGGGATCGCCCTCGGAGAGCTCCCCTTGGGGCGGAGGCCGGCTGATCATCAGCACCGGAGCCTATGGCTCGCTGCGCTCTTCGTCTGTCCTCCTGGCGCGTTCCTCGACACGCACCTGACGTCTTGATCAAAGACTGCTGGGTTTGGGTCTATCAGGTGGGTGGCCGCGGGCGTAGCGTCGCGCTCGGTCGTCTCGACCGCCGCGGCCTATAGGCAGCGGCTCGAGGATGGGCCGACGCAGATGCTCGAAAACGATCGAGGTTCGCACATCGGCGACCTCGGGGCGTCCGGTGAGCCTGTCGATGACGAAGGCGTAGAGGGCATCGGTGTCGGGGACGCCGACATGGATCAGGAAGTCCTCGGGACCCGTGACGACGAAAACATCAAGGGTCTCCGGCAGCCGGCTGGCGAAGTCGCGGAAGGCCTCGATTCGCTCGCGGGCGGGTGGGCGGATGCGTACCGCGATGAGCGCCTGCACGGACCGGCCGAGGGCATTCAGGTCGACGTCGGCATGAAAGCCTCGGAGCACTCCTCGTCTTCGCAACGCGCGAACTCGCTCTAACGCCGTCGAGGGCGCCACGCCGACCCGATCGGCAAGGGTCCGGTTCGTCAGCCGTGCATCTGCTTGGAGTTGAGCCACCAACGCCGCATCTAGTTCGTCCACCGACCACGCTCCCGGGCATTTATCGAACAATGTTCGCCGTAGTTGAGATCTACCTGCATGAATTGAGAGCCTAGAGCACAGGATGTTAACAATCGAGAAATCTGCCGGAGCGAAGCCGAACGCCAGCCCGCGGGCGGGATCATCCCGGTCGGCGGTCGTGCTGGTCGTGATAGCCGCGGCACTGTCGGGAACAACGGGCACGGCGGAGGCGCTCGGTCACGCCAGCGATCCGGTGGCGGTCGGCGCCGGCCGGCTGGCGGTAGGTGGCGGCGCCCTGGTCCTTATCACGTTGATGCTGGGCGGGCGGTCCGCGTTGCTAACCGGCCTACGCCGCCGTGTGCTCGGCCTGACCGTCATCGCCGCGGTGGCCCTCGCGATTTGCCAGAGCGCGTTCTTCTCCGCCGTGGCCAGTACCGGCGTGGCGACCGGAACCGTGATAGCGCTGGGCACCGCCCCAGTGGTCGCCGGACTAGGTGCGGCGGCGGTTTTTCGGGAGCGGCTGACCCGGTGGTGGGTCGCCGCGACCAGCCTGGCGGTCTTCGGCTGTGTGGTCCTGGTCACCGCCGGCAGCCAGGGCACCGCTCACGTCTCGCCGACAGGTGCCGCGCTCGCCGCGGCGGCCGGAACCGGCTACGGCGTCTACACCACTGCCGCCAAGGCGCTGCTGAATCAGGGCGTCCCAGCTGCAGCGGCGATGGCGGTCACCCTAAGTCTCGGCGCGGTACTGCTCGCCCCTGTGCTGCTCGTTCGCGGCGTGGAACTCACCGGCCTCCGGCCGGTAGTCATGCTGGCCTGGCTCGGCTTGGTGGCCACCGCGGGCAGCTACCTGCTGTTCGCCCGCGGCCTGACCCGGCTGCCGGCTGCCACAGTTGCCACTTTGAACCTGGCCGAGCCGCTTATTGCCGCCATCCTAGGACTGCTGGTGCTCGGCGAACGCCCCGGCGCGCGCGCCGCCGTCGGCGCGCTCAGCTTGCTGGCTGGCCTCGTCCTCGCCGCGCGACGCCCCACCCCGGAAGCAGCGACCCGCGGTCGCGGAGACACCTCCCTGCAAGGCCAATCTTGACGTAGCGCGAGCTAGAACCATACGGCTCAGCAGTGCTACACCATCAGCTTCGACCAGCTCGACCGGTTCCACGAGGTGCTGTTCGACTTCCTGCGCGACACCGGTACCGACGCGAGCTCCGCGACGCTGGAGCCCTGACGAAGCCCGCAGCGCAACGGTATCGGCCCTCCAGCTGGGCACAAGGTAGTCCGAGACTGCTCCATACGCTCACCGGCTCTAAGAGCGAACGAATCGCAAACCTTCACCTGCACTCTGCACCGGCCGCTCGGACGTCCCGCTCGGGATCGGCTACCGGATCAGGCCTACATTGGCCGATCCCATACAGGCCCGCCTGCGGCGGACACGCAGCCAGCTGTCGTACCGGCCAGGCCTGCAAGCGACGGATAAGCGGACGCCTCTGCCTTAAGCCCGAATCTTCTATCGCGGCGACCCGAATTAGTGTAGCTAAGATTTGTGCGAGAACACTTACTCCAGCCAGTTCAGCTGATTATCGGTCTGCGCCCGTCAGATCAGCGTCATCTAGTATCGCAAATTGAAGTGATGCACTATAGAGATTCATACCACGAAGAATCTGAGGACTGGCGGATTGAGAACGGCCTTAAAGAGGAGATTGAATGATTGCTGGGTAGCAAGCCGTACATGCGGAATCGGCCCAGCCTCGCGGCCCCGCTCTAAGAACCGAGCCCCCCGCATCTTATTCATTCTTCAGAATGCAAGGCTTTGCCGTCATACCCTTTGCGTGCAATATCGATAACTGCTGCTGCTGTGTAGCCATCGTGGAAAGTGGGATATCTTGTATAACCTTCTCCCTTCACGTCCGCCACAAACTCACGGAAGAATTGATTCCAACAACGCTGCAAAGGATTGGAGGCCTGCGGCAATCCAACCGTGATCGCCTCCGCAATCGGCACCTCCTCCCACCCCTGCTGGCCCACCATCAAGCGCTGAATGCGATCATCCTCAACCCACACACCGCGCATGTAGAGAGAACCTGCCTCGCCGTGAAAGACCAGGAATTCCGGCTGTGGAGTTGATCCCAGGACCGATGCACGAAAGAGCGCAGTGGCGAGATTGCCATCGCCCAGCCGAATTTCGGCCGTGACAGTATAGGTCATATCCGCATCCGCAGCGCGCCATTCCGTGGCCTGCTCCGGATCCCATGTACCCGCCAAGGCAAAGAGTTGGCGAAAGTCGTGAATCGTCGGCCCGACTGGGGCTTGGTCGCTCAGCACGCGTGCTTCACCAGCGACGGCATGCACTGTGCCTTGCGTAACATAAAGCACCTGGGCCAGGTGATGTGTAAAGAGGTTGTTTAACATTCCGCCGCCCTGTTCGAGGCGGTGAACCCAACAGTACGGAAATCTCCACATGGGCACGTTTAAATGAGCGAACGATTCAATCTCGTGTACTCGCCCAATTACCCCGTCCGCGAGCAGCTGACGAGTTTGCTGGATAGCCGGAGCATAGCGGCCAGTAGCAGCGTAGCCATGCTTCACCCCTGCTTCCTCGACCGCCTGGCGCATCGCCAGGGCATCGGCAGCATTCGTTGCCAAAGGCTTCTCACAGACCACGTGGCAGCCCAGTTCAGCGGCAAACTCCGCGATAGCGCGATGCGAGTCAGCAGGCGTGGCAATGCTGACAATCTCCGGCCGCGACTCTTCCAGCCCAGCCCGCCAGTCAAAGCCGACATCCGTGATCCCCAGCTGGGCGGCGCGTTGATAGGCCGGCTCCGGCGTACGCCCAAACAGGGCAACCACTTCAATCCCTGCATCACGCAGGCCGATAATGTGGCCTTCCCCTGCCCAACCAGCGCCAATCACGACAGCACGTATTGTCATTGTTCCCACCTTTGTATTTTGACGGCCAGCCGTGATGCCTTGCTCCAGGCTTTGCAAGTTGGGCCTTTCAGCTACGCCTCAGCTCACCGTGGAATGGGAGCTTTCCTCGACATTTCTCGCAACCGTCGGATATTACGCTTCAAGTCGCCGCAGACAGCTGATGATGTGTTGCAGTTAGAGGACAACTCGACGAGGTCGCCGATCGGATCTTCGTCGAGGGGGCGCGCGGTGCTAACAAAGTATGGAACCCCTGGACCTGCGCGACCGAACCCGACCTACAAGAAGTCATCAGAGCGGTCAACTCGACGAGCTGGTAACGATGTGCGTACGCGCTAGCCTCGCGAGTATGGGCGAAGCGTCTCCCCGGGTGGTCGACGACGGTTGGGGCTTCGTTGAAGTAGAGGGACTTGGCCGATTCCGGGACGTCAAACTGTGGCCGGGCGGCGGCCGAGCCTGGGACTGGCGCGAAACCGGCACAGATCACCAGCCAGGCATTCTCTGCGCTGACGTGACTGAGCTGCTGAACCACGAGCCTGAACTGGTGATCCTCAGCCGGGGCCGCCAGGGTCGGCTTAGCGTCTCGCCGGAGACGCTGTCACTGCTCGAAACACATGGTGTGCGGGTCGTGCGCGAGAAGACGGATGCCGCGCTGGCCACGTACAGCCTGCTGGCAGCGCAGGGCCGCCGAGTCGCAGGCCTCTTCCACACCACCTGCTAGCGGTTCTCGGTCGGGTCGTCGGCTCCAACCGCCAGCAAGGCCCGCCTAACCGGGTGAAATCAAGAAATGAGGGCAGCTATTCCATTTCAGCTGCCGCTGCGCTCCGCCCATGCGTCGGTGGCGCTCGTCGGCGAAAGGGTGCTTCCCTGGCCTGGACGGCGGCGTTAGGCCTCCCAGTGCCACCGGATTCCATGTCACGATGCGGCCTACCGCCGTTCGTCGAGGCCAACGACCTGCAGGCGGTCATCGCGGAGGCGCGTGCGCAACCCGATGATCCCGCCTCACTGGAGCGGGCCCCCCGCCGCCGTGCGGCAGCTTTTCCAGAGCAGCGCCGTAGGCGAAAAGTCACAAGACGACCCGCTATCGGATCACAGAGGCAGCAGGTACAAGGCCTACCGGCCCGGCCGGGGTTTGGGCGGCGTCGTGCCAGGGATCGGGCCTCGCGGCTGATTTCTCTTCTCGGAATCTCCGCACGGGTCAAGAAGGCGAGGTTGCCGCTTCGGCCGAGGCTGCTAATCAGCCGGTGACGCGAGTAGGTGCTGATGACGTCGCACTAGAAGCAGGTTTGGTCGGTGCGGGCGGGCTGGGTGGTCAAGACCTAGCCGTTTGGGTCGGCAGGTGACTCAGCCCGGGCGGATCACCGAACCCTCTGGCAGCCCGCCGTCGATCACCCCGACGTGAGGCCCCAGAACGTGCCGGAGAGTCCAACACTGCGCTTCGTTGTACGCGGCCGCGCCTTGGAAATGATC
>JBKPTR010000345.1:0-22760 GCA_046735615.1 Actinomycetota bacterium
CTGCCACCTGGTGGAGGGCCCAGCAGGGTGCTGCGGACGCAGCAGAGCCGCCGGCATCGAGCTGGCGGCGCATTTGGCAGCAGAGCGACTCACCAGTCAAAGGTGGCAAGCCGCCGGACGTGAAGATCTGGCGTCGCTGACTGCGCGAGTCACTCAGTGATCATTTCGTGGACTCTGAATGGTCCCCAGCGACAGTGTGCCGAGCAGCTCACAAGGTAGCGATCAGCCCGTACTCGATCGCCGTGGCGGCAGAGGCAGTGGCCGCGGAGGCGACAACCGTGGTGAGAGCCGCGGCGAGCATGGCAATGAATCGGGTGACAGTGCGCATCGGGAATCCTTCTAGGTATGAGGCTGCTACTCCGACATTCGGCGCCACTATCAATATGGATGGTCTGTGTTTGATTGCTCCGCTCGCTTTTTCGCTCGCTCCGCGCGGGTCGCCCCTTCGAGCTCGCCTACTTCGTCGTCGCGGGCAGACGATAAAGCGTGTCTGCCCGCTCCTCCTTAGCACGGCGAGGGGCGCGATCCGGCCAACAAACCGGAGCCGTTTGGATGCTTTTGATCAGAGACTTCCCAGAGTCATAGCCGGGCTAGGATTTTGCATATGTCTGGCCATTCCAAGTGGGCAACTACCAAGCACAAGAAGGCTGTTGTCGATGCCCGACGCGGCAAGCTGTTCGCCAAGCTGATCAAGAACATCGAGGTGGCGGCCCGCGTCGGTGGTGGGGACCCCGCCGGCAACCCAACGCTGTACGACGCAATCCAGAAGGCGAAGAAGAGCTCGGTTCCCAATGACAACATTGACCGGGCGGTCAAGCGCGGCTCTGGAGCTGAAGCTGGTGGCGCCGCTTACGAGACCCTGATGTATGAGGCGTATGGTCCGGCCGGCGTTGCGTTGCTCATCGAGTGCCTCACTGACAATCGGAACCGCTCGGCATCCGATGTTCGTGTTGCGGTAACGCGGAACGGCGGGACCATGGCCGATGCCGGCTCGACCGCGCGGATGTTCACCCGCAAGGGCGTCGTCATCGTCGCCAAGCAGCAAGACAGTCGTGAGATCACAGAAGATGATCTTCTGGAGGCGACCTTGGATGCGGACCCTGAAGAGATCAACGACCTGGGTGAGACGTTCGAGATCATCACCGAACCCAGCAACACAGTGCCGGTGCGCACCGCGGTGCAGCAGGCAGGGCTGGACTACGAGTCGGCCGAGGTTTCCTTCGTGCCGGAATACACCCAGGAGGTCGACGCACCCACGGCCGAGAGGCTGATGAGGATCATCGATGCACTGGAGGATTCCGACGATGTCCAAAACGTGTATTCAAACTTTGATGCCTCGGACGAGGTGCTGGCCAACATCAGCTAGGCGACGTCACATCTACTTCACACCGGCGTTAACGCCGCGCGAGGGCTCGGGAGTCTTCCGCGTGACGTGCGCGCGAGATGAGGGCGCCCGCCCCACCTGGCCAGAGCGGCTGCAACACTAGTTGCGAACGGACAGCGTGTCGCGGTCGCCTTCGTCAGGGGCGGCACATAGGCTACCGAACATCTGTTCGTTTATTCAGGTTTAAGGGGGATCGCGTGCGCGATCCGGTCACGCGACACCTGGGGGAACGCATGCGGGTGCTGGGAATCGACCCGGGCCTGACCAGATGCGGGCTTGGAGTGGTCGACGGGGTTCCTGGCCGGCAGCCGCTCCTGGTCGCGGTCGACGTGATCCGCACGCCACCGGAGCTCGATGTGGCACGTCGCCTCTTGGCTATCGAAGAGATGATTGAGGACTGGGTTACTCGCTATCGGCCGACCGCAGTCGCGATTGAACGGGTGTTCGCCCAACACAATGTGCAAACAGTGATGGGCACCGCTCAGGTTGCCGGCGTAGCGATGGTCGTCGCCGCCCGGCATGGAATTCCGGTGAGTCTGCACACCCCCAGTGAGGTCAAGGCCTCGATCACTGGCTCCGGGCGTGCCCCCAAGGAACAAGTCGGAGCCATGGTGACAAAGATTCTCAAGCTCGATGACACGCCCAAGCCGCCGGACGCGGCGGATGCTCTTGCGCTGGCGATCTGTCACGTGTGGCGGGGTAGCACCACCGCACGGCTGAACGCGGCAGTGGAGGCTGCCGCCGAAACGGCGAAGCGGCAACGGAGGGCCTTGGGCAGGGCACGTTCACGATGCGGAGGAGAGGCATGATCGCGCAGCTGACCGGCTCGGTCGCCCAAGTAGGACCTACGTCAGCCGTGATCGAGGTTGGCGGCTTCGGCATTCAGGCGGTCTGCAGCCCCAACACCGTCGCTGGGCTTCGAGTCGGACAGATTGCCACGCTGGCGACCTCACTCGTCGTCCGAGAGGACTCGCTCACCCTGTACGGTTTTGCCTCCGCCGATGAGCGGGAGTTCTTTGAACTCTTGCTGACCGCGACTGGAGTCGGGCCCAAGCTGGCTCAGGCGGCACTGGCAGTGCTCAGTCCCGATGAGCTCCGCAACGCGATTGCCACCGAAGACCTGGTCCAGTTGTGCAAGGTGCCCGGCATCGGTCGCAAAGGCGCGCAACGCATGGTCATCGAGCTCAAGGACAAGATCAACGCGGTCGGCCATGCCGAGGTGCCGACGCCCGCGGTCGGGCCAGCTGCCGCCTGGCGCGCACAGGTCGCGCACGGACTGCAGGGCTTGGGATGGTCGGCCCGCGATGCGGAGTCCGCATGCGATGAGGTCGAGCACCTGGCGCGTGAAGACCCCCAGGTCAATGTCGCGGCCTTGATGCGCGCCGCGCTGCAGAGCCTGGCTCGAAAGTAACGGGAGTCCAGTGAGTCAGGTAAGCGATAACGACCTCGCCGGGCTGGTGCGTCCCTACGCCGATCCTGACGAGCGCGCCGCCGAGTCAGTGCTCCGGCCCAGCACGCTGGCAGAGTTCGAGGGGCAGCCACGGGTGAGCGACCAGCTCGGTTTGGTGCTTGAGGCGGCCCGGCACCGCGGGGGAGTGCCCGACCACGTCTTGCTGTCCGGCCCACCCGGCCTGGGTAAGACCACGCTGGCAATGATCATCGCCAGCGAGATGAATGCGCCGCTGCGGATCTCGAGCGGGCCAGCCATCCAGCACGCCGGAGATCTCGCGGCGATCCTGTCCGGACTTGTCCAGGGAGAGGTCTTCTTCCTCGATGAGATCCACCGGATGTCCCGCCCAGCCGAGGAGATGCTCTACCTCGCGATGGAAGACTTTCGCGTGGATGTGGTCGTCGGCAAGGGCCCGGGAGCAACCGCGATTCCCCTGGAAATTCCACGCTTCACGCTGGTCGGGGCCACTACCCGGGCTGGTCTGCTTCCGGGTCCGTTGCGTGACCGCTTCGGCTTCACCGCCCAGCTCGACTTTTACGGTGCAGGCGCACTGGAGCACATCCTGCATCGTTCTGCAGAGCTGCTTGGAGTCCACCTGGAGACGACTGGCGCCACTGAGATCGCTCGTCGTTCCCGCGGCACTCCGCGCATCGCCAACCGGCTGCTCCGTCGGGTACGCGACTATGCCCAGGTCCGAGCGGACGGCCGAGTCACGCTATCGGTCGCTCAGGACGCGCTTGAGCTTTACGAGGTGGACGAGCTTGGTCTCGATCGCCTGGACCGGTCAGTACTTGACGCAATGTGCCGTCGGTTCGGTGGTGGTCCGGTCGGATTGTCAACGCTGGCCATTTCGGTCGGCGAGGAACGCGAAACCGTGGAAGAGGTCGCGGAGCCGTTCTTGGTCCGGCAGGGCTTCCTGATGCGCACCCAGCGCGGCCGAGTTGCGACGCCCGCCGCCTGGCGCCACCTTGGGCTGGCTCCTCCGAGTCCGATTCCTGGTGTCGAGACAGCCCCCGACCTCTTCGGCGATGCGAGCGTCGGAAATCGCGCGCCGTCGTGCTGAGCTGGGCTGGCGCGCCGCCGTCCCGGACGAGTGAGTGAGCAGACACACTTCCGACTGCGAGCGACGACGAAGTCGGCGGATTCCAAGCGCGATACGCGAGCAGCGCACAAAGGGCTTGAGGGGCGGCCTAGCCATTTCACAGACCGTACAATGCCGGTTTTGGTCGCAGACTAGGTAGAGTACGGCGGGCGCCCTTTTTAGCGAACGTCCCAAGACTGAGCAGCAGGAACAATTCATCGGTGCTGGGCAAGGTGCCGAGCACACTCACAATCGGATGCCGGAGCAATGCAGCAATATTCGACCCTGATCTTCATCGCCTTGCTGGTGGCGGCGTTCTACTTCTTGATCTTGCGGCCTCAGCGCAAGCGCCAGCAAGCGATGCAACAAACGATGAGCGCGCTCAGCCCGGGCAGCAGGGTGATGCTCGGCAGTGGCGTTTTCGGGACAGTCGTATCGGTGGGCCCGCGACAGGTCGTACTGGAGATTTCACCGGGCGCCGAGCTCACGGTGCTCAAGCAGGCGATCACAAAGATCGTGACCGACGATGACGAAGACAGCCTCGACGAGCAGGACGGGCTCGACGAGGATGAGGCTGCAGTCGAGCAGCCGATTGAGCTCGAGGAGGAGCGGCCGATAGAGAAGCCGACGGCGACGAATACCGAGCCAGCCACTGAGCCGGATACCTCAACGACTCCTCGCGAGTCGAAGCCCCCGACCGCTGAGTGAGTCTTCCCAACAGCTAGGAAACACACGCGAGTGGCAACAACGACTGGTCATCCTGGCCGTACTCTGATCGTGTTGGCTGTGCTGGTGGCCGGACTCATCACCTTGCTGGCGGTCAGCGGAACCTGGACTCCGAAGCTCGGTCTCGACCTCCGGGGCGGGACCACTATCACCCTGACTGCCAGGAACACCACCGGTAGCGGGACGGTGGATCCCAATAGTCTGCAGCTCGCCAAGACCATCATCCAAAGCCGGGTAGACAGCCTAGGTGTCGGCGAGTCTGAGGTAACCACTTCCGGCGATAACCAGATCATCGTCACGGTGCCGAACGTGCAGCAGGATGAGCTGGTCCGCCTCGTCGGCCAGACTGCTGTATTGCGGTTCCGGGCGGTGTACGCGGCCGAGCAGGCGCAGCCGCCAGAGCCGATACCAAACCCGACAGGTGAACCCACCCAGGGCGCGACTGCGCCGCCGAGCGATGAACCTACCGCTGGGCCCTCAGAGTCGGCACAGGCTCCGTCCGAGAAGTCCAGCGCTCCCGCCAGCTCACAACCAAGCGGCGCCGGCAACAACAAGCCGCTGCCTGCGTTGCCGACCGCTCCGCCGGTCCCGTTGGACAAGGCTTGCGTGGCGGCCGACGGCAAGGGTATTCCGCCCGACCAGGCCCTGGATTGGCAGCCCACCGAGGCTTGCCAGGCGGCATTCGCCGAATTCACTTGTGAGACCAAGGTGACCGAGGTTGCCGACCAGGGGCTGTTTGCCTGTAACCAGGAGAAGACCGAAAAGTATCTGCTCGGGCCCACCCTGATCGAGGGGAACCAGCTGACGACGGCCGTCGCAGGCATTCCGCAAAACAACGTCAACTGGGTGGTCAACCTGGAGTTCAACTCCCAAGGTGCGGCGGCCTTCGAGCAGGCGACCCGGGAGATCTCCCAGAAGAGCGAGCCTCAGAACCGCTTCGCCATCGTTTTGGACGGAGTCTCCATCTCGGCGCCGTCGGTGAATGAGGCCATACCGGGTGGCCGGGCCGAAATCTCCGGCAACTTCACCCAGAAGAGCGCGACGGAGCTGGCGAACGTTTTGAAGTATGGCGCGTTGCCGCTCGCGTTCGACGTCTCCGAAGTCAACAACGTGTCCGCCACGCTGGGCGGCGAGCAGCTGCGTGCCGGCATCATCGCCGGCATCATCGGGCTGGCGCTCGTCGTTGGTTACTGCTTCCTGTACTACCGCGGCCTTGGCATCGTTGTTGTTGCCTCGCTCGGTATCGGGGCGGTCATCACCTACGCCTGCATGGTGCTGCTCGGCAGCTCCGTCGGTTTCGCACTGAACCTTCCCGGCATTGCCGGGGCCATCGTGGCTATCGGGATCACGGCAGACAGCTTTGTCATCTTCTTTGAGCGGATCCGCGACGAGGTACGCGAAGGCCGAAGCTTGCGTACGGCGGTAGAGACGGGGTGGCGCCGCGCTCGTCAGACCATCTTGATTGCGGATACCGTCTCCATGCTCTCGGCGCTGGTGTTGTTCGTGCTGGCAATCGGGGCAGTAAAGGGATTCGCCTTCACACTCGGCCTGACCACCCTGATCGATGTGCTGGTGGTCTTCCTCTTTACCAAGCCACTGATGACCCTGCTCGCCCGTACCAAGTTCTTCGGCGGCGGTCACCCACTCTCCGGCCTCGATCCAGAACACCTTGGCGTACAGGCACTGCCTGGCACACGTTCCCGGCGGCGGCCGGTCGTCGCGCGTCCGGCAGCGGTGAGCGAGGAGAAAGCCTGATGTCGAAGTTTGGCGAGATCGGGCATCGCCTCTATACAGGCGAGGTTTCCTACGACTTCATTGGGCACCGGCGTCGCTGGTACCTGGTGTCGGCCATCATGATCATCGTCTCGATCCTCTCGCTGGCTTTTCGGGGCTTGGACTTCGGCATCGAATTCAAAGGCGGTGCTGACTTCAAGGCGGCGACCCAGGTGACCGCGCAGACCGTCGACTCGATGCGGGAGGCGCTACGCAATTCCGGCGTCCCTGATCTCGACGAAGCGATCGTCAACACGATCGGCAATAACCAGGTACGGGTGCAAACCCGAACGCTCGATCCGACGGAAGAGGTGCCCAAGGTCCGGGCCGCGATCGCTAACGAGGTAGGCATCAACCCCGACCAAGTGGCATACAGCCTGATTGGCGCCTCCTGGGGCAGCCAGATCACTGAGCGAGCACTGATCGCGTTAGGGGTGTTCATCACCCTGGTCGCGTTGGTCATCGGGTTTTATTTCCGAGATGTCAAGATGTCGGCCGCCGCACTCATCGCGCTGGGTCACGACCTGGTCTTGACCATCGGCATCTACGCCCTCGTGGGTTTCACGGTGACACCCGCCACGTTGATCGGCGTGCTGACAATCCTGGGTTACTCGCTCTACGACACTGTTGTCGTCTTCGACAAGGTGCGTGAGAACGTCCGCGACCTTCGGTCCAGCACGACGAGGACGTACTCCGAAGCTGCCAACCTCGCCGTCAATCAGGTACTCGTGCGCTCCATCAACACCACGATCATCGGCGTCCTGCCGGTCGCGGCCCTGCTGTTCACAGGAGCTGTCATCTTGGGCGAGGGTCCCCTCAAGGACCTTGCGCTGGCGCTGTTTGTCGGCATGATCGCCGGGGCTTACTCCTCGATCTTCATCGCGACGCCGATTTTGGCGCAGATGAAGGAGCGGGAGCCCGATATGAAGAAACTGACAGCGCGCGTCCGAGCGCGACGTGCCAAGGAGAGTCAGAAGGAGCGCATGGGCGAGCCTGCCAGGCCGGCGCCTGTCGAAGTCGCTGCTACAAGTGCTGCTGAGGACGCTGAACCGAGCAAGGACGCTGAACCGAGCAACGCAGAACTGGAGCAGGCCAGCTCAGCCGTCCGCAATGGCGCCAAACGGGTCAGCGTGACCTACAAGCCGGACGTACGATCACATCGCGAAGGGGCGGCTAAGCGTCCTCAGCCACAGAACAAGCCGCGCAGCCAGCGGAAGAAGTAGGCAGATGAGCCTGACCGAGCCGGCGCGTCGCCGGGACGGGTCGAGTAGGTCCTGGACGCACGACGCGCTCGTCAACCTGCCCGCGCGTACCACCTCACCAGCCGTGGAGTTGCTGCGTCGGGGAATGATCGCTTTGCTGTTGTTGCTGATCGTGGTCCTGATCGTGTGGGTTGACCGGGATTCTTATACCGACAACTACGACGGCAAGGTAGGCCTCATCGACGCGGTCTACTACGCCACCGTAACGATCACCACGACGGGCTATGGGGACATCACACCGGTTGCCCCGCATGCCAGGGTGCTAAGCGCGGTCATCGTCACGCCCTTGCGGATCGCGTTCCTGGTGTTGTTAGTCGGAACGACACTTGAGGTGCTGGCGCACCAGGGCCGTCGCATCTTCAAAGACACACGCTGGAGGAAACGGATGCGCAATCACGTCGTGGTCGTGGGCTTTGGCACCAAAGGTCGGAGTGCGGTTGAGACGCTGGAGAACAACGGGACCAACCCTACCCAGGTCGTCATCATCGACAGCCGGCCTTCGGCGATCGGCGATGCGAACGCGCGCGGATACGCCGCCATCGAAGGTGACGCGACACGCCGTGAGATCCTGCGCCGGGCCGAGATCATGAAGGCCCGCGAGGTGATCATCACTGTGGACCGTGATGACTCGGCGATCCTCGTCATGCTTACGGTGCGGCAATTGAACCCGAGCGCGCACGTGGTGGTTGCAGTCCGTGAAGACGACAACGCCTCACTGCTCCGTCAGTCGGGGGCGAATGCTGTCGTGACCTCCTCAGAAGCGGTCGGACGGCTCCTCGGCCTGTCCGCGGTAAGCCCTAATCTGGGGACGATCATCGAAGACCTCTTGTCGAGCAACGAGGGTCTCGAGGTGGCCGAGCGACAGATTACCAAGGAGGAGATTGGCCGCTCCCCGGGTGACGTCGACGGAGAACGGGTGATCGCGGTGGTCCGTAACAAGACGCTGCGTCGTTTCTACGATCCCACGGTGGCCAGACTCGAGGGTGGAGATCAGGTCGTTGTGGTACGTCACTCCGCCGAGGAAGTCCAGCAGGAGACCATTAGCGCAAGTCGACGGAATCGAGCGGCGCAGCAAAGCCGATAGCAATCCTTTTGTGAGCTGCGCGCGCATCGCGCTTTTTGCTTGATTGCTCGCTCCGCTCGCTGCGATGTTCACTGGGTTGCCGCCGTCTTCGTCGGAGCCGGCGAAACGGAGAGGCGTTGTTCGGCCATCTCCCTGCAGATCGGCGGCGCGAACATCGAGGATCCGCCGCCGTCGTCGTCGCTCGCAGAGGAAAGAACGCCTCCGCTCACTCCGCCTCCGTGCGGCGGCGCGCGATTCCCGACGCTCGCAGCTCGAGGTGTCGTGAAAGCGATGCCAGATGGTTGTGCGGTGCCGGGGCGACTTGTGCCGATCTAAGCAACGCGTTGTCTAGACTGGCATTCTGTTGAGGAGGAACGCGCTGTGAGTGATCACGGGGCGGCCATACGGTCGTCAATCCCAGACGGCAAGCCGCCGGGACCGCGAGGTCACGTCGCCCACGAGCCTCGGCGCGCCCTCATTCTGCCCGAGCAAGAGGCTGATGGTCCCCCGAGCGAGCCCAGTCCGAGCCTTCCGGTCCGGATCAGTGCCAGCGCCGAACAGCAGCGCGTCAAAATGCGGCAGCGCATCGCCCGTCTCGGTTCCAGTCGCCCACAGACTCCGGCGCTCGATCCGCTCTTCCGAATCATTCGTGACAATCACCCGAAGGCCGACCTCGGACTCGTGGAGCGCGCGTACCGGAAGGCTGAGCGGCTGCACGACGGACAGATGCGCAAGAGCGGGGACGCCTTCATCACTCATCCCCTCGCCGTCACGACCATCCTCGCCGAGCTGGGCATGACAGAGGCGACGCTGTGCGCAGCCTTGCTCCACGACACGGTGGAAGACACCGACTACACGCTTGGACAACTGACCCGCGACTTCGGCGAGGAAGTCGCGCTGCTGGTCGACGGCTGCACCAAGCTGGACAAGGTCAAGTACGGGGAATCGGCCAAGTCCGAGACGATCCGCAAGATGGTCGTCGCGATGAGCAGGGACATCCGGGTACTGGTGATCAAGCTCGCCGACCGGCTGCACAACATGCGGACGCTGCACTACCTGAGGCCGGACAAGCAGTCCCGGATTGCAGCGGAGACACTCGAGATCTTCGCCCCGCTGGCGCATCGGCTCGGCATGAACACCATCAAGTGGGAGCTGGAGGACCTGGCCTTTGGCACCCTGTATCCCAAGGTCTACGACGAGATCGTGCGGCTGGTAGCCGAGGCTGCACCTAGCCGTGACGAGTACCTGTCCCACGTCATCGACCAGGTGCAGGGCGACCTACGCGCCGCCAAGATCAAAGCGGCGGTGACGGGACGGCCCAAGCACTACTACTCGATCTATCAAAAGATGGTGGTGCGCGGACGAGACTTCCAGGAGATCTACGACCTGGTGGGACTCCGGGTACTGGTCGAAAGCAATCGCGACTGTTATGCGGCACTCGGGGTCTTGCATGTCCGCTGGAACCCGCTGCCGGGCCGGTTCAAGGACTACATCGCGATGCCGAAGTTCAACATGTACCAGTCCTTGCACACCACGGTTCTCGGACCAGAGGGCAAGCCCGTCGAGCTGCAGATCAGAACCGACGATATGCATCGTCGTGCCGAGTATGGCGTAGCAGCCCACTGGAAGTACAAAGAAGGCAAGGGTGCCGCGCTGCCCGTCAAGGGTGCCGACGACGCCGGCGAGTTGATCTGGGTCAGGCAGCTGCTCGATTGGCAACGGGAGACCGCTGACCCCAGCGAGTTCTTGGACTCACTGCGTTTCGAGATCAACTCCAACGAGGTCTATGCGTTCACCCCGCGCGGCGACGTCATTTCACTTCCACAGGACTCCACGCCGATCGACTTCGCCTATGCCATTCACACCGAAGTCGGGCACAAGACGATCGGCGCCCGGGTGAATGGCCGGCTGGTACCGCTGGAGTCCTCGTTGGCCAACGGCGACGTGGTGGAGATCTTCACCTCCAAAGCCGAGAACGCCGCGCCGAGTCGAGACTGGCTGACCTTTGTTCGTAGCCCGCGCGCCCGCAACAAGATCCGTCACTACTTCACTCGTGAGCGTCGCGAGGAGTCGGTCGAAACCGGCAAGGAGTTGCTGGCGCGACAGCTACGCAAAGGCGGCCTGCCGCTGCAACGGCTGCTCACGCTCGAGCATCTGACCGCGGTGGCCGGATTCTTCAAGCTGACTGACGTCTCGGCCCTCTACGCGGCGGTCGGCGAAGGAACAGTCGGTCCACAGGCCGTGGTGAACAGGCTGATCATCGTCGAGGGCGGCGACGAGACCGTCGCAGATGAGATTAATGAGGATCGCGTCGTCACCGGTCGGCGTCGGCGCAGCAGTGGTGGTGCCAGCGACTGCGGAATCCGCGTGATCGGCGCAAGTGATCTTCTCGTCAAGCTCGCGAAGTGCTGTACGCCAGTGCCTGGCGACGACATTTTGGGCTTCGTGACGCGTGGGTCGGGAATCTCGGTGCACCGTGTGGACTGCAGCAACGTAGAGAACCTGCGCTCGGAGCCGGAGCGCCTGACCCCTGTCGAGTGGGCGCCCAACGCCAAGAGCTCATTCCTGGTGGCTATTCAGATTGAGGCTCTCGACCGCAATCGCTTGCTGTCCGACATCACTCGTGCCCTCTCGGACCAGCACGTCAACATCTTGTCCGCTGCCCTGAACACCAGTAAGGACCGTATCTGCCGAGCCCGATTCACCTTCGAGACCGCCGATCCAACCCATCTGGACCACGTGCTGCGCGCCGTACGCGGTGTGCCCGCGGTCTATGAGGCCTATCGCATTCAGCAGTAGCAGGTAATCCCGCTCAGCCGCCCAGGTCGCTCGCTGTTCGCTGAGCCTGTGCGAGCCATTCCCGATAGGTGGCAGCCGAGGCAGCCGCCTCATGTGCCGCTTGCTGGTCGCCACGTGCTTCTGCTTGCGCGGCTCGTTCTTCGAGCGCGGCGATTTGTGCCTCCAACTTTGCGGCGGTGTCCGCGGCCCGGGCTTTCGCCTCGGGATTGGTGCGCTGCCAGCGCTCGTCCTCGGCGGCTTTGATGGCGTTGTCTACGGCGCGAAGGCGAGACTCCAGCGGGCGAATAGCCTCGCGGGGCACTCGTCCGATGGCCGACCAGCGCTGGAGGACGTCGCGGTACGCGGCACGCGCGGCCCTGGGGTCTCTGACCGGGAGCAATGCCTCGGCTTCGACCAGTAGTTTTTCCTTCGCTTGCGCGTTGACACGGAATTCGGTGTTCTGCTCTGAGAAGGTCGCTTGCTTGGCCATGAAGAACCGATCTTGGGCTTCGCGGAATCGTTTCCATAGCAATTCGTCGACATCGCGCGGCGCAGGCCCGGCCGCTTTCCAGCGGGTCATCAGGTCCCGGAAGGCACCTGTCGTCGGGCCCCAGTCAGTCGATCCAGACAATGCCTCAGCCTCTGTGACCAGCTTCTCCTTGATCACCCGCGCCGCCTCGCGCTGCTCGTTCTGCTGGGCAAACTGGGCTTTGCGGCGCCGCGTGTAGGTAGTGCGCGCACTGGAAAACCGGTGCCAGAGAGCATCGTCGGTAGCACGATCGAGTCGCGGCAGGGACTTCCACTCCTCAAGCAGCACACGAAACCGGTTGACTCCGCCGCGCCAGTCATTGCCAGCGGCAAGGCGCTCGGCCTCCAGGACGAATCTTTCCTTTGCAGCCCGGGTCTCTTCCTGCTGCCTGGCCCGTTCGGCCTTGCGTGCTGCCCGCTGGTTGGCGATCACCGGGAACAGTGCCTCCAGCCGAGCCTGCAGCCCATCCAGATCACCGACGGCTCGGGCCTCGGCGACAGCGCCGCGCACCTTGCTGATCGAGGCCACGGCATCATCGGGCGACAGTGCTCCAGTCGCGATACGGCGCTCCAGAAGTGAGACCTCGAGCTCCAGCGACTCAAACCTGCGAGTGAAGAAGCTCAGGGCCTCCGCAGCAGGGACATCGGGTACCTGACCGACCACGCGTTCTCCAGCCGAGGTTCGGACATACACCGTGCCATCGCTCTCCACACGTCCGAAGGCGGCCGGGCCCACGCCTCCAGGCCCAGCTTGTTCGGTCATAGCTCCATCCTGCCCGATAGTCTCGAATAGTCTCGAACGTGTGCTTCTAGCCTCATTTCCTGCTGGGCCTTGGCAAACCAACTGTTATCTGGTGGCTGCGACGCCTGGCGCGGAGTGCGTGATCATCGATCCGGGGATGGATGCGGTGACTGGCGTCGTCGAGCTGATCTTGGAGCACCGGCTGAAACCTGTAGCTGTGATGCTCACCCATGGGCACCTTGATCACATGTTCTCGGTCACGCCGTTGTGCCGCTCATACGCTTCGAGCTGCTGGGTGCATCCCCACGATCGGGTACTGCTGACCGATCCTTTACGGGCGATGGGGGATGAGACGCGGCTCCTGGTGGAGCGTTTGACAGGTTCGGCAGCGTTTACCGAGCCCGACGACGTGCGAGAGCTGACAGACGGCGCCGAGGTCTCGCTCGCCGGACTTTCGTTCCAGGCAATCCACGCGCCGGGACACACGCCCGGCTCGACCATGTTTCAGATCTCTTACCAAGGGCACCCGGACATCGACTCGGTGGTCTTCTCCGGCGACGTCTTGTTTGCTGGTTCGATCGGCAGAACTGACTTGCCAGGTGGAAATCTGGCCGACATGCTGAAGAGCCTGCGTACGAAGGTGCTGCCGTTGCCGGACACGGTCGCCGTGCTTCCAGGACACGGCCCGCAGACGACCATGGCCCGCGAGCGAGTCGGCAACCCGTACCTGCAAAACCTCGCAGAAATGTCCAAGGAGTAGCGCGTGAGTCGCCCCAAGCCGTTGTCGGGCTTCCCGGAGTACACACCGGAAGCCCGGATTGTCGAGCAGTTCGTACTCGACCGGCTGCGAGAGACCTTTGAGCTCCACGGCTTCGCCTCGATCGAGACCCGGGCAGTCGAGCCGCTGGATCGCCTCGCCAAGCAAGGTGAGATCGACAAAGAGGTGTACACGGTGCAGCGGCTGCACGCTGATCCGGACGAGCCAGCTGATCTTGGTTTACATTTCGACTTGACTGTGCCGTTCGCCCGCTACGTGCTCGAGAACGCTCATCAGCTTGCCTTTCCTTTCCGGCGCTACCAGATCCAGAAGGTCTGGCGGGGGGAGCGTCCGCAGGAAGGCCGGTATCGCGAGTTCACCCAGGCTGACGTAGACATTGTGAACGCCGAGACGCTCGCCGCACATCATGACATCGAGCTGCCGCTGGTCACCTTGGCCGCGCTCGAGCGGCTTCACGTTGATCTTGGTTTGCCGCCAGTACTGATGCGAGTGAACAATCGCAAGCTGGCCCAGGGTTTCTACCTGGGCTTGGAGATCACCGATCCCGCCGCAGTGCTGCGGCACGTGGACAAGATCGACAAGATCGGCCCCGATCGGGTGATCGAGCAGTTGATCAACGATGTCAAGATCACCGAAGCACAGGCCCGGAGCTGTGTACAGCTGGCCGAGATCCGCTCCGCCGATGCCTCGTTCGTCGACGAGGTGCGCGGACTGGGCGTCAAGCATGATCAGCTCGAGGAAGGACTCGACTTGCTGAGCGAACTGGTGACAACCGCCGGCCGCTACGTGCCCGGTCGACTGATCGCCGATCTCAGAGTTGCCCGTGGCCTCGACTACTACACCGGTACCGTCTATGAGACCGAGCTCGTCGGCTTCGAGTCCTGGGGGTCGATTGCCTCCGGTGGTCGCTACGATTCACTGGCCAGTGATGGCCGGATCACCTACCCCGGTGTCGGGCTCTCGATCGGAGTGACACGCCTGCTGGCTCCGCAGCTGGCCAGAGGAATGCTCCGGGCCTCCCGGCCCGTTCCGACTGCCGTGTTGGTGGCCGTCGACAGCGAGGAGACCCGCGCAACAGCGATCGAGGTCGCCGAGCAGCTCAGGGCCCGCGGGATTTCAACAGAGGTGGCTCCCCGGGCGGAGAAGTTCGGCCGCCAGATCCGCTACGCGGACCGTCGCAGCATCCCGTACGTGTGGTTCGGCGGAACCGTCGGTGGGGAAATCAAGGACATCCGGACAGGCGAGCAAGTTGCCGCGGATCCGAAGTCGTGGATGCCGAGCGCTGACGATCTGAAACCGAAGGTCCTCAGTCTTACGCCATCAAGCTGAGACTGCGCACAGCCCGGTCGATCCGGTTCCACGCGCGCTGGTGCAGCTTGCGGGGTCTGGTCCGCTTCGACGCAGCGTTGAGATCGTTGTACGCGATGTGCAGCTCGCGGCCGAGATTGGTGACCGTGCGCCGCATCTCGTAAAGTTCCTCTGGCGAGAAGCCCATCAAGGTGCGTACCGGCGGCGGGAAGTCGGTCGCCGCGAGCCGATTGTCGAACTCGCTGGGATCTTGACCCTCGTCGTAGACATTCGTCAGCCGGTGCTCTCCAAGGAACGACGCGAAGGCGTCCCAGCGATCAGGATGGGCCTTGTTGAGCCGATTCCAGTCGCATTCGGCATAGAGGCTAAGGGCGTCAGCGTCGTCCTCGATGCTGGTGATCGTGCGATGCGGGATCTCGTGGTACTCGGCCAGCTCAAGCGTGCGGGAGTCATGAGCGAGCAACAGGGCCGGTGTCCCGGCCAGCAGCGCGGCGATGTTGCCGTGAATCCGGGTTCCGAATGAGAAGTCGTACTGCGCCAGGTGCTCGAACCAGGTCTTCGGGTCAAGAAAGAACCGGACGCGATCAGATCGGATCAGCGGATGGTCCAGTGTGATGGGTGCTCCCGAGGCAGCCATGGCATTCATCCTCTTGCCCTTGGGGTAACTGCCGTACAGCATCAACTCAAGGGTTTGGATGTTCTGGGCCATGTACACCAGGTTCGGGAAATGGTCTGCGGCATACAGGGAAAGTGGGCCCATTTCAGGCACGTATGGCGACACGTTGAAGGCGATCGGGGAATCGTAGCTGAGCGACTCCACCTTCTTCTCCACCTTCAGGTTGGGCCCGTACATGAACATTGAGGGGCAGCCGATCACCTTGACGTGCTCATCGCCGAAGCCCAGCGACTTCAGGTAGTCCCTCGTGTGTTCGCCACGTACCCCAATTGATGGTGAGTGGTTCAGCACAGCGCGGACGAACCGCGTGGTTGCCGGGTCGACTGTGTCGGCGCCTTTGTAGACGCCCTTCAAGGAGGCCTGTGATCCGACACCCAGCACGGTCACGGGGATGGTCAACTGCTCGATCAGGTTGCTCAGTGCGTCCAGCGTCTCGATGTATGAGGACCGGAATGCGTTGGCGAGCGGAATCACGACGTGGTCGAACCGGGAGTTGATAACGCGGGGATGGCTCCTGGCCAAACCCGAGGTCTCTACAGTGGCACCGACCACCGACAGCAACCGGTAGACAGCCTGGCTGAAGACCAGATTGCCGGTGTTGTTGCCGATGAGGTTCTGCCGGTAGGTGGTGTCAGCGTCCGCCACCGTGAACGGGTTCTTGTGTGCACGGATCAGAATCTGAGGCATTAGGGGGCATCCTCGCGTCTGGGTAGAGCCTGCTCGGGGAGTCTAAGACAACGTGACGCTGGTCGGGCTGAAATCGGCAAAGTGGCCCGGCGAGTCGGAATTTAGGCTCAGAGCGGGATATCTGCCGTTGCGTCGGCGGCTACGGCTAGTGTCCGAACATCGTGACAGAGACGACTCGACGAGAGGTGCTGCGCCGCCGGCTGACGACCCAGCGGTTGCACGGTGAGGGGTTGCCCAGCGCAGCGGACGTGGTGCGGCTACTGGGCTGCGTACAGTCGCAGGAGTACGCCCACGCGCTGTGGTCGCTCGGCATGCGAAGCGCCGGTCTTACGGTCGCGGACCTGCAGGCCCAGTTCGACCGGGGAGAGTTCTTCCGCACGCACATCCTCCGCCCGACCTGGCACTTCGTGGCCGCTGAGGACATCCGTTGGATCCTGAAGGTCACCGCACCCCGCGTTCAGCAGCTCAACCAGACGATCTATCGCCAGGCGGGTCTCGATCCCGATACTCGGGACCGCGGCATCACACTGATCGTCGAGGAGCTCGAGGGGGGACAGTATCGGACCCGCGCCGAGCTTGGACGAGCGTTGGCCGATCGAGGCCTTGTCAGTCAGGGGCTTGTCGGTCCTGGGCTGTGGTTGGCCTACATCGTCATGAACGCCGAGCTCGAGGGCGTCATCTGCAGCGGGCCGATGCGTGGTGCGCAGCAGACCTACGCGCTGCTGGACGAACGGGCTCCGCGCTCGGCAGACGCAGTCGGGGATATCGCCGAATTGGCGCGCCGGTTCTTCCTGGGTCACGGCCCGGCAAGCATCCAGGATCTGGCCCGCTGGTCCTCACTCACCATCAGCCAATGCCGTCACGCCGTGGCGGCGATCAAAGACCAGCTGGACTGTGTCAGTGTCGAGGGAGTCGAGTTGTGGTTCGACCCCAAACCACCACCACCAGTGGAACCGTTGTCAGACGCTCTGCTACTTCCGCTGTACGACGAGCTGACTCTGAGCTATCCGCTGATCAATTTCCCGCAAGCTGACGGCCATCCGCACCAACCCGGCGAGGATCTGTTCGTGGGCTGCGTGATCATCGCTGAGACGAATGCGGGTACCTGGCGACGCACCGTGCAGGGCCGGAGGATGATCATGGAAATTGCCCTCGCTCCAGGTGTCGTGGCGAGTTCGGGAGCTCTGGTTGAGGCCGCGGCCGACAAGCTCGCGACCTTTGCCGGAAAGCAGCTGGAGCTGACGATCACGCAGGGCCTATAGGGTGACCTGCAATCAAAGCGAGGAGGAGATCATGACGGTGCGGTCAGCCGGGCATACCGTTCTGGCGTCGGCGGACAGCGACGTCTATGCCTCGCTTCGTAAGCGTCCCAGCTCGCGCGCGGAGCGGTACGCGATGGGCCGGGCGCTGCGGCGCGAGGTGCCGCGCAAAAGCCTGGCTGGGTGGCGGCCATCGGTGGACCGTCCCGACCCAGTCCAGTTGATCATGGAGTCGCACCAGGGCCGCCTCGACTGGCTGATTCCGGTGCGGGTGGCGCGGATGGTGGTCTCGCCGTACGGTTTCCTGCGCGGCACCGCGATCGTGATGGCCGATGATGTGGCGCGGCTTCCGGCAACCGGCATCACCCCGGTTGTCTGCGGCGATTCACACCTGGGCAATTTCGGCTTCTACGCCTCACCCGAGGGCGAGTTGGTCATCGACTTGAACGACTTCGATGAAGCCCATCCGGGCAGCTGGGAATGGGATCTGCGCAGGCTGACCGCCAGCATTTGGGTGGCTGGACGGGAGAACGGGTCGTCGGAGGACCAGTGCCGCGCGTCGGTCCTGGCGTGTGTCGCGGCTTACCGCGATGAGGTGAGATTCCTCGCCGACCAGCCGCTGCTGATGCGCAGCTACAACCGTCTCGATGTCAGCCGGCTGCATGAGACGGCCACTGAGAAGTCGCTTCGCGATGAGATCGAGCGCTCCGCCAAACGTGCCCGTTCGCGCACCAGTGACCGTGCGCTTCCCCGCTTCACCGCGGAGCGCGACGGCCAGCGGCATATCGTCGAGGATCCGCCGTTGATCACCCGGGTGAGCGATGAGGACTACGAGGCGATCGCGGAGGGGCTGGACGAGTATCTCCAGACCCTGGCATCCCACTGGCGGCGCGCGATTGGTGGCTACACGCTGATCGATGTCGCACACAAAGTCGTTGGTGTGGGCAGCGTGGGGCTACGGGCGTACGTGGCGCTGCTGGAAGGCAGCAGTCCTGACGACGTGGTCTTCTTGCAGCTCAAGCAGGCGCGCCGCTCGGTGCTGGCGAAGTATGTGCACGGCGACTCCGCGTGGCACGCGCACCAGGGTCAGCGGGTCGTGGAATACCAGCAGGCGCTGCAGACTGTCAGCGACCCGCTGCTCGGCTGGACCACCATCGGCGGACTGCAGTACTACGTGCGGCAGTTCCGCAACATGAAAGGGACCATTCCGCTGGACGCGATCGACGCTGCGGCGTTGACCGATTACGCCGGCATTGTCGGTCACCTGCTTGCCAAGGGACACGCTCGAACCAGCGGCGCCTCCATGATCGCCGGCTACGTGGGAAACACGGACAAGTTGGATCGCGCGCTGGCGAAGTTCGCCCGAGCCTACGCTGATCAGACTGAAGCTGATCATGCGGAACTGGTGAAGGCGGTGCGCCGAGGAGCGCTTCCTGTGGTTGAGGGTGCGCTGGAGCGAACCGGCTCAGCCTTTCGCCCGTGACGAGTGAGATTCGCGCGCCCGTCACTGCGAGCGGCCGGGTCTCCAGATCACACCTAGGCCGATCACGGCGAGGGCGCCAACGCAAAGCGCTCCGATTCCGGCGATGGCGAGCCCGTGAGTCAGGATCCGATCGGTGTTGGTTGATCTCTCCTCCCGATCGGATGCGCCGTCGAGCGGTGCCCTGGGATTGCGCAGGAGCACGGGGGGTGCGAGCCCGTTGGGCAGGTTGCCACTGCACAACGTGGTGATGAGCCGATTCACGGCCCGATCACCCTCGCCCTCAATTCCGTCGATGGCGAAGATCACCCAGGTGGTTCCGATCTCAGGGTCGAGACCGCACGCATCCGAGTCAAGCGAGGAGGCCACGACCTGCTCCCGGTAGACGGTGCCCTTGTAGACCTGATCAACCAGGAAGCGGATGTCGATTCGCGCATCACCGGAACGGCCCACCTGGTCTTTGCTGCTGACCGTGCCGCGAAAGACCGCGTCCGCCTCGCGTAGAGCGCGATTCGTGGAAATGCCGGCACAGCTGCAGGCGAATGCCTCTGTGGTATCGACGAGTGCAAGGCAGGTACCCAGCAACAAGGAGGCCACCAGGGCCAGCAGGCGAAGTGGGAGCCTCCTCACCTGGCAAGTCTTGGTGGCACCCCCGTGGAATACAAGGTGTCGGACCGGGTCACTGCTTGTATGCAGCCGCCTGGATCCCATAGAGGTCGGCGTACGGGCCATCGCGCTGCATGAGCTCGTCATGGCTTCCTACCTCGACGAGTCGCGAGCCGTCGAGGACGACAATCAAATCGGCCATCCGCACTGTGCTGAACCGGTGCGAGACCAAGATCGTGATGGCACCGACGTCGCCGCTCGCCGATTCGCCACGACGCGCCGCCGATGCGTAGCGTTCGAACAATGCATGTTCGGTCTCGGCGTCCAGCGCCGCGGTCGGCTCGTCAAGCATCATCAGCAGGGGCATGGGCCGCATATAGCCGCGGGAGAGCGCCAACTTCTGCCACTGGCCGAAGCTCAATTCCTGACCGTCCGGCCAGGTCGGGCCCAACTGGCTCTGCAGGCCGTCCGGCAGCCGTTCGACCACGTCGGCGGCACCAGCCCTCCGCACGGCGGCAGCTACCGCCGACTCGTCGTTGAGCCTGCTCAGATCCCCGAGACCGATACTGTGCTGGGCGCTGAACTCGAAACGGAAGAAGTCCTGGAAGGCGCCGGTCAGCCTGCTCCGCCACTCCGCCGCCGCCATCCGACGCAGCGGCTTGCCGTCGATCAAGATGTCGCCGGTGCTTGGCTCGTACATCTTGGCAAGCAGCTTCACCAGCGTGGACTTCCCCGCACCGTTCTCCCCGACCACTGCGACAACCGTGCCTGGTGGAACGTGCACGGTGATGTCCTCTAGTGCAAGGCTGTCGCTGCCGGGGTACGCGAAGGACACGTGCTCGAGGCGGATGCCATCGACGAGTCGGTCCGGCACGTCGATCTCGGTGTCGGCACTCAGCGCGGCGGTGTAGTTCTCCAGCCATACCAGCCGCCTCGAACCGTCGAGCCAGATGCCGCGCAAGAAGCCGACCTCACCAATCGCGCCCGCGACGTAGGACGACAGCCTCGCGCCCGCAGCCAAAATGAGCAGCACTGAGCCGACCGAGGCTTCCAGCCCGATGACCACGAACGCCACTGCGCCGACGTAGCCCAACCCGAAGATCGCCCACGCCACAGAGTGTGAGATGGCCGTGCCCCACCGGGCCCGCGCGACGGGTGCGAACCAGCGTTGCCACTCGGTACGACGTCGTGTTGCCAGCTCGCTGGCGATGCCGGTGACGCGCACCTCCTTGGCGGCGGCGGCACTGGTCGCCGTGAAGAACAAGTGCTCGGCAAGCCGGTTGTGCTGCGCGAACCGTTCCTCTACATGCCGCTCGACACCCGGCCGCCATGCGGAGCTGACCACTGTGGGCAGCGCGAATACCACAAGCATTGCAAGCCCGGGGTGGATGCTCGTCAGCAGTGCGATCGTGACGGTCAGCCGTACGATCCAGCCGATCGTGTCCAGCAACGACACATACATGTGATCCAACACGAACACCTGGTTGCGGAGCACCGCCAGACGGTCGAGGTAGTCCTGCCGTTCTTGAAGCTCAAGTCCCGGCACTGATGCCTGCAGTGTGGCGACATGCGTCTCCAGCGCGATCGTCACACGGTCGCGGAACCGACGGGTCAGCCGCGTCGCAACCACCCGAAGCAGCCAGGTCAAGGTTGCCGATGCCGCCATCGCTGCCATGGTGGCGAACAGCAGGGTGTTGTTGCCCTCCTCGAGCGCATCGGCCATCAGCTTCAACCAGAGCGCGAACAAGGCGTCCGGCACCGCTTGCAGCAAGGTGAGTGTGACTACGAGAACGACTAGCCGCGGCTCGTGGGTGTAACCGAGCTTGCACAGCCGCCACATCGATGACAGCGCTGGCGGCAGCTCATCGTGGGTGAGCTGCGACGACGGGGTGGAGGTCTGCTTCGCCGTCGTGTCAGAGGACATCGAACACGGCACCTTCTTCATCCATGGTCGCCTCGAACCTCTTGGCCTGAAGCTCAAACATCGTCTTGTAGCGCCCGCCCAGAGCCATGAGTTCGTCGTGGCTGCCCAACTCGATCACGCGGCCATGCTCGAGGACGCAAATTCGGTCTGCATGTCGCACCGTCGAAAACCGGTGTGAGATCAAGATCGTGGTGACCTCGCGGGTCGCCCGCAGCACCCTGTCGAAGACTTCTGCCTCGCCTCGGACGTCGAGGTGCGCGGTCGGCTCGTCGAGCAGCACCAATCCAGCCCCGAGTCGTACGCCGCACAGCGCCCGCGCCAAGGCGACACGCTGCCATTGACCTCCCGACAGATCGGTGCCGCCGGAGTAGCCCTTGGCCAGCGGCGTGTCGAGCTCGGCGAGATGCTCGGCGCCTGCGTCGCGGAGCGCCGCCCGGATGTCGTCGTCACTGGCCTCCCCGGCAGGGTCGACATTGTCGCGCAGGGACAACTCGAACCGCACGAAGTCCTGAAACACCGCCGCCACGCGGCCGCGCCAGCTGGCCAGCTCGATGGTGCGCAAGTCGACGCCATCCACCCGGACCGCCCCATCGATCGGGTCGTACAGCCGGCAGAGCAATTTGGCGAGCGTGGTCTTGCCGGCCCCGTTCTGACCGACGATGGCCAACGACGTGCCAGCCGGCACGATCAGGTCGAGTCCAGCCAGAACGGTGCGCTCGCTTCCTGGGTATCCGAACGACACGTCACGAAAGGCGATCTCGTGCCTCGGCCTATCCACCGCAGGCGCCTGCCCGAGAACCAGACGACCTAGGCGTGCCATCGAAGGACCGAGCCGAGCTACGGCCGCAACCGGCGCCGCGGCGCCGTCCAGCGCCCAGTTCAGGCCGCCGAACGCGATCAGACTGACGCCGAGCGCCACCTGGACGTACACGACGAGCCGATCCAGCGGAAGGCCTCCTGAGACTGCATTGAAACCCAGGGCTCCGAACACGGCCGCGTTCGCTACGACCACGATGATCATGCACCAGATCACCGGTTTCTCCCGCAGTCGCGTCGCCCGGTACTGCAGGTCGAACAGCTGCTTGCGGCGGTTGATGAAGCGCTCGACAGTCCAGCCGGCTAGGCCAAAGAGCCGAAGTTCCTTTGCGGGCTGCGGATCAACAGCGAGCCGGTAGGCATAATCGGCATGGCGCTGCGCGGACCGCACCTCTGGGGTGTTGCGGTCCTTCCAGACACCGCTCTCGCGGAGCAGCCA
>JBKPTR010000346.1:0-5975 GCA_046735615.1 Actinomycetota bacterium
CGGCAGCAGGGCCTTGGTATCCGGACCGATCGCCACGCCACCAGCGGGTGCCTGGCCCTCAATGCGAGAAGCGATGTTGACCGTGTCGCCGACAATCGTGTGGGTACGACCTCCCGCGGCACCCAGCAAACTGACCGAGACGGGTCCCGAGTTGATCCCCACTCGGAAGCGCGGCCATTCTGGATGCTCCTCGGCCAACTGGGACGTGGCCCTTTGCAAGGCAAGTCCTGCGCCGGCCGCGCGTTCAGCATGATCAGGTTGATCGCCACGTTTGTTGAACGTCACCATCAGAGCGTCTCCGATAATGCGATCAATCTCGCCACCGTACGGTGACTTGACCGCGGGGACGGCAACCGCGAAGTACTCATTCAGCATTCTCGTCACCTCCTCGGGCGCATGGCGTTCGGAGAAACTGGTGAATCCCTGCAGGTCGGCGAAGAGCACGCTGATATCGCGGCCGCCACCACTCGTTTGCGGAAGATAGAGCTCGGCAAACCGCTCTTCATGCCAGGAGGCCCGCGCACTCAGTGCCACGAGGCCAAATGCAGCGAGCATCAAGACGTGCCACTCCCACCAGGAGAGATGCCAGTTGCGGCCAAATGCAATCGCGATCATCGACTCCGCCAGGAGGATGAAGGCCGACGGCACCGCCAGCAGCAACAAAGAGGGATGGCGTAGCCACAACTGGACGTAACGCACGGCGCTGCCTGCATAAAGCAGCACGCCTGGGACCGCAAGCCACAACGGCAAGCCCTCCGCGAACTTTGGCGGGCGGTTGAGCGGTGGCAGGGAAGCAAGAGACCACACTCCCCACACGACCATCAAGCCAAGCAGAGCTAGTCGAAGACGCTTTCCGATCCGAACATTGCGCACCGCACGATCGCCGGAGAGTTCCCGTGTCGACAACGCTGCGAACACTGAACCGAGAGCGACACCGACTGGTGTGGCAATCGCGAAACCAACGTTGCTCTTGCCAAGCAAGACGCCTGGAGTCGCCAGCGCGTGCAGGGCGAGAAAACCGGCCGAGGACAAGAAGGCGAGTGAGACATAGAGCAATCGCGCATCCCCCCGCCGCACAGCCGCTTCACCGGTGGCGTACGACAGGACGGCCGAGATAATCGCCGTGCCCAATACGATCCAGAAGTGCGCAGGATGATGCTCCCATCGAATATCAAGCTCTGGCCGCCAAAGCAGCAGAGTCAAGCCAATGAGTGGCACCGCCAAGACGGCGGCGGTAAGACCTATACGCGTTGTGGCCCGCGTGGATTCAGCCACCTCAGCCATGCGGCGCAGCCAGGAACTGGTGGATTTCAGAGACGACGACCGACCCTTCGCCGACGGCGGATGCCACTCGTTTGACTGAGCCCGATCGCACGTCGCCGACGGCAAACAACCCAGGGACTGTCGTTTCGTGAGGATGGGGCAATCGTGCGAGTGTCCACGAATCGCAGGACGCTGCCTGGGCTCCCGTGTACAAGAAGCCGTACGGATCGCGGTCGACCTCCGCCGGAAGCCACTCCGTCCGCGGCCTTGCCCCGATCATGACGAAGAGACTTTCCAGAGGTAGCTCCTGCTCCTGCCCGCTGATGCGGTCGCACAGGGTGACCCATTCCAGCTGGCCGTCGCCGTGCCCGCCGACCACCTCGGTGTTCAGGTGAACCTTGATCAGCGGCTGCGCAGCAATGGCATTGACCAAGTACGCGGACATGCTGTCCGCCAGACTGGACCCACGAACGATCATGTGCACGCGTGCGCAATACCGCGCCAAGTGCAAGGCGGCCTGGCCCGCAGAATTGCCGGCACCCACGACACCGGCACGCAGCCCGGTCAGCGCTTGAGCAGCCGAGACGCTCGCTCCGTAATACACGCCGTGACCACTGAGCTCCTCCAGGCTCGGAACTCCGAGCCGTCGATACGAGACACCCGCCGAGATCACCACGGCCCGGGCACGGACCTCCCCGACATTTCCGATCTGAGCAACGAACCCGCCGCGCTCTTGGGGGGTAAGGCGTTCCACCTCTCTGGTGACGACAAAGTGGGCGCCGAAAACCCACGCCTGCTGATACCCGCGCTGCACCAACTCAGCACCACTCAGTCCGCGGGAGAAACCCAGGTAATTGCGAATCAGAGAACTCGTCCCGGCTTGGCCGCCGATCGCCTCGCGCTCCACGACGACAGTACGGATCCCTTCCGACGAGGCATAGACGGCCGCCCCGAGACCCGCAGGGCCAGCTCCCACGACCAGCAGATCAAAATCGCGATCAGCATCTCTCAACGTGGTGGGAATGCCCCACGCCTCGAGAATCTCAGCGTCCGTCGGATCAATGAGTTGGATACCGCCGATGGCCGGCATCCATACCACGACCTCACCCTCAGGGTGCCCGAGATCCTCGAGCACACTTCGGCCGAGCTCGGAGTCACGCGAACGAAATGCGTGCGGGATGCCGTTTCGGCCCAGCAGGTCGCTCACCGCGTACGCGCGTCCGTTGTGCTGGGAGGCAACGACGATAACCTCACGAAAGTTCGCTGGCTCACTGCGTGACCACTCCTGAACGAATTCAGCAACGACGCGGTGAAACAACTCGTCGGGGGTTATCCACGGCTTCAGCACGTAGTAGCTGATGTCGCCAACAGCCATGCTCCGTAAGATCTTCTGTGCCGACTCGGGATGGGCCCAGGCGCCCCACGGTACGAGGAGCGCACGGCGGGCGTTGGGGTGTAGACCCCTTGCCGTCTCAAAGATCTCGGCTCGCGCGTCGTCAGGTAGCGAGTCGTCTACCAAGACCACGGCTACCCTCTCCTGCCGGTGCCTGGCCCCCTGAAGAGTCCTCACCGCGTCTTCGGGAAGCAGCTCCCCACGAACCCGAAAGTCAGCCCCGAACGCGCGTTGCAGCTCCCCCTCGATTCTCCCCAGCAGACGCGCATCCGCGTCGACCGCCAACAGCAGCGGCCGGTCACCCCACTCTCCGACGGCCATGACACCAGGCTAGGCATATAGGCGCTGAAAGTAAGTAATGGCCCTCCAGTCTCCTGCTGCCTGTCAAACACCTATTGCCGCGGTATGACCGTGAGCACACGCGCGACATGGGTGCGGAACTCACTCATGAAGTTGCTCAGGAATGCTGCCATCGCATCATCAGTGACCTCACCGTTGGGGGTGAAGATTTCCGGTGTGAATCGGATGTATGCCTCGGGTGCGGTCATCTGGCGGGCATTGCAGAAGCTGAGGACACCGCGCAGGCTCTGCTGACTGACTGCCGTCCCGATAGGCCCGATGGATGCGCCGATAACAGCAGCCGGAATATGGTCAAAGGAGTTTTGCCCCCACGGTCGTGAGGCCCAGTCAATAGCGTTCTTCAACCCGCCGGGGATGGATCGGTTGTATTCCGGTGTGACGAATAGCACCGCGTCCGCACGCCTGATGGCTTCCTTCAAGGCAGTTGCTTCCGGAGGGTAGTCGTCGTCAAAGTCCGGACTGTAGATCGGCAGATTGCTGATAGGTATCTCGGTGAACTCCAGATCATCCGGCGCCAGCCGGATCAGCGCCTTGGAGAGGATCCGATTGATGGACTTCGACGAGAGGCTCCCGACAAAATAGCCGACCTTGTACGTAGCCATGGCTACTCCTTCCGCAATGAGCAGGGACGCGCCGAGCCGACGCTTGCCTCAGGCGCCGCGTCGGGCTTCAGGTTGTATACCCCTTCCCGGCAGGACCACGGTCCTGCCGACACACGCTGAATTGCGGAGGGCTGGGAGCAAACTTCGGAGCCCATCCACCGAACAGCTGAGTTGTGATAGGCAGCTCAGCCTGCTGCGACTGCGCCGTTCGGCGACACGGCGGGAATCTCACTTCCGGCGACATCGGGTTTCGGATCCCCCAGTTGGACCACCGGCAGGTTCTGGCGCGCCCAAAGGAGAAGACCTAGATAGGCAAGATCGAAAACACTGCACAAGATGCCGAAGCCGAGAATGAGCGCCGATCCTGCCAAGGCGCCGAATGCAATCGTGGGGGCGAGGGTACCGATCCACTTTGCAATAGCGATGATGATGCTCTGACCGCGCGGGCCTCCGCGAGCCACAAACATGGCAATGAACAACCCTGACATAAGCAGGTTCTGCAGGAACGCCGCATACCTTCGCGCATCTGACCAGCCGAACTCCACGATGAACAGCCATTGCACGAGGTAGGCCGTTGCAAAAAGGAGAATGCTCCACGTGATGAACATCGGCCGGCTCACAAAGCCGGGTAATTCCCGTCGGCCGAAACGCAGGAACGTGTAGATGATCAAGAGATCGGCCACGGCCCAGGCCAAGTTGACGAATGTCTGCACTGAGAGGTCGGCGACCAGGCCGTGCGTCCCGTAGATCGATTCCCAGGCGATGTTCAGCGCGAGCGCAGCCGCAGGGATCGCGTACGTCTTCTGCTGGAAGCCAATGCGGATCGCGGCGACGTAGGCCACCGTCCACGCCACACCACTCAGCAGGGTTAGGGCCAAGACCATCGCGACTCCCAAGACTCAAACAGCGTCCTCGGACTCAAACATGGTTGCAGGTGCAGTGCCGATGGGGCGATCTCTCGGGCGGCCGGAGCGATTGGAACAGTGGGCCGTCAGTGGGCTCAATTCCATGAAGCTGGCATCGTGGCGGCTGCCGCGGCGGCCACTGCGATGGCCGCTTGCAGCGCGCCCACGACTTCGCCCACACCGCCGCCAGCTAAGTACCCGCTCCAGCGCCAGTTTGAAGCGGCTGCCAGTGGAACCGGTGCGCTCGCGCACCTGCGGAAGCTGCAGCGGATCGCGGACGAGAACGGCGGAAACCGCGCGTCCCCGGGCCCTGGGTATGCCGCCAGTGTCGACTACGTTGCCGGTGTGCTGCGTATGGCCGGCTGGAAGGTCAGCACACCCGAGTTCGATGTCGAAGGCGACCGCATCCGCAATGTGATCGCGCAGACCAAGACGGGCGACCCAGACCAGGTTGTGATGGCCGGCGCGCATCTGGACAGCGTGTCGGATGGTCCGGGCATGAACGACAATGGCTCGGGATCCGCGGCTCTGTTGGAGCTCGCGGGGCGGATGGGCGGATCCCCCAAGGTGACCAACCAGGTGCGACTGGCGTGGTGGGGTGCTGTTGAGGTCGACATGGACGGTTCAACGCACTATGTGGAGACGCTCTCCCGAGCCGACAGGCGCAAAATCGCGCTGTATCTGGATCTGGACATGGTGGCTTCCCCGAACGTCGGTTATCTGGTCGAGGGCAAGGGAGACTGCGACGAGGATGCGGCGGATGGGTCTGCGGAAGTGGCGCGCGTCCTGGCGGAGCGGCTGACCGCCACCGGCGTCACGCCGGAGATCATCGAGTTCATGTGCGACTCGGACTACATGCCGTTTATGGACGCCGGTATACCGACCACCGGGGCCTTCACAGGCGATGACGAGGAGAAGACCCGCAGGCAGGCTCGCCGCTGGGGCGGGCAAGCGGACGAGGACTTCGATCCCTGCTACCACGAAGCATGCGATGGGCTGGACAACGTCAACGTACAGGCGCTGGACCGCTACACAGACGCAGTCGCGGGTACCATCGCTTACTTCGCAATATCGGTCTCGGGTCTTCCCGCCCGGTGACTAGTTGGGATCCGCCGCAGTATCTATCACGAGTTCAGGATTACGGCGGTCACCAGGATTTTTCGTTCTCGAGCCCAGCGTCCGTGGAGGCGGTGGATGTGGCGGCCGTTGATGATCAGGCCGTCGCGGGATAGCTGGGCGGTGAAGGTTGCCTCGGGTGGGTGGAAGTGGATTTCGGCTTCTTGGTGGTCCAGCCATGCCCCGACGAGTGGGAACCAGGCTTTGTAGATGGCTTCTTTGGCGCTGAACAGCAACCGGTCCCAGTTCGGGCTGCCGGGCGCCGGCTCAGTGGCGGCGAGCCGGTCCTGTTCGGCAGCTGTTGCGACCAAATCCAGTACGCCATCGGGAAGCGGT
>JBKPTR010000347.1:0-9871 GCA_046735615.1 Actinomycetota bacterium
GACTGTTGGGTATGCGGGTGATCACGTGGGTGCGGTTGCTGCAGCGAATCTGTTCGCCGGCCAAGCGGGCAGCGATGAAATGCCTGTACCTGGCGCTGATGAGCCTCGATCCACCGGTACCGGCCGTCAGCGCTGGACCAACCGGTGGTTGAGTCGGCACGGGGCGCGCCGGTATTGCTGCCGGTCCGTTTCCCCGTGTCGCTCGCTGGACCCGGCGTGCGGTCGACGCATCGGGCTCTCCACGGTTTCGCCCATGAGGTTTGGCTTCGCCCAGGGGTGGGAATCGTGCCGCGAATATGGCGTGGCACCGCCCTGCGTAAGACCATGACTTTGTTCACCAAACAGTTACAGGGCTCACTGCCGGGCCTGAGCCTGTTCGCGGTAGTTGGCCCGCGTGGCGATAACGCCGGCGGCCAGGGCGGTGAGCACACCTGCCATCTGGATCCAGGTGCCGATCGCCACACCGGTTCTGTACTGGCCGAAGAGGCTGGGCGGGCCGCCGCTGGCCACGAAGCCTACGGTCATGAACAAGCCGAGGAACGCTCCCACGGCCGGCGCCCACGGCCACGAGGTCAGGCCGACGAAGATGGCGCCGGCGAGCAGGATGATCATCCCTGGCGGTGGGTAGATCGGGAACTCGACCCCCGACGCCCACAGGATCGCGATCCCCACCGCGCCGACCACCAGGCCCGCCACCGTCGCCGCCGGCGGCCCCGACCATGTGCTCTGTGCGTTCATTGTTGTTCTCCTCTCCTTGAGGGTCAGGTGTGTCGCCCCGCTGGAGCAGCACCGCCGCGACCACCGTGACGGCCACCAGGTAGACGGCGAGCACCAGCGTCGCCTGGGGTCCGTCGACCGTGGTCGTGACGCTGAGGGTGCCGCCCCGGGCTCCCTGGACCGGCACACCCGACCGCTGCCGCCACCGAGCCCGCGTTGGTGCCGGGCAGCCAGCGCTGCAGCATCTCGATCGCCAGCAGCGGGCGAAGCCCTGCACCAGGTTCTCGACCGCTAGCGTCCACACCAGGCCAAGGCCGATGGCCTGGGAGGTGCCGCGGACCAGGAGCCCAAGGAACACCCCGGCCCAAACCCCACATGGCCACGATCAGCCAGCCGGCCGCGAGGCCCTGGGCGAGCTCCGCCAGCGGCGTCCACCGGAGGGGCTGCGATTCGACCGCCGCAACCAGCCAGCTGGTGGGCGCAGTGACCGCGAAGGTCGCCAGCACCACCAGCACCAGCACCAGTCGCTCGGGCCTGTCGGTTGAGTTCCTCATGTCAAGGACCGGCGGCTGACGGTGCTGTGCCTGGATGCTGCGGGTACATCACGGTCGGGCATTACCTGAACGAGCGAACGGCAGGAGAGCTGCTGTCGCTTGGCGGACTCAGCCGGTCGGCCAGGAAGTCCTCCCAGGTGCGGTGGCCCACCGCCCGGTCGGGGGCCAGGTTGGCGCCGGCCCGCAGCGCGCGGGCGGCCCCGCCTGGCATCCGGACTGGCAGGATCGGCCTGTGCCGATGCGTGGCTCGCAGGTAGCTGCGCACGAGGTCAGCCAGCGCGTACACCCGTGGCCCGCCCAGGTCGGGCACCAGGCCGACCGGCGCGCCCAGGGCGAGCTCGACCAGCCGGGCCGCCACCTCCCCGGCGTCTATCGGCTGGAAGCGGAACCCGGCTGGCACCGGGAGCACCGGTAGCCTGGCCAGCTGCCGCACGGTCAGCAGAGTCAGGTCGTGAAACTGGGTGGCGCGCAGCGTCGTCCAGGGCAGGCCGGCGTCGGCGATCACCTGCTCGGCGGCCCGCTTGGCGGCGAAGTAGCCGAACATCGCCCGGTCGATGGGGCTGACGACCGGGATCCGGTCGCCCCGACGACCGAGATGTACACCAGGTGCCGGGCTCCGGCCCACGACGCCGCCCGGACCAGGTGCCGTGCCTTGACCTCGTCGCCTTTGGCGCTGCCGGCGAGGTGCACGATGATCTCGGTGTCCGCCACCGCGGCATCGATCCCCTCGCCGGTGGCCAGGTCGCCGGTCACGAACTCGAGCCCCTCCACGCGCTCGCGCCTGCCCCGGCTGAGCACCCGGACCTTGCAGCCGGCGTCCCGCAGCCGCGGGATGACCTGGCGGCCGAGTGTGCCCGTACCGCCGGTGACAAGAATGCGATGGTTGCGCTCGGCGGGCGGTTCCATGCCGTGGTCCATGCGCCTGTCCTCCTGTAGTGGTGTGTCGGTGAGCTGATCGCACAGGTTCGGTTGTGTGGGAGCGTGGGGGTGAGTCCCTCCCTTGCTTATGCCTTGACGGGCTCCGCTGCTAGGAGCGCCGCATTCTGGCGCTCGAGCGCCTTGGCCGCGCCGGTGCGCCAGCTCTCCGCGATGGACGCTGAAAAGGGATCGGGGAAGATCTCCTCGTCCCCGTTCTCCACCCCGTCGAAGATGGCCCGCGCGACCGACTCCGCCGAGGCCTTCGGAATCTCGAAGCCCCGGGTCATATCGGTGTCCACCGGGCCGGTCAGTACGGCGTGCACCCGCACGCCCCGGTCGGCCAGCAGGGCGCGCAGCGACTGCGTCAGGGAGAACGCGGCCGCCTTGGAGACTGAGTAGGCCGGGGTGAGCGGCAAGGCGGCGAAGGCCATGAGCGACACGTTGTTGACGATCACTCCCCGGGACCGGATCAGCAGCGGCAGGAACGCCTGGGTCATGCCGTAGGTGCCGAACAAGTTGACCGCCAGGTGCCGTTCGAGCGCGGCGCGATCGCTCAAGTCATCGAAAAGCCATATGCCGGCGTTGTTGATCAGGACATCGAGCGATTCGACCTGACCGGCGGCTGCCTGAATCTGCGCCGTGCTGGTCACGTCCAGGGCCAGCGGCGTGACCCGCCCATCGGGGTGGGCCAACGGCTGGCGCGTGCCAGCGTAGACCCGCCCGGCGCCCCTGCTGAGGGCCTCGTCCACCAGCGCCCGCCCGATGCCGCGGTTGGCCCCGGTCACCAGCACTGCTTGGTCTGCGATTGTCATCTCTGTTCCTCCGGTTCTGCGGTGTCAAGAGGGTGTCAGGACAGCGGGCGAAGGCCCGCGGCCGTGATCAGGTAGGCATCCTGGTCATAGCCGGGGCCGGTGAGATCGACGATCGCCTGGCCGACCTGCTCGGGGGTAAGCGCCGGGCCGCCGGTGCCGGGGGCGCCGCCGGCGCCCTGCCGGGCGGCGTAGGCGGCGGCGAACACCGCGCCCAGCGCGGTCGCGGGGGTCAGTTGCGGAAGCACCGAGACGAACCTGATGCCGAGTGCCGCCCGCCGCGGATTCCTCGGCGGCATAGGCGGTAAGCCACCTGATGGCGGCCTTAGCCCCGGCGTAGCCGCCAGACAACGGCGAGCCGAACAGTGCCGCCCCGCTGGACAGCGTGATCACAGTGCTGCCCGGCTCGAGCGGGGCCAGTAGCGCTTCGCGTGTCCAGTGGAACACGTGCGCAACGTCGGTCTCCCAGTTGCGGCTGAACGTCTGCCACGTGTGGTGCTGGATCGGCCGCGGCAGCGGGGTAGCGCCGGCGTTGAGCACCAGGATGGCGGGACGGTAGGCATCGATGAGCTGGCCAGCGATGACGGGGTCGGCCGCGTCGGCGGGTACCGCGGTGAAGGATCCGCCGAGCTGGGCGCGCAGTTCTTCCAGAAGGCCGCGGTCGCGGGCCACCCCGGCGACCCGCGCGCCTGCCTTGCTCAGGGCGGCGGCGATGCCACGACCGAAACCGCGGCTGGCGCCGGTGACCAGCGCCGTCGTTCCCGATAGTTCGTGGGCTGGCCTGTCGGCGATGGTCATGACTATTACTCCAGTTCTGCCGTGTTGCCTATAGACGGGGTCCAAGCCACATGCCGCCGGTGACGTCCAGGAGTTCACCGGTGATCCAGCGCGCGTCGTCGGAGGCGAGAAAGGCGACGGCGTCGGCGATGTCGGCCGGCTGGCCGATCCGGCCCAGCGCGGTCGCGCTGGCGGTGGCCGCCTGGACCTCGGGGTCGCGCAGGAAGAGGGTCATGTCGGTGTCCGTGGGGCCAGGCGCCACTGCGTTCACGGTGATACCCCGTGCGCCCAGGGCGTTGGCCAGCGTCTGGCTCATGACGTTGATGGCACCCTTGGTCATCGCGTAGGCGAGTTCCAGGGGCAGGGCGACGCGGGTGTCAGAGGAGGAGATGTTGATGATACGGCCGCCGTCGCGCAGCAGCGGCAGGGCTCGTTGGATGATGAACAACGGCGCGCGCACGTTGACCGCGAACATCCGGTCGAAGTCCTTTGGAGTGGCCTGCTCGATGAAGGCGGCCGCCCGGGCGGCCGCGTTGTTGACCAGGATGTCCAGCCGCTGCCCGGACAGGCCCGCCTCTAGCCCGGCAAACAGGATGTCCACGTCGCCGTCCGCGCCGAGTTCGGCCCTTATCGGGAACGCCCTGCCGCCGTCGGCCCGGATCGCCTCCACCGTCTCAGTCGCCGCGGCCTCACTGTTGGCGTAGTGCACGGCGACTAGGGCGCCGTCGGCGGCCAGCCGCCGGGCGATCGCCCGTCCGATTCCCCGGGAGGCTCCGGTTACCAGTGCCGCCTTGCCGGTCAGGTCTGCCATGGCGGGCTCCTGTCAGTCGCGCAGCGTTGCTGGCCCAAGCCTCGCTGTTGGTGATCTGGACATCAGTACGCTAGGAGCAGCGGGCCCGGCGGGCGTCACCCGAAGGTGGAACAACGGGTGGAAATCTCTAGTGCCGCCGCATGGCCTATCGGGGCAAGGGTCCTGGCGGGCCTGCCTGCTGCCCGGGAAGAGACGTCAATGACTGAGCCCGGCAACGCCGCGTGCTCGCCGGATGAGTGGTGCGTTCGGGCCCGCGTACAGCATCCAGCGCGAGGACGAGGATCTTGCCGCGCTTGTCGAGGGCACCGGGGCCGAGTGCGTTTTTGGACCGGCTAACGGCGGTCTGTTCGCCCTTCACGGGGCCATCGGGCTCGGGCAGGTCCGGAGGGTGGCTGCGTACGAACCGCTCCTCCTGTGGGGTGGGCCTGATGATGCTGCCATTCGGCGCATGTTCGGCACGATGCAGCAGATGATTCGAGCGAGGCTTTTGGGCGAGTCAGTTGCGTTCTCGATCCAGGAGAGCGTGGATCGGGAGGTCGGCCGCGGGCACATGTCGAGCTGGGTCGGCACTGCCGTGCACGCGTTCCCGTCCCGTGTCGGGGCTGGCTTAATTGACCTGTTCCTGCGCTACCAACGTCCTCGCCCCGGAAACGTCGCCTGGCGGGAACTGCTGGCGAGCCTGCCTGCGGAGCTGGACTCGGTGCTGGAGACCGAGGGAACCCTGGAGCAATATGCGCAGCTTGACGCTCAGGTGCTGCTGATGTACGGAAGCGAGACCGACCCAATGTTCGTCGCCTGCGCCGAAGCCCTGCACGCGGTACTTCCGCATTCGACACTCCTGCGGCTGCCGGGGCTGAACCGCGACTCAGCACAGACCTACGGCAAGCCGGAGACGATCGCTGCGACGCTCCCTTGTTCTTTGCGCAATGAATACCTGACCGCACGGGCCGGATCGGGGAAGGTATCAAGCTGTCGGTCTTCAAGATCAGCCATAGCGATCCGGTAGGGATAACCCGATCGCGGATTGGCCCGATAGCCTGATGGCGGCCCGGTGCCAAGCGAGGAAGGTTAGGGGCATGACAGCTCCTAACTTCCATCCAGAACCTGTTACCGAAGGACTTGCGCCGAGCGCCCAGAGCGCGGCGCCGCGGTCATTCCCGGCTGCGGCGCCGCCAAGGCAGCTTCAGGCTTCCTTCTGGCTGTGGCTCGTCGCAGTCGCTGCCGGTCTTTTCGAGACCACCCTGGCCGTAATCGAGTCCACGGCCGGGGTCGGCTCGGCGGCCGAGATTGCCGTCGGCGTCACCGTCAGACTGCTGGCCTTCACCGCACTGGTCTACCTGGCCACATGGCTCCGCCAGGGCAGGAATTGGGCTCGCATCGCCTTGGCGGTGCTGTATGGCGGGCTCGGAACCTTGTCGTTGGTGATTGGGCCAGTCACCTGGCTCGCTAAGGGCGGGTCGCTTGCCGACGCCACGGCAGCTGCGGATTTGGGATTCGTGCTATTCGCGGCCAGCCGGCTCGTGCACCTGGCAGCGATCATCGCGGCGCTGATCTTGATGTTCCTCCCGGCGGCCAACGCCTACATCCGAGAGACGCGACGGACCGCGCGAAGCGGAACAGCGCACCGATCAACTGAGCGCGTGCTCGACGAGGTACGCGAGTAGCGTGGCGCAGCGGCCGTCCGGATCGAGGTCCGGGTCGTAAATAGTCAACTGGAAGCCTGCACATCGCGGCGATGTCACAAGCGTGCGCAGTAGGAGCCCGACCTTGTCGACGGCGAGCCCGTTCGGATCCGGACTATCTACCGCTGGCATCACCGATGGGTCAAGAACATCAGCGTCCAGGTGCACCCAGAAGCCGCCCAGCTCGTTCGACTCCAACCTGGTCAACGCCGCACGCGCCGCCGCCTCGGCATCGCGCCGGATGTCCTCAGCCACAGCGAGCTGGATCTTCAGCGCCACCAGCTCGTCACGGCATGCGTCGTTGTCGCGGACACCGAGAACCGACACATCCTCGTCCCGTACGTAAGGATTGAGCCCATGCAGGTCGGTGATGTCGGGCTGACCCCGTCCGGTTACCAGCGCGAGGTCCTCTCCGGCGGCTGCGCCCACCCCAGCGGAGTTGCCAATGTGCCGGAAGTCGGAGTGTCCATCCATGAATGCAAGCCCAAAGCGGCCCAGCCGGCGCAGCGCGAGCATAGATCCGAGCAGAATGCTGCAGTCCCCGCCAAGCACCACCGGAAACTCACCCGTCCGCAGATGGCCGTCAAGACGATCGGCGAGCCTGCGGGTGTAGCCGGCTATCGCGTGCGAGTTGAACACGCCGTCGCCGGGCTTCCAGTCCCCTCGGTCGTATCTTGGTGGCACCACGACACCGCCCTCGCGGGCGCGCAAACGCTCCAATAGTCGCTGATCCCGCAAAGCACCAGCCAGCTTGTAGCAACCAGGAACCGTGCCAGGGACGGGCGGTCGCAGACCAAGGTTGGACGGGGCGTCGATGAGTACGACCTCCCTCACGACGCCAAGTATGGCCCTCCAACGCAGGGATAACGCCAAGGCATTCGGCCTGAACGTCGGTGACCGGCGTCCTGGAGCTCCTTGCCCGTAGCGGACACACACCTAGAGGGCACCCTCAGCCCGAACGGACTGGCCTGGACCGAGGCGACGCTGTGCCCGCCGGATTGCGCTGGTGACGTGCATGCGCCTGCCTGAGGTCAGCGAGCAGCAGCCTGCGGTAGGCGTGCGGATCACACCGAATGCTCTCGGAGTCTTCCCCCGGGAAGCGCTGGCGGGTGCGCCGTTCGGGGCGCTCAATCGCGTGCCACATCGGCTTCTGCGTAGGCACGCGGAGCTGCCCCGCGAGCACCGCGGCGATCCACTTGCCTTGCGCCTCCACGACGGGGAGTAGGCCGCCGGGCGCGTCCACGAAACCTACGAAAAGGAGACCGCCGATGTCGGGAGGAACGATCCGCCGGTAAAGCGGGAAGTCCCGACCGCTCGCCGACACCAACGACGACGACAGGAAGGGGATGCTGATGCGGTAGCCGGTGCAGTAGATGATGCAGTCCACCATCTCTTCCGAACTGTCGACAAAGTGCACCCGATCCTGTCGGAGCCGATCGACGGCGGGTTTGACCACGACGTCTCCATCGAGCACCGCGGGGAAGAGGTCTGTGGAAACGATGGGGATGCCCTCGAGCAACCTGTGGACGCCGACGGGCCAGGACACTGGAGTTGGTCCGAGCTCGCGGGCTACGCGCAATCCGTAGACAAAGTTCATCAGTCGCCAGGGGATCCTGTTGAGGGGATCGATATCGCGTGTGTCGTAGGGTTTGCCGCCGATCCATCGCGGCAATACATGGGTCCTCGACCGAACGGCCATCAAGGTCCGCGACGCCAGGCGCGAGACCTCGACGGCGATTTCTGCGGCCGACTGGCCGGCGCCAACCACCAGCACACGCCGCCCTTCGAACTGCTCCGGCGTCCGGTGCTCGTGCGAGTGGATTGTTACGCCGCCGAATGCTCCCGGATAGGCCGGAACCTTTGGGCACCAGAACAGGCCGATGGCCACGACGACAGCCCGGTACCTCCGCACCGAGCCGTCATCCAGGGTGAGCCACCATCCTGCGCTCGGGTCGAGCTCCAGCCGCTCGACCGTGGCGCGGAACCTGATGAACTCGCGCAGCCCGAACGCATCGGCATAGGCGTCCAGGTACGCGGCCATTTCGCGGTGACCGGGGAACTCGGCATACGAGCAAGGCATCGGAAAGCTTGGATATTGCATCCGCGGGAGCGAAACGTTGGTAAGGAGAGAGGCGTAAGCCCCCGAGAGGCCATTGTCATTCTCGTAGCGCCACAGACCTCCGACATCGGAACCCCGTTCGAAGCAGTCGACTGCGACACCTTGATCAAGCAGAGCCTTGAGTGCGGCGAGGCCCGAGGAGCCGGCACCGATCACGGCGATGTCAGCCGCAGCCGATCGCACCGTCATTGACCTAGGCCCCCGTCCACATCTCGAAGGCCGAACAGGAGCATGTCCACCGCTCGTTCGGCCAAGTCGGCGTCGGCCTGCTTCAGGCGGCCGGTCAGCTTTCGGAGGAGGAGCACGCCCACCAGCTGATCTATGGCCAGCTCGATGTCTATGGTTGCCGGCAACTCACCGCTCTCGATCCCCCGACGAAGCGCGTCACCGAAGAGGGCGCGGCGCGGTCCGATGACCCGTTCGCCGTAGAGACGACCCAGTGGCGAGCGCTTCGCCACCTCGGCTGCCATCCGGGGGAAGACCTCTCCCGTCGGGCTCGCCGACATCAAGACCTGGAGCTCACGCCCAGTCTGCACAAGGTCGTCGCGCACGTTCCCTGTGTCCGGTGCGGCCGGTTCGGCGAAGACACGAGCCACGGCGTCGATTACAAGGTCCTCCTTCGAGAGCCACCGCCGATAGATCGTGGCCTTCCCTACCCCGGCCGTTGCGGCCACCGCCTCCACGCTCATCCCCTCGAACCCCCGCTCGATGAAGAGCGCCACCGCGGCCTGAAGGATGGCTTCATGCGCCGTAGCGCTACGGGGGCGTCCAGGCCGCCGAGCAGTCGCCTCTCGACCGTGCGTAGACAGAGACTGTTGCATCATCCTTCGACGGTGATCCTTCTGGCCTGGTGACGTCTTGATTCGATACGTATCCGTTCCGTATCCCGGGCCCTAACCTCACTCCGTGATCAACAATACGCAACCGTCTCGTATCGCTAATGAGCTGTCTGTCTGGGTAGCGGATGCGCGCCCGGCCCGGTCGATCAGCACGACGCTCGCTAGCGATTGGTATGAGTGGCTGGCGCTGTGGTGGGCCGGCGGCCGCCAACGCTGCCGCTTCCGGGATGGCTCTACAGTGACGACCACGAGGCTTCGGCGCGCGAGCGTGAACCGCGGACACCGGCACCTGCGGCGGCCAGCGCGAGTGCGCCGCAAGCGAGGGCGATCGCGATCAGCGGTAGCCACGGGACGGTCATCGGCACGATCTCGCCGGTCCCGGCGAGGTCGGTCGTCACGGCCAGCCGAACAAGCCAACCGACAAACCCGGTGGTCATTCCGCCGAGGACGAGACCTGCGCCGGTGATCACGGCGGCTTGCCATAGGGCTGTGCGTCGGAGCTGCTCACGGGTGGCGCCGAGCAGGCTGAGGGCCTCGTGCTGGCGGCGTCGCTGGGTCGCACCGATGAGGGTGGCGTTGACGACGGCGATGGCGGCGTAGAAGGCAGCGGGTCCGAGCACGATCATCAGGCCGAAGTTGTTGGAC
>JBKPTR010000348.1:0-23652 GCA_046735615.1 Actinomycetota bacterium
CGGCGTCGGCTACTTGATGGCACGCGATCAGGTGGACTCGATGATCGCCTTCGACAGGCTCCGCCGAGCCGCCCGCGACACCCAAAGCAAGATCGGCGACGTGGCCCAACGGCTGGTGTCGACCGGCCGGCTGCCGACCGAAACCTCGAGGCGGACCAGCTCGGGGAGGCGGCGCAAGACCTGGAAGTACCCAGGTCGGTCCGCGCCAGGTGGAGTCGTTGGCTGGTTGGGCCTTACGGCACTATTGGTCGGGCCTTACGGCACTATCGTCGGCACCATGGCTTCCCTAGCGTCCGGCTTAACATCACGGGCAGGTGTCGATCGTCGGGATGACTCAGCCCCATCTCAGCTCAGGCGAGCGGACACCGCGGCCCGACTCATCTGGAGGTTGTCATGCGGATGTTGCTCAAAGCTGTCTTGGACACTTAAACCGCTAACGAACGCGTTAACGAGCGCCTCCGGGGAAGGCAAAGGTCACAGTGACTCCGTGCCTGACCGTTGAGGACGCGGACAAGGCTATGGACGAAGTGGCCCGCCGGATGGCTGCTGCGCAGGGCTAGTCAGTCTGCCAGGCACCAATGCAGCCTACGTCCACGGCGTCTGCAGCGAGTGCCGAGAGCACCAGCGCATCCATGGCCCGGAAACCACGGCTAATCCTGCATCGAATTGATACGCAGCAGATTGGGAAGCCAGGGTGCTTAGGCACTGGCGCAACCGACCTCCGGCTGGCAAGATCGCGACGTGGCGGACGACACACAAGTCAATGCACTCGCTGCACGGATCGACCGGCTGGAGGCGCGGATCGACCACCTGGAGGCCGAGATCAACGAATTATTCACGCGCCTTCAGGGAAGCTACAAGGGCCAGGGCCCGACATTTGGGCCGGGTGCGCCCATCCGCCCAACCCCACCCGGGCCAGCCACCCCAAAGACGCCGTAACGGGATATTCCGCCCGACCTACCGCCCGAGCGCCGCGAGCTTGAACCGTTGTTATAGGGCCGGTCAAAGCCGTTTCCTCGCCTTGATCCCGGCCAGCGTCGTGGATGCTTCGGCGAGTAGCCGCATGGCTGCGCTGGCCACTTCGTTGTAGCGGCTGGGTGTGGTGATGGTTGGCGCGGTACGAGATCACGGCGCGGAGAGCGGTGAGGTCGCGACCTGGAAAACAGGCGGAAGTCGGCTGCCTATCCGCCGCCGCGCAGGCGTTCAGCTGAGCGCATACCGACTGTTGGGCACCAGCGGACCGTGCTGGTCGGGGCGATGATCTTCGCGGAAGGTTCGGCTGATGGCAGAGGGGTCCCGGTAATTCGCAGTCGTCGAAGTGCAGCGGGAACGGGATAGCAGTGTTTGAGTGATCGAGTTTGTCCGTGATACATGCCCGGGTGCATTTGGACACCGAAGGGGCTAATTGATGAGGAGGGTAGGCGGCGGGTGTCCATCTCCGCCTGCAGCCATTCGTCCTAGGGGCATAGTCTCTCTTTCAAGGAGACTGGACGTGCCCACCGATTACAACCCTCGGGCCGTCGCGCCTGCGCTGGCGCGCCGAAGGCACGGGGGAGGTAAGGGTGTTGGTCGCGGCAGCGGACAGCGCGAGGCTGCGCTCCAGGAGCTGCACGATCGGCACGCCAGCGAGCTGTGGCGGTTCGCGATGCGGCGCACCCACGATCGCCAGCTATCGGAGGACATCGTCCAAGAGGTGCTGCTCAAGGCGTGGAAGGATCCTAGCCTCGGGCAGCACGATCAGACCGAGGCCCGTAGCTGGCTCTTCACAGCCTCACGCAACTTGATCATCGACCGGTGGCGTAGCGCGGCGTCCCAGCATGAGCAGCGAATGGAGTATCCGCCAGAGGAAAGCGCCGGCGACGCGACCAGCGTGGTACTCGACCGGTGGTTGATCGCTGAGGCACTTGCCAGCCTGTCCACCGAGCAGCGCTCCGTAATCAACGCCGCATACTACGAGGGCAGGTCGATCGCAGATATCTCTGTTCGGCTCCGCAGCCCCGAAGGAACCGTCAAGTCACGGCTGCACTACGGACTCAGAAATCTCAGATTGGCACTACAGGAGAAAGGAGTGACCCGGCCGTGAACGCCATGCCATGCCACGAGCGTCTGGCGCCCGTTGTGTCCTGGGCTGGAAGGCAACCCCGCGCCTGCGTCGCTTCGTGGCGGTCGTGTCCGCACGGTCGGGCCGCTTACGTGCTGATGGTCAGCGGCTCACCTCCCAACACAGCGCATCTTGCATGAATCTCGCATGCAGATCACTCCGCTCGACTCAAATCGTCTTTGACTAGCTGCTTTGCCAGACTCATCGACAGGTTCGAGATCTGGCATGCGGCATAGCGTATGGCCGCGATGTTCGCGCCGGCGATCTGCAGGAGGAGATGGCGGAACAACGCTTTTCCGTTCCGTCAGCTCCGACGAAGACGGCGGCAACCCCGCGACCATCGCAGCGAGCAATCAAACACCGCGTCGCGTTTCGCGCGCCGCCGCGGCGAGGAGGAGCGAGCGGACACATTGTTCCGTCCGCGAGCGACGACGAACAAGGCGGCTTCCAGGCGCGAAACCGCCGCGAGCGAAGCGAGCCAAAACGACGCTGCAATCGCGCCGCCGCCCCTAGGCTCCTCCCCATGGACCTCCGGCCTCAAGCAATGCGCTGATGCCCGATCCGGTGGTTGTGATCGGTGGCGGGCTGGCCGGCCTGGCTGCCGCGGCACGGTTGGCCAAAGTTGGCCACCAAGTTGAGCTCTACGAGCGGTCGGAGGTGCTGGGCGGCACCTGGGCGCCGTACCAACTCCCCAGTGGTGTCACGGTGGACGATGCGCCGTCGATCATCGGCTTCCCGGCGCCATGGCGTGACCTGTTCCGCAAGAGCGGCCGTCCGCTGGAAGCCGAACTTGCCAGGATGGGCTACGCCCTGGAACCGGCCCAGCCGCCGACAATGATCTTCGCTGACGGTGCCGAGCTGACGGTGCCGACCGACCGTGGCGGTCAGTACGCCGCCCTGGCCGATGCCTACGGCAGCTCGGTCGCTGAGCGTTGGCAGGACCTGCTTAACCGGCTCGACCACGTGTGGCAGACCCTCCGAGGCCTCGGGCTGGAGACCGAGCTGCGCAGCCGCCGCCAGCTCAACAAGACCGTCACGCGCAGCCTGTTCGGCCATCGCATGACGTTGGCGGACCTCGCAGACTCGATTGCACATGATCATCTCGGGTCTTTGATTCGCAGCATCGCCTATCGTTTGGGCTCGGTGCCGGAGCAGACGCCGGCCTTCGCGGCAGTGGAGCTGTCGATACAGCGCACCTTCGGGCGCTGGCACGTTGCGCCGCTCGATACCCATCCCGAGCTGGATGTCGGGCGGTCCTCGGTCCTGGTGGAGGCCCTGACGGGTCGCCTCGCGCTTCGAAAGGTGCACGTCCACCTCGGTTGCACGGTCGAGGGCATTCAGCTTCGCACCGGTCACGTCACCGCAGTTGCGACCAGCGCTGGAGATCATCCCGCCTCAGCAGTCGTCGCTACCTGCGACCCCTGGCAAATCTTTAACGACTTGCTTCCCGTCACCGCAGCCCGGCGGACCCGACGCCACCTGCGCCGCCTCCGCATGGCGGCAGCTCCGACCATCACGCACCATGAGGCATCCGCGCCGATCACACGGCTCCGTGAAACGATCACCCTGACAACGGACGGCGTCCCGACCGTCAGCTACCTCCATCTGCTGGCTGACAACGGGATACAGACCACTCACGATTTCAACGCGACCCTTCACCGTGCCTCGTACGGAGCGGCCTGGAGCGGCTTTGCGAGCTGGCTGCGCCGGCCACCTGTGACAACCGAGATCCCGGGTCTCTACGCCGCCAGCCCCGCATCTCCGGCCGGTCCCGGCCCATCGCAGGTCATGCTCTCCGCGGCCCTTGCCGCCTACGGCTGCCACGACCATCTCGGCGCCCGGATCGCGCGCCGCTAATCGGAGGACGGGCGAGGAGACACGCTTCTCGCCTCCGAGCAAGGACGACGACGGCGGGCTATCAGCGCGATCCGCGCAACGCGGAGCGTCGCCATTCAGCACGCGCTGATCTTGGAACTTTCAGGACCCAGGCAACTTCCGTATACTCAGATGTTTGGTCTTCCGGTAAGGATCATCCTTCTTGACACACGCGCAGAGCGAAACGAGTTCCGACGGCGTGACAAACGCATCTCCAGCTGCTAGCACTCTCGAGCGCGAGCTAGCCGCCGAACAGGCTCATGTGGATCTGGTGTATGCCCGGCTCGCCGAAGCGACGAAGTCCGCCCAACAGGTCGCGCGGGCTGGCCTCTCCCTCTACCAGTCCGACCGCAACTCCTACGTTCGCGAGGAGGACGGTACCGGCCTGTACGAGCGTGATGTCTTTGCCTTCCAGGCAGCTCGCCGGCTGGCTGTGCTGGACGCCGAGCAGGAGGGGCTGGTCTTCGGCCGGCTGGACCGGACCGACGGTGAAGTCCGCTATGTCGGCCGTATTGGCGTCCGCGACGCGGACTATGAGCCACTGGTCATCGACTGGCGGGCGCCCGCGGCCGAGCCGTTCTATCGAGCTACCCCGAGCGATCCAATGCAGGTGATCCGGCGCCGGGTGCTGCATTGCCGCGGCGACCGGGTGGTGGGTATCGAGGACGACCTGCTGGACGGCGAGAACGCGGACCGGGAACTGGTCGTGATCGGCGAGGGGGCCCTGCTGGCCGCACTCACACGGGCCCGCGATCACACCATGCGGGACATCGTCGCCACCATCCAAGCCGAGCAGGACGAAGCGATCCGCGCTCCCTACCAGGGCTTCACAATGATCACTGGCGGGCCAGGGACTGGGAAGACTGTGGTGGCCCTGCATCGCGCCGCGTACCTGCTGTATTCCAACCGTCGCCGCTTCGAGTCCGGCGGTGTCCTCGTGGTTGGTCCGAGCCGGGTCTTCATGAACTACATCGCCCGAGTGCTGCCCTCGCTTGGTGAGGATTCGGTGACCTTGCGTTCGATTGGTGCCGTTCCTTCGGATGTCGTTCGGATCACCGGTGATCGGGTGGATCCCCCGCAGGTTGCGGCAATCAAGGGCAGTCTGCGGATGGTGAAGGTGCTGCGCCGCCTTGTGCATGAACCACTCCACGAAGGTCCGCTCGACCTGCGGATCATGGTGGATGGCAACGTATTGGTGGTGCCGACCACCACGCTGGCGCGGATCCGTTCTCACGTGGTCGCACACCACAAGCTCAACAGCGGCAGGGAGGCGGCTGAGAAGGAGTTGCTGACCGCGCTGTGGCGGGTCGGGCATCCTGACCCCGAGGATGGTGCCGATCAGGATCACGAACGGGAGGAGTTCAAGGACCGGGTCTCCGATCTTGCCTCGTTCAAGATGTTCCTCAACGCCTGGTGGCCAGCGGTCAGTGCGCCGACAGCGCTCGCGCGGCTGGCTGATGTCGAGCTGCTCAAGCGGATTTCGGCATCAGTGCTGTCTGACGCAGAGTGTGAGCTGGTCAGCGCGAGCTATCGGGATGCGACGGACTGGACTGCCGCCGATGGCGCCCTGCTCGACGAACTGGTGCATCTGCTCGGGCCCTTGCCGGTGCTGGATGAGCAGGAAGTGCCCGGCCTCGCAGATCCTGACTCCGAGATGCAAGAGGTCTTCACGACCGCCGACGTGCTTTCCCCGGCTGTGCCGGAAACCGATCCGTTCGAGCTGCCACAGGAGACGTACGCCCACCTCCTGATCGATGAGGCTCAGGACGTGAGTCCGATGCAGTGGCGCATGTTGCGGAGGCGCGGGGCCAGTGCCAGCTGGACCATCGTTGGCGACCCTGCGCAGAGCTCCTGGACCGCCACTGCTGAGGCAGACCGCGCGATCGAGGAGATCATCGGGACAGCGCCGGTGCGCCACTTCCGACTGAGCACCAACTATCGCAGCCCGTCAGAGGTCTTCGACTTGGCGGCGCAGGTCGTCGTCGCAGACTTTCCGGACGCCGACCTTCCCACCGCAGTGCGCTCGACGGGTCACGAGCCGCGGCTCCTGGTGCCCGCAGACGTGACCCCGAAGAATCTGACGATCTCCGCGGCCATGATCAGCATCGCGCGGTCGCTCCTCGACGAGGTGGAGGGCACCGTCGGCGTGATCTGCCCACCGTCAACCAAAGATCAACTAGCGGCCCAGCTAGAGCAGGCCCGGCTGCCAGGCACCGAGCGGGTTGTCGTGATCACAGCGCAGCAGGCGAAGGGCCTGGAGTACGACGCGGTCCTGGTGATCACACCCGATGACATCGTGACCGAGTCACCTGGCGGCGTAAGGGCGCTTTACGTGGCCCTCACCCGCCCGACCCAGCGGCTGGTCACGCTCGACGCCGCACCTGATGCAGATTGGCGTAAATCTCTCGAGTAGCGCGGGACCGATTCTGAGTGTAGAAATGCAGTCCGGGTGCGCCCCGGCTCAGCAGTTCCTCCGACATCTCGGTTCCGATCCTGATGCCTACCCGTCGAACTTGATCATCATCGCCAGCGACCTCGTTGATCCGGTCCGTAACCGATTTCGGTAAGGCAGCCCCCGACAGCTCAGCGAACTTGATCACCTGGCGCACGTTGGTGATCGGCATGATACCGGGGATGATCGGAATGTCGCAGCCCAGCGCCCGAACGCGGGCCACGAGCGCGAAGTAGTCATCGGCGGTGAAGAACAACTGGGTGATCGCGAAACTGGCTCCGGCTTGGGCCTTCGCAACCAGCACCCGAGCATCAAGATCGAAATCGTTCCGCTCGGGATGCGCGTCGGGGAACGCGGCCACACCGACGCAGAAGTCTCCGAGCTCACGCACCATCGACACTAGCTGGGTCGCATTGCTGAGGCCCTCGGGATGAGCCTCCCACGGGACACGCGGACCACCCGGCATGTCGCCGCGGATCGCGAGCACATGATGAATGCCGGCTGCCGCATAGGAACCGATCACTCGACGTAACTGGTCGCGACTCTGGCTGGCGCAGGTGAGATGCGCCATGGCTCTAAGCGTCGTGTGGAGTGCGATCGCCTCGGTGGCATTGATCGTGCGTTCCCTGGTGGAGCCGCTGGCACCGTAGGTCACTGAGACGAAGTCGGGACCGAGGGACTCCAGTTCACGCACCGTCTGCCACAGCTGCCGCTGCTGGATCTCGTCCTTGGGCGGGAAGAACTCAAAGGAGAACAGTGGTCGGTCGCCAGTCGCCAGCAGGTCCGCGATGCTCGGCGTAAGCGGCCGCCAGAGACGATTGCGGGCCGGCATGCGAACACCCTAAGGACGAGGCTCTGGTCCGGCTTCGTAGGCTCAGCATGTGGTCAACAACCCGCCTGTCAAGAGCGCGGAGGAGGTTCTAGATCCGCAGGCGCCGCTGTCACAGGCGTTCCGAGACGCGGTATCAGCCGAGATCAGCGCGTTCCTGAGCGAGCAATCGGCAGTGCTCGATTCGATGGGGCCCGAGCTGGTGCCCGTGCACCTGATGGCGAGCCAGATGTTGTGCGGTGGCAAGCGAATGCGACCCGCCTTCTGCGTCTGGGGCTACGTCGCTGCCTCCGGAATCCCAACAGACGAGGAGCTCAAGACGCTGCTCGCCGCAGCAGGAAGCCTCGATGTCCTGCACGTGAGTGCCCTGATACACGACGATCTGATGGACTCCTCCGACTTGCGGCGCGGGCGGCCAGCCGCCCATCGGCAGTTCGAGGCACTGCATGCCAATGCCGGTTGGCTGGGTGACTCGGCAGCTTTTGGTAAGGCGGGTGCGATCTTGCTTGGCGATCTGCTCGTGATGTGGTCGGCTCAGATGCTGCACGGAGCCGGCGTTGAGCAGTCCGCACTGGAGCGGGCGCTGCCGATCGTCGAGGCGATGCGCACCGAGGTCACCTGCGGCCAGTACCTCGACATGGTGGCGCAGGCTCACCCGCTGCGACAGCGGGCTCCGGCGATCGGGTCGCTGCGGCCCACTATCGAGCTGGCACTTGACGACGCTAGCCGGGTCGTGGAGTACAAAGCCGCGCGCTATACCGTGCAGCGCCCGTGCCAGATCGGCGCTGCGATCGGTGGTGGCGACGACGAACTGTACTTTGCCCTCGGCGCGTACGGCTCACCGCTGGGCCGGGCCTTCCAGTTCCGCGACGATCTGCTAGGAGTCTTCGGAGATCCCCAGATCACCGGGAAGCCAGCCGGAGATGATCTTCGCGAGGGCAAGCGCACGGTGCTGGTGGCCCATGCATACGCCCATGCCGGCGACGCCGGGCAGAAGCTCCTCTTGCAACGGCTCGGCGACCCCGGGCTCGATGAGACCGGCATCAATGAGCTGCAGTCGGTGATTGTCGAATCGGGCGCGCGTGACGCTGTGGAATCGATGATCAACGACTACCACGAGCGAGCCCTGAAGGCGTTGCACGATACCGAGATCACTGAGGAGGGCCGGGCCGGGCTCACCGCCCTGGCCGACGCCGCCGTGCGACGGGAGTTCTAGCGGCTCCGAACCTTGAGCTACTCGCGCAATCGCGCGTGGAATCCGCGTCGTCGTCGCTCGCAGAGGAAGAGCGCCTCCGCTCGCTTCTCCGCCGTGCGGCGGCGCGCGATTTTCCGACGCTCGCAGCTACCGCTGACTGCCGGGTTCGGACAATGCCTGGAACACGTACCGCTCCATCGCCGGGTCAGCCTTCCAGGCGGCGCGGAGTCTGCTACTGAGCCGATCGGCCGCAGCTTGGGGGTCAGAAGCCTCAGTAATGGCCCGCACGACGCAAACCCGTCGTGCTCCTGCCTCGATCACTGCGTCCAGGTTGTCCAGGGAGATCCCGCCGATGGCGAACCACGGCTTGGATTTGACGACAGCGACCGGCGCCTTCCTTGCGGCATAACGGACCAGGTCGAGGCCAACTGGCTCATAGTCGGGCTTGGTCGAAGTGGCGTACACAGGTCCAACGCAGAAGTAGTCGACATTGCGGTCTTTGATTGCCTTGTCGGTCTGGCCCGGCGCATGGGTGGAACGGCCGAGCAACGCCCAAGGATGTAAGTACCTGCGCGCCCGAGCCGCTGAGCCGTCGGCCTGACCGAGATGCAGCATGTCGGCCTGGAAGCGTCCAGCCAGCTCAGGGGAATCGTTCACGCATACGATGCCTTGGGTCGGTCCAGCTGCTTGTCGAGCTATTTCGAGGGCAGCCAACTCGGCCTCAGGTTTCATGTCTTTCTGCCGGATTTGCACGATGTCGACGCCCCCGGCAAAGGCCGCTTGCAGGAAGCTTTCGAGATCGCCCTGCTTTTCCCGAGCGTCCGTGCACAAGTAGAGCCGGGCGAGGCGGAGGCGTGCCTCCAGGCCCATCAGCACAGTCACGAGGCCACGATAATGGCCGTCACCTGACTATGAGTGTTGGCGCTCGGAGCTAGTCAGCTTCCCAAGATCGACCGGCTGCTTCTCATCCACCAGCGAACCGGCTCCCCAATCGCCAAGGAGCCGACGGCTTTCAATGTCATGCGCCTCGCGATCCAGCAGGTCGAGGAGATATTCCTGCAAGGATTCGCCACGGGCCCTGGCCTCGGCCGAGAGCACGCTGCGGGTGGGTTCCGAGACGCCGCGAATCTGGAGAGCGACCACGAGGGCATCTTGCCACTCGCCGTCTCAGCAATGGGATCGTCTCAGACTGGCGGTCAAGCAGTCGATGATCATCCTCCCGTGAGCGCCGAGCCTGTGGAAGCGCGCGCCCTTAGACAGGCTCAGGGCGCATCGACTGTGCGCTGAGCTTGTCGGCGCTAGCCGACGGGCTCAGCGCACCTTGGCTGGAGATCGAGCAGCCAGCTCCTCCCGTACCAGCGGAGCGACCTCGGTCCCAAAGAGCTCGATCGAACGCATCGTCTTGGCATGATCAACATGGGAGACGTGCAGCTCGAAACGATCGATGTGCATCAGCTCGTGCAACCGGATGATCTTGTCGGCTACGGTTTCCGGGCGGCCGAAGAACAGTGCGCCTTCGGGCCCGATCAGATCCTCGACGGCAGCATCCGACATTGGTGGCCAGCCTCGCTCCCGGCCGATCTTGGCAAAGGTCTGCCGGTAAGCGGGCAAGAACTCATCCCGGGCCGCGCGCTCGTCGGTGGAGACGTAGCCGTGGCTGTGTACGGCAAGCGGGGTTTCGGGGTCATGTTCCCCGTATTCAAGAGCTTTGCGGTAAAGCTCGACCAGCGGTGTGAAGGACACCGGCCGGCCACCGATGATCGCAAGTGCCATTGGCAGGCCGAGGGTGCCGGCCCTGATCACAGAGTTCGGCGTACCGCCTACAGCGACCCAGATAGGAAGCGGACGGCCCTCCTGGCGTGGATAGACCCTGACGTCGGCCAGTGGTGGGCGAAACTTGCCGTGCCAGGTTACGGGCTGATCTTCGCGGAGCTTCAGGAGCAGATCAAGCTTCTCGGCGAAGAGCTCGTCGTAATCGGACAGGGAGTACCCGAACAGAGGAAACGATTCGGTAAACGAGCCCCTGCCGACCATCAACTCGGCCCGCCCGCCCGACACCAAATCGAGCGTCACGAAGTTCTGGAACACCCGTACTGGATCGGCCGAGCTGAGCACGATAACGGCACTGGACAGCTTGATCGTTTTCGTGCATCCCGCGATGGTTGCGAGAACGATCTCTGGAGCCGACGCCGCCATGTCCGGACGGTGATGTTCGCCTATGCCATAGACCTCTAGACCGAGCTCGTCGGCGAGCCTGGCCTCGGCAACCACCTGCCGCAGTCGCTCACCTGGCGATACATCTGGATCGGTGATCTCAGCAAAAGTGGTCAGTCCGAGTTCCATGGCAGCGTGATACCCCCAGAAAGGAAATGCCCTATCCATACAGTAAACGTGGCCAACGCGAGGGGTCGACGGCGATGATTCAAACACGCGCGATCCTCGTGAGCGGAGCGAGCAATCAAACACTGCGCGAGCAGCTCCAAACTAAAATGTCCCAGTGAGCTCTGCTGGGACCGCTGACGTCATCGTGATCGGTGGTGGCCTGATCGGCACTGCGATCAGCTGGCGACTCCGACAGGCCGGCATCGATGTCGTGATGGTCGTCGGTGAGCGATCGGCGGCTGCATCCCACGTCGCTGCAGGCATGCTCGCTCCGATCACCGAGACCACTTTCACCGAGCAAAAACTGTTGCAGCTGAATCTTGCCTCGCTCAGCCACTTCCCCGGCTTCGCTGCCGAGCTAGAGCTTGCGAGCAGCCTCCCAACGGGACTTCGCCGTACGCCGAACCTCTCGGTGGCCTACGACGCCGACGATGCTGCACGACTGGCAGCCTTTGCCGATTTTCTGGCACGAGCCGGTCACCCTGGCGAACAGCTGACCGGCCGGGAGTGCCGGCGCCACGAGCCGTTGCTGGCACCGACGATCCGCTCCGGCCTACTGGTCGAGGGCGATTGGAGTTGCGACAACCGACTGCTGTGGCGGGCTCTCATCGAGGCCGGTCACAGGATCGGCGTACACGATGCGCCCGGCTTCGTCCATCACGTGACCTCCTCGAATGGTCGAGTAACCGGCGTCCAGCTGGCCGACGGGCAAACCATCGGTGCGGACTCCGTGGTGGTTGCGAACGGGGCCTGGGCACGGCAGATCGGTGGAATTCCCGATCTTCCCGTACGCCCGGTCAAGGGCCAGATCCTCCGGCTAGATCCAGGCCGGCTGCCCGCTCCGACTCTCACCATCCGCGCGTACAGCCGCGGTTCGGAGATCTACCTCGTTCCCCGGGAAAGTGGTCGCGAGGTGGTCCTCGGCGGGACCGTCGAAGAACTCGGCTTCGATCAGCGGGTGACCGCGGGCGCGGTCTATGAGCTGCTCCGGGACGGACGTACGGTGATGCCGATGACTGCTGAGTACGCGCTGGCAGAAACCTCGGTCGGGTGGCGACCAGGAACCCCGGACAATGCGCCGATCCTGGGCCGCTGTGATCTGGACGGCTTGGTGCTGGCCACCGGCCACTATCGCAACGGCGTGCTGCTGACCCCAATCACCGCAGACGTCATTTCCAGCCTGATCATCACTGGTGAGCTGGACAGCATCGCTGCCCCGTTCACGCTCGACCGCTTCGTGCTCACAGGGGGGCGTACGCGATGATCATCCATGTCAACGGCCAGGCGCGGGAGGTTACTCCGCCGGTTCGGCTACGGGAGGTGCTCGACCTACCGGACGGCGCCGCGACTCCGCGCGGCATCGCGGTTGCTGTCAACGGGCAGGTGATTCCACGGAGCCAGCACGCCAACACAGAGCTCACCGAAGGCGCAAGGGTGGAGATCGTGACGGCGGTGCAGGGTGGTTAACTCGTGCCCTTCGACAAGCTCAGGGCACATTGGGGGCTCAGGGCACATGGGGGTCCAGGGTGGTTGAGGTGTTCGTCCAAGCTGATCCACTGGTAGTGGCCGGCAAGGAGTTCACGTCGCGGCTGATCATGGGCACCGGCGGTGCACCCAGCCTCGACGTGATGGAGGCCGCGTTGCTGGCGTCAGGCACGGAGCTAACGACGGTTGCCATGCGCCGCATCGACGTGAGCGCGCCGGGCTCCTTGCTCAGCATTCTCGACCGGCATCACATCTCCGTACTGCCCAACACCGCCGGGTGCTACACGAGCGCAGACGCAGTCCTGACCGCGCAGCTGGCACGGGAGGCGCTGGAGACCAACTGGATCAAGCTCGAGGTCATCGCTGACGAGGTCACCTTGCTGCCTGACCCGATCGAGTTGCTGGACGCCGCCCAACAGCTGGTAACCGACGGCTTCATCGTCCTTCCCTACACCAACGACGACCCCGTCCTAGCGCGCAAATTGGCCGACGTGGGCTGCGCCGCGGTCATGCCATTGGGCGCACCGATTGGTTCGGGGCTTGGAATCCGCAATCCGCACAATATTGAGCTGATCGTCGAACACGCCACGGTGCCGGTCGTACTGGATGCGGGCATCGGTACCGCCTCAGAGGCGGCTCATGCCATGGAACTGGGCTGCGATGCCGTGCTCCTCGCATCGGCGGTCACCCGGGCGGAGGACCCGGTCCGGATGGCGGAGGCCATGAAGTTCGCGGTACAGGCCGGCCGGCTCGCTCGCTGTGCCGGGCGCATTCCGGTTCGCCGCTACGCTGAGGCATCCTCGACCAATGCCGGACGAATCGACTAGCCGCGGCGCGCCTCGGCCGTGGCAGTACGTGGTGACTTCTAAACTCGGGCCCGAGGCCAGCACGGCCACCTTCCCCACCGTGTTTGGAGCAGGCGTGACGATGACGACCGTTGGCGACCCCTTGGTGGGCCGTCTTTTGGACGGTCGCTACGAGATCACTCAGCGGCTCGCCCGTGGCGGGATGGCCACTGTTTACCGGGCTGTGGACACACGCCTGACGCGTACCGTTGCCGTCAAGGTGATGCATGTCGGGCTCGGTGATGACGCCGAGTTCGCCCGCAAATTCGATCGTGAGGCACGCGCGGCAGCCAGGCTTTCCCACCCGAATGTGGTTTCGGTTTTTGATCAAGGTCAAGACCTCGGAGGGCCCAACAGTCGTCCCTACATCGTGATGGAGTACGTGGAGGGACAAACGCTGCGCGACGTGCTCAATCGAGAGGCACCGCTGCCGGCAGCCAGGGCACTGGAGATCATCGAGCCGGTGCTCGCTGCGCTTGCCGCTGCCCACGACGCCGGACTGGTCCACCGGGACGTGAAGCCGGAGAACGTATTGATCAGCGACCGCGGCCGGATCAAGGTCGCCGACTTCGGATTGGCCAAGGCGGTGTCCTCCCAGACCTCCACCGCCACCCAGGGACTGCTGATCGGAACCGTTTCGTATGTTCCGCCGGAGCTCGTGGTCTCCGGCACGGCGGACGCGCGATCAGACGTCTATAGCACTGGCGTAGTTCTCTTTGAACTGCTGACGGGGCGGAAGCCGCATACAGGCGATACCCCGATCCAGATCGCGTACGCGCACGTCCACCGCGACGTTCCCCCACCATCAGTGGGCCCGACCGCCGGCCTGATCCCGCCGTATGTGGACGCGCTGGTCACCCGGGCGACAGCTCGGGATGCGAGCTTGCGGCAACCTGACGCAAAGGTCCTGCTGACTCAGGTACGCCGCGCTCGCGCCGCGATCCAGCGGGGTCTTCGCGATGACCCTGAGCTCAGTCGTGAGCTACGCACTGCACCGAGGCCGGCAACCGGCGCGCCAAAGCGGCGCGACCGCGCCGACTACGAAGTCACTCAGATGGTGCCGTCTCCCATGGCCGCCGCCCGGACCCAGACACGCCTTCCAGGTGCAGCGCGTACCGTGATCGACGCGCCACCACCGCCTGCTGTGCCGCGCACCGTGCACCAGCCGACCGCGGAGCGCCTGGCCGCGAGCGAGCGCGAGCGCAGGGCTCGGAAGCGTCGCAGGGGGTGGCTGGCTCTGTTGTTGGTGGTCCTGATCTCGGCGTCGGCCGCCCTCGCAGGCTGGTACCTGACGGAGGGTCGGTTCACGACGGCGCCGGCCCTTGAGTCGCTTAGCAAAGCTGATGCCGAGCTTGTAGCGTCTAAAGTCGGCCTTTCGATCGACTTCTCCGAGGCGTACAGCGAGACCGTGCGGAAGGGCATGGTGATCTCCACCAATCCCGGTCCTGGCACCAAGATCTTGAGGGGCGGAAAGATCGAGGCGTCCCTCTCCAGAGGCCCCGAACGGTATCCCATGCCAGCGGTCGTCGGCCTGACCCGATCGGCGGCTGAGACCGCAATCCAGAAGGCGAAGCTGGCCGTAGGCAAGGTCACCGACGGCTTCAGTGATCAGGTTGCAGCCGGCACCGTGTTCAAGGCGTCGGAGCGACCGGGCGCGAGCCTCAAGAAGGGCACCGCAATCGATCTTGTGGTCTCGAGTGGGCCGAAGCCACTCGTGATCACCAACTATCAGGGAACCCCGTATGATGCTGCGGCAGCCGCTCTGCGGGGTGCAGGTTTTCGCGTCGTCGAGCGAAGCGCTCATTCGAACAAGGTCCTCAAGGACTTGGTGCTTCGTCAGAATCCGGCGTCGGGTCGGGGTGCGCCAGGTGAGACCATCACGCTCACGAGATCACTGGGATCGCTGCAGGTCACGGTGCCCAATGTCCAGCGGATGGCCGTTCCGGCAGCTCGGAAGGTGATGCGGGAGGCCGGCTTCAAGACCCAGGTGCAGCGGGTCGGTATCAACCGCCCTGGAGTCGACTTCGTGCTCTACACCAATCCGGGTGCACGTACGCCAGCGGCCAAAGGCTCGAGAATCACTCTGTACGTCGTCTGACCTCGGAGCGTCTGGCGGCCCATCGGCAGCCCACTGAAGAAAGTGCTGGCAAATGGCATCTCCGCTTGCTCCAAGGTCAAGTGGCCAAGGCAACGGTGGCTCCTGGCGGCTTCGGCGAGGAGGGCGCTGAGCCGGTCAGCTGGACGTTGGTCATCTATAAGTGTCCCGCCCGTGTGACTTACGCTGGGTCGGTGCTTGTTGCCAGGTCGCACACAAGGGTGGCATTCCTGGCACTGCTGGCGATGGCTGCGGCCTGGGGATCCACGTTCATTCTGATCAAGGATGTGGTGACTCGGATTCCGGTACCTGACCTACTCGCCATTCGGTTCGCTATTGCCAGCATCGCGCTCGGCCTCATCGTTGGGCCGCGACTTCAAATGTCACGCACAGTGCTGACCCAAGGCGCGCTGCTTGGGCTGCTGTACGGCGCTGCGCAGATCCTGCAGACCGCCGGACTGGCTCACACTGCTGCCAGTGTGTCGGGCTTTGTCACCGGGTTGTACGTGGTCCTCACCCCAATACTGGCGGCGGTGATACTACGTCGCCGGATTGGCCGGGTCACCTGGATTGCGGTCATCCTCGCCATGATCGGGCTCAGCATACTTTCGCTGCGCGGATTCACGCTTGGCTACGGCGAGCTGCTTACCGTCATAGCGGCGCTGCTCTACGCCCGTCACATCGTGGCCTTGGGGCATTTCAGCACACCGCAGACTGCGATCAGCCTCAGCCTTGTGCAGTTGGTCGTGATCGCACTGATGTGCACATCCGCAGCATTGTGGCTGACCCCAGGATCAGGCGCCGGCATCCAGCTGCCAAGTAATGGCCACGACTGGCTGATCGTGCTCTACCTCGCGCTCGTCGCCAGCGCGCTGACGATGGTGCTGCAGAGCTGGGCCCAGGCGCACATCGAGCCCTCCCGGGCAGCGGTGATCATGGCCATGGAACCAGTCTGGGCGGCAGCCTTCGCCGTGACCTTTGGTGGAGAGAGCATTACGGCACGGATGGTCATCGGCGGCCTGCTCATCGTGTCTGCGATGTACCTCGTCGAGCAGTCCGACAGACGCTTCTTCAAGACCAAGGAGTACGTCGGTTGAACGGCACCATCGTGATCATCTTGATCGCGATCGCCCTGCTCGTCCTTGCCGTCGTCGCCTTCTTGATCATCCGGCGGCAGCGCTACGTCCAAGGCGAAGCGCAGCGGACAGAGCGGGAGTGCTTGGCTAAGCATCCTGACAAGCACTCCCGCTCAACGTTTTCTCGTCCTGACTAGAACGAATTTTACCTATTCTGGCGTGTTGCTCCCACCACGGCATGCGTCGCCAGGATTGAAACCGTGGGGGTCCACCAGGCCCAGCTTGTTCTCCTGGCCGTAGGACTGCGAGACCCCGCCGGGGCCGTTCGGCCCGCTGCCGTCCAGAGGCGCGTCCGGGTCGTCGTTCTTCCCGGAGAAGACGCAGATCGAGTTCGCGTGCTCCGTAGCACCGGTCGGCTTTCCGTTGCCCGTGACCTCACCGGCGAACGCAGCACTCGCGTTCCCCCCGTCAGAACCGCCGCGAAAAGCAGGCCGACGAACAACGACTTCTTACTCATAGGTTTCCTCCCCCCGTTTTGCGCCACCACCGCGGTCGAGCGCCGAGCCGAACTTTAGGGGTGTGCAGTTGCGCGGTCAACGAACACGCCGGGCGGGACCATTCTGACGTTGGCCAGAGCCATTCGCCCTGTCTAATCGAATCTAGGTTCGATACGCTGAAGTGTGTCCACAAAGACCAACTCCTCTACAGCGCACTTCACGGCACCGCAATGCGGTACGCCGCCGAGCGCCGCAACCTAGACGAATCCATCGAAGAGCTGCGCCAAATCGCCGACAGCCGTAACGACATCCTGGCCGAGGCCGCCGGCATCACCGCAGGCTCCTGGTATGCCAGCCCAGCCACCCACGTCGGCTATGAGCTGATCGGCGCCGGGATGCTCATCCTCGCAGCAGGCGACCGCGGTCTGCCGATGGATTGCGACGAGCTGGAACGCTGGACGCGGGTGGGTTACGAGCAGGGGATTAGATCACGCAAGGGCGAGCGGTGAAAGTTGCCGCATCGTGATCCGCAACCGGATCAGGTGGCTATCGGACGGCTCAAGATCAGCAATCCCTTACGTTCTCGTGAACTTCTGATGTTCGAGGGTTACTTCGCTTGGCTATGTGTCATCTTGCCCCGAGGAACATCAAATTGACCGAGGTCGAGGTGCGGCAACAGCTCGTTCCCGGGGGTGCCCCGTGAGCTTGGCCTGACCTCTAACCAGGTGTGGGGGCTCACCAAGACCGACGAGGAATGGTCCGAGAAGCTGGAGGCTGCCCTGACGGCAACCCGCCGCGACGACATCGACCACGGCACTAACGCCGCGTATGTGAAGGGATGCGTCTGCAGCGAGTCGAACGCATCAGCGCATCCGTAGGGCTAGGAACCTGGACTAATCCCTGATCGAATGTTCGTGCGGTGCTCGTGGGCTGTTTGACGGCTAGTCCCGTATCGTCGCCTGGGTAGGCTGACCAGGGGGAGGCGGCACAAGTCCTGGATTGCCCTGTCGGCCCGCGGTCACAGCCGTTTGCTGGCTCCGCCGTCTGGGTGATCTCGGCGCGGGGAAAGTTCAGGGATGGCCTCCCTGATTGCATCCGGAAGATCATCAACCACGGGCGGTATGTCGTCCATGTCGTGATCTACTCGGGGAGCTACCTCGGCGGGGCCGACAATCTCGGGCCCAATTTCTTGACGGAGCTGACCGCGTCTGTCCCAGATGCTTCCAGTCACGCCATGTAAGCGTACGAATCGCCCTCGCAATAGGCCAGAGCTTTGGGAGACCAACATGCACCGAGGGTTCGGGCTGGCAAGTCCGCGGCCGCTCAGCGAACCAGGGCCTGGCCGGAGTATCCCGGCCAGGCCCCGGTTCATCGTGCAGGGATGATCACTACCTGGTGTAGTAGCGACCGTAATAATCGCCGACTCTCTTGCGGTAGGCGGGTTCGTTGTAGCTGCTCTCGTCAAGCTCGGGAGAATCCTTGATCTGGTCCTTTGTCAGATCGACGTAGAGCTTCCCTCCGTTGGCGTCGACCCGATCGATGGTGCCGGCCGGCAGAAGCACCTTCTTGCCGAAGATCCACGGCCCCGTATCGACCACGATGTAGCTGGATCCGACCTCATTGGTCGCTTCATCGACTTTGCCAATCCCGCCGTCGGTAGCCTCTACGTCGTAGCCGACGAGGTTGGTGCTGCCCTGCGCAGTCATGCCCGAGTTCTCGCGGTAGCTCCACGGGTCCCAGTCAGTGGTCATGTCACGCTCCTCTCAAGGTGGGGTATGTCCTCACGCATTGGCCAGTTGTTTGGCCCCGGCGGGGCGCGGGGGTGGCGTTGTTGTTTGTTGCGTCTCGCCCGGGCCGAGGTCAATTTTTCCAATTAGGTCAGCCGAGATAACCACCCTTAGGGGTGAGGATTACCAGCCAATGAGCAAGCTGAACAGGACGCCCAGAGATGCCACGGGCAGGTTTCGGGCCGGTCATAGGTGCTTGGCCGCTTTGATTTGGGTGTACGCGGTGACCGCGTTGGCCAGGATTCTCATCACCGTGGCGGCTGTTTCATTGAGCTTGGCGGGTGTGGTGATCGTTGGTGCGTCGGGCCAGCGGATCATGATCACGCTCGGGTTGTCGGCGGGTTTGGACCAAGACAACCTCGAGGCTGTCGCCGGATGCGTTGAGGCCCCGCTGGCGAGGGGCGTGGTGGATGATGGAGACACGGCGGAACTCACCTTCCGTCCAGGCTCCGATGGTTGCTCGCGACACCCATCGGGGCCGACCTAGCTAACCGGCGGCGAGAAACCGGGTAGCAGACGCACATACGTGAACAGCGAGCGCGGGCCGAAGTTTGACGATCGCATCGCGAGCATGAAGCTGCCACTACCGCTGCCGGATCTCTTCGTCTCCACTGATGGCGTGCGCAGTGGTGTCCAGGATGCGCCTGTCGATGTCGATCCGCGCTTCCAGGTGCGGGCAGCTGACGCGACGTACGCCCGTACTGCACTGTCGACCGGGCTTCTCGACGCGATCGCCGCCTTCGGCCAAGCTGGACAGCGGATCGATCTCAGCGTCGACGGTCAGCAGCTGGTCGCAGTCGGTGCGCCCAAGGATCCAGACGAGCTGCAGGCCTACCTCGAGCGGCTGGCCGGGGTCGCCCAAGCGATTGATCAATCAAGCTTGGCGCCGTACAGGATTGCACCGCCGCCGGCCGGATTTGGGGTCTACGGCCATCCCGACTGGCTGTTGATCGGCCGCGACGACACGCTGATCGCCAAGTACGGCCTGACCACAGCCGGCTTCGGGCATACCACCGAGAAGGTGATCAGAGGCACGAACGGTGGGCTACCCATCGAGGCCTTCCCTTCATCCATCGCTGGAAGACCCAGCGCACCGAGACCATACCGACTCTGAAGGGCGTACCCAGACTCGGACCGTGACTGAGAACCACCACCGAGGTGGTCAGCGCGATCATGATGCCCTTCTCGTTCCCGATGCTCTCGGTAGGCGGCGGCTTGGGGTGGCAGGAAAGAAAATTCGAGAGCGAAGAGCAGCACGATACGCAGCTGATCGGCTTCTGCGCGGACTTCGCGCACGAGTTCTTCAGCCGCGTGCCGTCGTTCGTTTGGAATGACCTGCCGATCACTCCGCCGCGGTTTCGCCGGATGCCGTCAGACTGACAGCCCGAGCGATCGGCACTCCAGGGCGATAGGCCAGATGGAGGTACGACGGCGCATCGAGCACGCTGAGATCGGCGCGGTTTCCGACGACCAGCCGGCCAATATCGCTACGCCGCAGCGACTTCGCCGAGCCGGCCGTAGCGGCGTACAGTGCCTGAGCTGGCGTGAGGCTCATCTCGCGCACCGCCAGTGAGATCACCCACGGCATGGAGCTCGAGTAGCAGGTCCCGGGATTGCAGTCCGTCGCCAATGCGATCGCGACGCCAGCGGAAAGCAGTCGGGCCGCGTCCGGATACGGCGAGCGGGTGCAGAACTCAACGCCAGGAAGCAGTGTCGCCACCGTGTTTTCGGCGACCGCGGCCAACGCATCGACATCGTCGTCATCCAGGTAGGTGCAGTGATCAACAGTGGCGGCGCCGAGTTCAACCGCCAGCTGAACGCCAGGACCTGGGCCCAGCTGGTTGCCGTGCACGCGCAGGCCGAGGCCGGCGTCCGATCCAGCAGAAAGGACCGCGCGGGCCTCCTCCGCGTCGAAGGCGTGCGGGGAATGCGGCTCACAGAAGACATCGATCCAACGCGCGTACGGGGCGGCAGCCTGCAGCATCGGCCCAGTCACGAGATCGACATATCCGGCCCGGTCCCGCGCATATTCGGCCGGTATCACATGGGCGCCCAAAAAGGTGGTCTCGGCGGTGAACCGGCGAGCAATCTGGAGTGCTCGGACCTCATCGGCAACAGTCAGCCCGTAGCCGCTTTTGATCTCGATAGTCGTCGTGCCGAGGGTTTGCAGCTCAGCGATCCGCGACGCTAGCAACCGGGTCAGCTCTTCATCACTGGCCTCGCGGGTCGCGGCAACCGTGACGCCGATGCCTCCGCCGTCGTACGGCTGCCCGGTCATGCGCGCCACAAACTCCGCGCCGCGGTCACCGGCAAACACCAAGTGGCTGTGCGAATCGACGAAACCTGGGATGATCACCCGCCCGGCAACGTCGATCTTGGTGTCGGCGGATGGAACGTCGGCGGCCGGGCCGATCCAGGCGATCATGCCGTTCTCGATCACGAGGGCAGCGTGGGACCGGATGCCAAGCAGGTCCGGGCCGGTGCCGTCGCACGTGATCAGCTCCCCCATCCCGACGACCGCGGTGCTGCTCATGCCTTCCCTAGTTGATCAAGAACCGTGGTGAGCAACTTGGCTGGTGAACCAAGCCGATGCCGCCCGTCACGGACAATTACCTGGCCGCCGATGACGACCTGAACAACGTCGGGCCCAGTCGCAGCATAGGCGATCTGATCGGGATGTGCGCCCGCGGTACGCACCGAGTCCGAGCGGATCACGACAAAGTCGGCAAGAGCGCCGTCGATAATCCGGCCACCTTCAGGCCAGCCAAGACTGCGATATCCGGCCTCACTTGCAATCATGATCAGATCGCTGGGGGCGAAGCGGCTGCGTTCGCCGGTTACCAGCCGCTCGTGCATCTCGAGTCCGCGCAGCTCCTCAAACGGATCGATCACTGCGTGCTGATCAGATCCGAGAGTCAGAGGGCTTCCGGAATCAGCCAGCCGCCGGGCCGGACCGATGCCGTCGGCGAGATCACGCTCGGTTGTCGGACAAAAGCATGCCGATGTCTGAGTACCACCCAGAGCCTTGATGTCCGTATCAGTCAGGTGGGTGGCGTGCACTGCCGTGGTTCGGGAACCGAGCAGCCCACGATCATCAAGCAACTCGGTCGGGGTACGACCGTAGAACGCCTGGGTCGCGGCGTTCTCGGCCGGTTGCTCGCTGAGGTGGACATGCAGGGGCCGCTCCCCTGCCGCCTCGTCGACCTTGCTGATTGCCTCGGCAGGCACGGCACGAACCGAGTGCACAGCCGCGCCAATGCGCACCTGATCAAAATCGCCAAGCAGGTCCAGCCGAGACTGCCAATGATCAACATCCCCATCGCTGAAGCGCCTCTGTACTGGATCCAGCGGAAGATGACCAGTTGCTGACAGTCCGCCGGCCAGATAGCAGGTGTCGAGCAGCGTGAGCCGGACGCCGGCCTCGGTGGCAGCCTGTATCAACGCATGACCCATGGCATTGGGATCGGCGTACGGACGGCCGCGTTGATCATGGTGCAGATAATGGAACTCCCCTACCACTGTGTATCCGGCCTGCGCCATCTCTGCGAATACGGCACGGGCAAGGGAGAGGTAGGAATCGGGGTCCAGCCGGGCCGCAAGCGCGTACATCTGCTGACGCCAAGTCCAGAAGCTGCCGCCTCCGTCATGCGTTCGGCCGCGCAGCGCGCGGTGAAAGGCATGGCTGTGGCCGTTGGCCAGGCCAGGGAGCGTTACGCCTCTCAAGATCTCCTGATCGGCTCCTGGTTCGACGCCAATTCGTACCTGCGCGAAGCGCCCGTCCTCCACAGCAAAACTGACACCTGTCTGGCACCCGTTCGGGAGCCACGCATGGGCCGCCCAATACGAGGTCACTACTGCACTCCGGCCAGATCGGCTAGCACGGTCGCCAGGGCAGCAAAACCAGCAAGGCAGTCTTCGGGCTCGGCCCACTCCGCCGGTGAGTGCGATACCCCGGTCGGGTTGCGGACGAAGATCATCGCGACCGGAACCCCGGCGTTCGCGAGGATGCCGGCATCATGTCCGGCGCCAGTGTCCATCACTGGGGCACCATCGAGCAGGCTGGCCAGCCTGCTGACCAGGGCATCGTCAAAGGCGGTCCGCGGAGTCCACGACTCCTCGGTCACAACAGCACCTGAGCTGCCGGCCTCGTTCTCGATCTGAGCAACGGTGGCCCGTAGTGCCGGTTCGTCGGCGGCGCGGGCATCGAGCCAGGCAGTCGCCGAACTCGCAATGGCATTCACGCCGCCGGGCCGAATGTTGATCTTGCCAACGGTCGCAAGGCTGCCATGCGCCTCAGCTGCCGCACGTGCCGCGAGCACCGCACGCGCGCAACCGATCGCGGCATCCCGGCGATCACTCAACCTGGTCGTGCCGGCGTGATTGGCCTCACCAGGTAGCTCGATCCGCCACCGACCGTGCGGCCAGATCCGGTTGCCGACCGCGATGGCACGACCGAGGTCGACCAGACCGCGCCCCTGCTCGACGTGCAGCTCAATGAACGACCCGACGCGACCAAGCGCCTCAGGATCCGGCCCAAGCTCTTCCGGTCGCCGCCCCGCCGCGCGCATCGCATCCGCCATGGTGATCCCGTCGGCGTCACACAGGGCGCGCGCCCGACCCGGGTTCAACACACCGGTGATCATCCGCGATCCCGCACAGGAAACGCCGAACCGGGCACCCTCCTCGTCGACGAAGTTCACTACCCCGATCGGGCGTTGCGGAGTGAAGCCGTCCGATCGGAGCCGGTCGATCGCCAGCAATGCACTGACTACGCCAAGTGGCCCGTCGAAAGCTCCACCGTCCGGCACGCTGTCCAAGTGAGAGCCGGTCGCCACCCCACCGGTAGCGGAGCTGTCGGGATCGCCCCACCAGCCCCACTGATTCCCCATCCGGTCCTCCGTGAGATGCAGGCCTCGAGCCGCGCATTCACCGCTGAACCATTCGCGCATGGTCAAGTCCGCCTCGGTCCAGGCAAAGCGACGATAACCACCGGTGGTCGGGTCGAGCCCGATGTCCGCGATCGCCGACCACAG
>JBKPTR010000349.1:0-4002 GCA_046735615.1 Actinomycetota bacterium
CCACAAACGTGGCAGAAGTGCGCAACTGGGGGGAGCTCAGCCCGACACCGTGGGCATTCCAACCTTGACCTCCTTGAACCTGTCGGCTGGTGAGTAAATCTGGCGTCGACAAGCCTTTCCGGCTCAAGGACCTGACGTCCACGACCCCTAGCACTGCGAGTATGTCATTGTCAGGCGACAGCCGAGCTGAGTTCTGTCCAGAGCGCATCGATCTGTTGTTTCAACTGGGTCATGCTTCCGGTGTTGTACAGGACCACGTCAGCGGCGCGGGTGCGATCCTCGCGAGTGGCCTGAGCGCCGATCCTGGACTCGGCTTCAGCGCGCGTGAACCCGTTGCGTGCCATCAGTCTCTGGACCTGGGTTTCACGATCAGCGTCCACCGTCACGACAAGATCGAAGTCCTCGTGTTGGCCGGTCTCGACCAACAGTGGGATAACGTGAACCACCACTGCAGCGTCGCCAGCAGCCCGCTCGAGATTGGCGGCCCTTTCCCGAACGGCAGGGTGCACGATGCGCTCGAGATCCCGACGCGCAATCGGGTCCGCGAAGACGATTTCGGCAAGCCTTGATCGGTCGAGTTGGCCGTCTTTGAGTACCTGAATGCCAAAACGGTCGACAATCGCGGCAAGCGCCGGAGTGCCCGGCTCCACCACCTCGCGGGCCAGTACATCGGCATCGATGATGATCGCACCGCGCGCAGCAAGCTCGGCGGCCACCATGCTTTTCCCGGACGCGATACCGCCGGTCAGGCCTACCCGCACCATGGCCGGCAGCCTATGCGAGTCCGGTGGACACGCGGCCTGAGATCAGTTGCCGCCGGTTAGCTTCTGACGCAGCGCCTGCAGAGCCTCGTCGGAGGCAAGGGAGCCCTCTGGCCCGGCCGGTGTCGGCACCGGCGCGGCGTCGGAAGAGTAGCTGGATGATGACGATGATGATGATGGCGCGTCCGCGCCGTCGGCATCTTCCACCTGCTTCTTGTGCGCCTCCCAGCGGGCGTGCGCCTCGGCGTACTGCTGCTCCCAAGCCGCGCGCTGCTCCTCATAGCCTTCTAGCCACTCACCGGTCTCCGGGTCGAAGCCCTCCGGATAGAGGTAGTTGCCCTGTTCGTCGTAGGACGCAGCCATGCCATAGAGCGTCGGATCGAAGTCGTCGGCGGTCGCGTCGACGCCCTCGTTCGCCTGCTTCAGCGACAGCGAGATCCGGCGGCGCTCCAGGTCGATGTCGATGATCTTGACCATCACATCGTCGTTGACCTGGACCACTTGCTCCGGAATCTCCACATGCCGCTCGGCCAGCTCGGAGACGTGCACCAGGCCTTCGATGCCCTCCTCTACGCGTACGAACGCGCCGAACGGGACCAGCTTGGTGACCCGACCGGGAACGATCTGACCGATCTGGTGGGTACGGGCGAAGGCCTGCCACGGATCTTCCTGCGTGGCCTTGAGCGACAACGAAACACGCTCGCGGTCCATGTCAACGTCGAGCACCTCGACGGTGACCTCCTGACCAACTTCAACCACCTCAGAGGGGTGGTCAATGTGCTTCCAGGAGAGCTCTGAGACGTGCACCAAGCCGTCCACCCCGCCAAGATCGACGAATGCACCGAAGTTGACGATGGAGGACACGACGCCACGCCGGATCTGGCCCTTTTGCAGCTGGGTAAGGAAATTCTGGCGGACCTCGGACTGGGTCTGCTCCAGCCAGGCGCGACGCGAGAGCACGACGTTGTTGCGGTTCTTGTCGAGCTCGATGATCTTGGCCTCGAGCTCCATGCCGACGTACGGCTGAAGATCACGGACCCGCCGCATCTCGACAAGCGAGGCGGGCAAGAACCCGCGGAGACCGATGTCGATGATCAGGCCACCCTTGACGACCTCGATGACCTGGCCGGTGACGACACCGTCCTCTTCCTTGATCCTCTCGATCGTGCCCCAGGCGCGCTCGTATTGGGCGCGCTTCTTGGAGAGGATCAGGCGGCCTTCCTTGTCCTCCTTCTGTTGGACAAGGGCCTCAACTTCATCACCAACGCTGACGACCTCGAACGGATCAACGTCATGCTTGATCGAGAGCTCTTTGGAGGGGATGACCCCTTCGGTCTTGTAGCCGATATCAAGAAGAACCTCGTCGCGGTCCACCTTGACTACGGTGCCGGTGACGATGTCTCCGTCATTGAAGTACTTGATGGTCTTGTCGATTGCCTCTAGGAAGGCTTCGGGCGAACCCAGGTCGTCGACGGCGACCTGCGGTGGTGCCTCAAGGGAGGACGTCATGTAGGAGGGCTCCGGAAATGGTTGATGTGGTTGTGGGCGTGGCTGTGACCCGATCCGTACAAACGAAGAGGTTCAACCAGCAGCCGACGCCAATCCGAGCCGTACGAGCGTGACCCACTCGGTATGAGGTCGCGCAGGCCACAGCGACGGTCCAGGCTATCGCCGCCCGCCAAATAGGGTCAAACGTCCATGCCTCGTGCCGTAGTTTCACCGCTGCGGAGCTGTTCCGGGCTAGTGGGCGGCGTCATGCCACGAACGTCCGACTCCGACCGAAATCACCAGCGGCACCTTCAGCGACACCGCGTCGCCCATCTTGGTGCGCACCAGATCCTCGAGCGCGTCGCGCTCCCCCGGACCGATTTCGAAGACCAGTTCGTCGTGCACTTGGAGCAACATCCGACTGCGCATCCCAGAGTCGTCGAGCGCCTTCTCGACATCCAGCATCGCAACCTTGATGATGTCCGCGGCCGAGCCTTGGATCGGCGCGTTCAAGGCCATCCGCTCGGCCATCTCGCGGCGCTGACGATTGTCGCTCATCAGGTCGGGCAGGTAGCGCCGACGACCGAGGATGGTCTCGGTGTATTCCGTACGGCGCGCATCGGCCACCAAGGAGTGCAGGTAGGTGCGTACGTCGCCGAACCGTTCGAAGTATTCATCCATCAGCGCCTTGGCCTCGGACACCTCAATGTTCAGCTGCTGGCTGAGCCCGTATGCGCTCAGCCCGTACGCCAGGCCATAGTTCATCGCCTTGATCTTGGCGCGCTCGGCGGGAGTGATCTGTCCGGGCTCGACGCCGAAAACGCGCGATGCGGTGACTGTGTGGAAGTCCATTCCTGACTTGAAGGCCTCGATCAGGCTCTCGTCCTCACTGGCATGGGCCATGATGCGCATCTCGATCTGCGAGTAGTCCGCTGACATCAACGCGTCATAGCCCTCGCCCACCACGAACGCCTGCCGAATGCGGCGGCCCTCCTCGGTGCGAATCGGGATGTTCTGCAGGTTGGGATCGGTGCTGGAGAGGCGCCCGGTGGAGGCAATGGTCTGGGCGTACGTGGTGTGGATCCGGCCGTCGTCGGCGACCGCCTTCAACAGGCCCTCGACGGTCTGCTTGAGCCGGATGGCGTCCCGATGCACCAGCAGATGTGCCAAGAACGGATGCTCGGTCTTGACGTAGAGCTGCTGCAATGCGTCCGCGTCGGTCGTATAGCCAGTGCGGGTGCGCCGGGTCTTGGGCATCCCAAGCTCATCGAAGAGCACAACCTGGAGCTGCTTCGGTGAGCCGAGGTTGATCTGCTTGCCCAGGACCTCGTACGCGTCGCTGGCAGCACGGTTGACCGTGGCGGCGAACCCGGCCTCCAGTGCCTCCAGATGATCGACGTCCACGGCAACCCCGGTCTGCTCCATTCGCGCCAAGGTGCGCAGCAGTGGAAGCTCCACGCCGTAAAGCAAGCTGGTGCCATTGCGTTGCTCGATCTCGATATCGAGCGCGTCGGCCAGGTCGATGGCAGCGCGAGCACGGACCATCGACGCCTCGGCTGCCACCTTTGCGCCTGAGTCGTCATCGCCGAAGTCCAGCGCCAGCTGGTCAGAGTCGGTGAGATCAGGCGCGCCCTGGACCCGCAGCTCCCGCTTGAGGTGCCGAATGGTCAGATCAGCGAGGTCGAAAGTGCGCTGATCCGGGCTTATCAGATAGGCCGCCAACTGAGTATCGGAGGTCAAACCGGCGAGATCC
>JBKPTR010000350.1:0-7241 GCA_046735615.1 Actinomycetota bacterium
CGAGCAGCGACTAGAGCTGTCGGATAGGCCAGACCCGCTGGTGCGGCGGTCAGCGGCATCTGCCAGAACGGCCCGGCGGCTGCCTCGGGCGGAGCCGGAGTTGAGTCGGTCAAGACGTGCTGCCGGCCGGAGGCCTGGTCCGGTCGTGAGCGATTAGGAGGCTCGGGCGACGGCAGTGGCGGGCTCATGAGCACGTATCCGATCAGGACATACGAACCCTAGCAATCCTGGCTGTGGCGCTATTCGCCCGTGCCGCGGCCCCCCGTACGGCGGACACGTTCCAGGTCGGCTGGCGTGTCAGCTAAGAAGTAGATCTTATCGCTCGTGGGGTAAGTCCTACCGCTCGAATCGGGTCAAGGACGCCAGAGCTGAGTCACCGCGCTCGATGCCCGGGAGCAGGCTGAGCGGTGACGGCGGCCAGAAAAAGCGGGGTTACCGAGACGCCTACCTTCTCGCCAGGTTGTCGAGCTCTTCGTCGGGGATTGAGGCTCGCCTTCGTTGTCTGAAGCGGCACCCACACTGGCACGGATCTGACCGCGATCGTGTGAACCACTGGCGGGATGGGTACACACGTGTTTGGTCCGCGCAGGGTCGCGGTCTCGTTTTGCACTTACCTTTGGAGGATGTATGACCGAGAACCCGAACGTCGCTTCGCCAGCCACCTCACCCCCGAGTACCGCTCCGCCGGCCCCATCACCTGAGCCGGCCAGCACCGCACCGTCGGAGAGCGGCGACTGGCCGGTGCTGGATGAGGCCGCGCCATCGTCTCCCGCTGCATCCACACCGTCAACCGCGGCGCCGTCCACTGCGGAGCAATCGAGCATGGCCGCGCCGAGAGGGCTGAGCTACGCGGTCGACATCGTGTTCTGCATCGACGTGACCGGCAGCATGTCGCCGATCATCGACCAGGTGAAGGCCAATGCACTTCGCTTCTATGACGACGTGCAATCGAATCTGACCGCGAAGGGCAAGAACGTCGACCAGTTGCGCGTGAAGGTCATCGCCTTTCGCGACTTCGTAGCCGATGGCGCTGCTGCACTTGACGAGTCCCCGTTCTTCACACTGCCGGGTGAGCGGGCCAGCTTCTCCGACTTCGTCAACGGTCTGATCGCCGAGGGAGGTGGCGATGCTCCGGAATCGGGACTGGAGGCTGTGGCGCTGGCGATTGACTCGCCATGGACGACCACAGGTGATCGCCGCCGGCAAGTCATTGTGGTGTGGACGGACCAACCTGCGCAGCCGCTCGACGCATCGGTACTTCCTCCCGATCTGTCCTCGCGGGTGCCGGCCGACTTCAGCGCCCTGACAGATGCGTGGGAGGACGAGCAGGGGCGCATGGGGTCCAGTTCAAAGCGGCTCATCCTCTTTGCGCCGGACGGGCCCGGCTGGAGCGACATCTCCGGCGTCTGGGAGAACGTCGTGCATCATCCGTCGCAGGCTGGCGGTGGCCTGTCCGAGGTCGACTACGGAACGATCATCGACTCGATCGGCAATTCGGTGTGAGCGAAACAACGAGTGCATGGTCGCCATCGGCGCCAGGATCGCCGCCGGGGCCGACCATCTCGTTTAGCTTCAATCTGGGAAAGATCCCGGGTCAGGGTGAGGACTCGGACCCCATCTTGCGCGATGGGCCGGACCTGGGATTGATCGCGGTGTTTGATGGCATGGGCGGAGCAGGTGGCACGGTTTACGAGACGCCAGATGGCCGCCGCAGCGGTGCGTACTTAGCGTCACGCGTCGCCCGAGACGTCGTCGAGCGTCGGATGTTGGAGTTGCTGGAACCGGATTGGAATCTCAATGGCAAAGCTGCCGCCAGTGATCTTCACCGATCTGTGCAGCAGGCTTTGAGAGAGCGGCTGCATGAACTGAATGCGCCGCCCAGCGGCTTGCGGTCTCGCCTGCTCCGCGCCCTTCCGACCACGATGGCTCTCATTGCGCTGCAACGAACCCAACCTGGTGGACTGGCCTGGGCCTGTCATGTGCTGTGGGCTGGCGATTCCCGCGCGTACGTCTTCGAGCCAGAGGGAGCGCGCCAGCTCACCACGGACGATCTGCGTGACCCTGGCGATGCCCTCGCCAATCTTCACCACGACTCGGTGGTCAGCAACGCGATGTCGGCCGACACCGATTTCCATGTCAATTACCGCAAGATCGAGTTGCGAGCCCCATTCCTGGTGGTGTGTGCCACGGACGGCTGCTTCGGCTACGTGCGCACTCCGATGCATTTTGAGCACATGGTGCTGAGTCACTTAGAGGACGCCCGCAACACAGAAGCCTGGTCATCGTCGCTGCAGGCCGAGATCGCAGCCGTGACAGGCGACGATGCAGCCATGTCCGTGCTTGGCGTGGGCGCCGGGTTCAAGGAGTTCCAGAAGCTCTTCGAACCGCGCGTGTCGGAGCTTGCCCGCGACTTCATCGCGCCTTTGGACGAGCTCACCAATGCCATCACTCGAGCCGAACAGGAACTAGAGGCATTGCGATCCCGCCAGCTCGGCGAGACCACGGAGATGTGGAACCGGTACAAGCACGAGTACGAGCGCTATTTGCGCCCGCAGCCTTTGACGGAAGAGGACGAATTCGTTGTCAGTGAGGCTTCTGAGCAGCCGGAGCCTCCGTCAACGGGTAACAACCACACAGATCCGGAATCCGAGTCGGCGAGCGGACCGACGTCCGATCAGCGGCCTGCCGAGCCGGACGAACCGACAGTGACAGAGAGTGGCGAGGTCATCGGGGAGTCCGAGCAAGGAAGCGAGGAGGCTTCATCGTGAAGGCCGGCGATGTCATAAACGGCTACACGATTCTCGAAGACTTCAAGGTAGTGGGCGCCGGTCTGAGCAAGTGGACTTTCGCCGAGCGCGGTGGCCGGCAGTACTTCATCAAAGAGTTCTTGAGCCCGACCTATCCCGACGACTACGCGCCGGGCAGTGAGAAGACGAAGGCCAAAAAGCGGGCTCGCTGTGCCGCCTTCGAGGCACATCACCGTGGAGTCCAGCACGCACTTGCCCCGCTGTCGGCGTACGGCGGCAATCTGATCGTCACACTGGACTTTTTCCGCTGGGGCGCCAAGTACTACAAGGTGACCGAAAAGGTCGACGCGGCGGGTCTAAGCACCGCGGACATCAAGGCGCTCGGCTTGCGGGTGCAACTCGTCTTGATGAAGACCGTGGCGCACAGCCTGAAGATCCTCCACGATCTGCACATCGTCCACGGCGACCTCAAGCCGAGCAACGTCTTGATCAAGCGCACCGAGCTGGGATACACCACGAAGCTGATCGACTTCGACAGCGCTTATATCGCCGGACGTCCGCCGCCGCCGGAGGAGATCGTCGGCACGATCAACTACTACTCACCGGAGCTGCTCGCCTACATCCAGGAAGCAGGGGTGGCTCCATCTGAACTCGGGGTGGCGTCTGATGTGTTCGCGTTGGGTCTGATCTATACGGAGTACCTCACCGGCGCGCCGCCACCGTTTGATGTGGCCCGGTACCACGAGCCGGCGGTGGCAGTTCGAAGCGGTGAGACGCTGCGGGTTCCGCGGCATGGGATTCCCACTCAGCTTGCCGACCTGGTTGATGCGATGCTGTCGGCGGACCCCGCCAAGCGCCCCACGATTGGCGACTTACATGCCACCTTGATGGCCCTGAGGTTGCCAGCGGAGGACGAGGGCACACCTCCTCCGGCAACCGCGCTTCGTGGCAAGGGCTTGCGGACCGCGGCGCCACGGCCCCCAGCCACCGAGTCGCGTGGCCCGGGCCGTCTCGTCGGAAAGCTCGTGCGGAAACGCACCGACCGACCTCCGCCATGAGTGTCTGGCGCTGCCCAGTGTGCGAAGGGGTCAACCAGGGCGGCAGGACATGCACGGCGTGCGGTGCCGTGATGCCGCATGGCCAGCCGCTCCGCGCCGCCGTGAGGTCGCGATTACCCAGTGCCGACGAGCCGGCGCCCCCACCAGTGCCGCCCACACCACGTCGCCGCGAGCTCCGAGAATTACCAGCGCCGGATGAGTTGAGATCTGTCGAGCCCGACGAGCTTCTCTCTAGTGACAATGATTTTCGAATGATTCCCGTGCCCGGCGGCTGTCTCGTCTCCTTTGCCCCTCGTAGGTCTCGGCAACGGTCCTGGGAATTGATGTGAGCCGAGGAACGCCGGCTGTCGGTTCGCTTGAGTTTCAACCACGCCGGAGGCCAGATCGTCGCTGCGCCGGCGTCGGAGGCGATCGACCTGGTCATCGTTCTTGGCGCGTCGGGTGATAAGCCGCGGCGTGGCCTCGGCAAGTGGTGACCCGCCCTGTCTTTGGTCCGGTGATGCTCGCCTGAGAAGGTATGAGTCGGAAGCTGCCGCGGGTGCGGTCCTCGAGGGAGGAGGCTGTGAGTGTCTTGGGTTGATTACGTGATCTGGTGGCAGGTCTACCCCCTCGGCTTCCTTGGAGCCGAGAAGGAGCTGGGGCCGTTCCAGGGCGAGGTGAACCGGCTGCCGAGGCTGCAGGGGTGGCTCGATCATCTGATTTCCTGGGGCGGCAACGGGCTGCTGCTCGGCCCGATCTTCACCTCTAGCAGTCACGGCTACGACACGGTCGACTACTTTCAGATCGATCCGCGGTTGGGTGATGACGATGACTTCGACGCCTTGGTCGCGGCCTGCGGGGAGAGGGGTGTGCGGCTGCTACTCGATGGTGTCTTCAACCATGTGGGCCGGGACTTCCCACCGGTCGCGAAGGCACTGGCCGAAGGACCGGGATCGGAGGTCGAGGATTGGGTGTCCCATCTCTACGACACCGGCGGTGTGATCACTGCCGATTACTTCGAGGGTCACAACAACCTCATTACCCTCAATCACAGCTCGACACGTGTGCAGGAGTATGTGCGTGACGTGATGTTGCACTGGCTACGCCGCGGCATCGACGGCTGGCGGCTGGACGCTGCGTACGCCGTACCGCCGAGCTTCTGGGCCGCGGTGCTGCCGGCGGTCCGACAGGAGTTCCCCGACGCCTGGTTTGTCGGCGAGATGATTCACGGCGACTACATCGACTACGTGAAGACGTCTGGCCTGGACTCGGTGACACAGTACGAGCTGTGGTGGGCCGTCTGGTCCTCCATCGACAAGGTCAACTTCCACGAGCTGCAATGGACCCTGGGCCGCCACGCCAAGTTCGTGGAGCACTTCGTCCCGCTGACGTTCCTGGGCAACCACGACGTGACCCGGATAGCCAGCCAGATCAGCGACCCGCGGCACTTGTCTCACGCTGTCGCGCTGCTCGGCTTCCTGCCGGGGGTGCCGTGCGTCTACTACGGCGACGAGTTCGGCCTGGAGGCAGTCAAGGAAAACCGCCCCAGCGGCGATGACGCGGTACGGCCGGAGATGCCGAAGGAGCGGTGGCTGTTCACTCACTCGCACCCCGAAGTGGAGCAGGCATATCGGCGGGTGATCGGGCTGCGCCGCCGCAACCCCTGGCTGGTCGACGCGATGATCGAGACCAACCAGGTGGAGAACGCCCGCATCGTCGTCCGGGCCCACGCTCGGCACGGCGAGCAATCCTTGGCCCTGGTCCTCAACCTGACAGGCGAACCGTTCCCGCTCACCGGCAGTGCGGCTGTGCTGGAAGCCGAGCCTGACGTCGCAGACCGAGCCGTGGCTCCACACGGCTGGGCAGTGGTCGCGGACTAAGGCCGAGGCCGTCTCGAAATCCCGCAAGGAAACCCTATGGCGCCACCGCTCAGCGACGTCGAGGGTGAACGCCTAAGGCCAGTCGTCGCACGGTCCTATCCCTACAAGCGGGCGGGCGACGTCCACCGCTACCTTGCCGAATGCCGAAATATTGGCAAGGTAGTCCTCACACCGCAGTAGATGGATGACCGTTCACCTGGAGCGTAACCGGCTCGCCAGCGGGCAGTCGAAGGGGTCGCGCGCGGCAAGTCCAACGCGGTTCAAGTAGCCGATGACTATCCGGTACGAGGAGAGCAAGCTGGTCTCGGCGTACGGGACATCATTGCTGCGGCAGTGCTCCCGGACCAACATACGAGCGGCGTGGAGATGCGGCCGGGGCATGCTCGGAAACAGAAGATGCTCGATCTGGTAGTTCAGCCCACCCATCAAGATCGTGGCCCACCAGCCGCCGGCGATGTTGCGCGACGTACGCACTTGCTTGTTGAGAAAGTCGGGCTTGACGTCGGCCGGGATGATCGGCATGCCCTTGTGATTCGGCGCAAAGGTCGCGCCCATGTAGAGGCCGAAGAAAGCAAGCTGCACCCCGATCAAAGCCCACGCCATGCCGAACGGCAACAGCCAGAAGATCAAACCGAAATAGATCATGAAGCGTCCCGCGAGCATCCCCAGCTCAATCCAGCGACCGGTCACCGGCGTGCGGGCGCTCAGACTCTTGATCGACTTGACGTGCAGGTTGAGCCCTTCGAGCAGCAGTAGCGGGAAGAACAGGTAGCCCTGGCGTCTCGTAATCCACGCCAATGCTCCCTTTCGCGTCGCAGCGCTCTCTTCCAGAAAAGATGTGGAGGCATCAGACGTCAAGGACACTGATGTGGTCTGCATTCGAGCGATCGAGAAGTGAGAAAGCCAGCCCCTTGGACCGCGCCCTAGTCGGTGGTAGTCAAGGCGGGTCGGCGCGGGCCAAGAGAGGGTATTGTCAACGGCAGGGCTTGCCGTGCAGTGAAAGGTGGTCTGGTGTCCACTGGGTCAGGCGACGAGGAGCGCGCGTGGGCCGCTGACAAGCGCGATTTCGTTGCTGACCGGTGAGATGCGGTCGCTGATGAGCGGGACAGGGTGGCCGACACCAGGGACCGGACCGCCGACGACCGGGAGGCGGAGCTCGACGAGTGGGAACGGCACTTGGACGCCCGCGCCGCCGAGCTTGGCGGTCCCGCTGAGGGGTCTGGAGCGTCGGCACAGCGGGCCGAGGCCCGTGCCGGACGGTCGCAGGCGCGACAGAACCGAGACGAGGCGCGGGCGAAAAGGACGATAGCAGCTGCCGATCGGGATGAATCGAGGAAGCGGCGGCAAGCCGACGCCCCACCCACGCGCCTCGCGATGGTGTTCGCCGACATTGCCGAGCAGCTTTACGACGCCGACAGTTTCGATGACGTCTTTTTGCGGATCGCCGAGGCCGCAGTATCAACCATTGCCGGCTGCCGGATGGCGAGCGTCACGCTCTGTGAGCCGAGCGGGTACCGAACCGCCGCGTCCACCGATCCGGCCGCGACGGCGGTGGATCAAGCGCAGTACCAATTAGA
>JBKPTR010000351.1:0-11199 GCA_046735615.1 Actinomycetota bacterium
GGGTCGACACGCGAGGCGAAGAAGGTCTGCTTGTCCTGCGAAGTGCGCGGCGAGTGCCTTGAGTACGCGCTGGCGAACGATGAACGCTTCGGCATCTGGGGCGGACTGAGTGAGCGGGAGCGTCGAAAGCTCAAGAAGCGGGCTGTGTAGCCGAGACGCATTGTCGAGCACCCACCCGACTCGCGTAAAGTAAGGGGCCGCCCAACCGGGCAGCCCCTCTTGCGCGTTGCGGGGCCCGATTGGTAATCGGGGGTTGCACAGGATCTGATGGATAGCCACATCACCCTGACCGGTTCGTTCGAGGACCGACCAGGAGGCTCTGGCGTCTGGCCTGAGCTGATGCCGGTCGATGTCGAGGATTTTGGGTTCGACGAGAATCCGTGGGCCTGGGCGGACTATGTCGACGAGGAGACCCAACGGGTCGACATTGCCGGCGCCCACGTCGTAGCTGTCCTCGTCACACTCGACGCGGCACGGTGGCTGCCGGCGACCCTGGAGGCGCTCGCCAAGCTCGATACGCGACCAACTCGCCTGATCGCAATCGATAATGCGAGCACCGATGCGACGAGAATGCTCCTGGACCGCGCGCACGACCAGGGCGTACTGGACGCCGTCTATGAGGGGAAGCGGGACTTCGGGTTCGGCGCCGCGGTGAGGGCGGCATTGGAGTCTGACGCTGCCGGTCTGCAAGACGACGCAGACACCATCGGCTTTCGTGCGATATCGGCGGACGACACGCACTGGCTGTGGCTATTGCATGACGATGCCGTGCCGGCGCCCGACGCGCTCTATCAGCTACTGGCCCACGTCACCATCGACCCCAGCATTGACCTGACAGGCCCGAAGCTGCTGCTGCCTCGACGCCGCCACGGCGGCCAACCGATCAGCGAAGTCGGCGTGAGCATTTCCGGCACCGGGCGTCGCGAGCTCGACCTCGATGTGGACGAAATCGACCAAGGGCAGCGTGACGAGCCCCAGGAGTGGCTCGGCGTCTCGACCTGCGGCATGCTCGTCCGGACCGCAGTCTGGGAGCAGCTCGATGGTCTTGACCCGGCCCTACCGGTGTTTCGAGATGGTGTCGAGTTCGGGTGGCGCGCTCACCTCAGCGGGTATCGCGTGGTCACGACACCGAATGCGCAGCTCACCCACCGCCAGGTCGGCCGCGCCGGACTTCGTCCTCACGGTCTTACTGGACGCAGGCCGGGCAAGGTTGACCGGCTGCTCGGCATGCTGGTGGTAGCCGGTCATGCTCCGCGCAAAACGCTGGCTCTGGTTTGGCTCCGCTTGATCTGGAGCTGTCTGGTGCGTGCTGTGGGGTATCTGATCGGCAAGGTGCCGGGTCGGGCACTCGACGAGATGCAGGCGTTGGGCTCGTTCGTGGCACATCCGGGTCGGCTAGGTGACCTACGGAGGCGGACGGCCGCCATTGATCCGGCACCAGGGACCAGCGAGTTCGTTGAGTCCTTGCGACCGCCATGGTGGAGCGGCCTACGGGTTGGGCTCGACGCTTTGACCGGTGCCGCGTCCGAGCGTTATCGGCTGGTCGCGGGCGACTCTGATGTGGCCACGATCGACGAGCTCACCGGTGACGACTTCAGCTCGGCGACTGATGACCGCCCAAGGAGCCTTTGGCTCAGCCCGGCAGCGATCACCACCGCTGTCGCAGTCCTCGCAAGTCTTGTCGCCGCTCGCAGCCTCTTCGGCAGCGGCTCTCTGGTGGCCCCGGCGTTGCTTCCCGCGCACGACAGCCTCATAACGCTGTGGCGCACCGTGGTCAGCGCAATCCCTGGCGCGCCTGTCCAAGTGACGCCGCCCTGGGAGGCGCTCGTCGCCCTGGGGTCGACGGCTATGTTCGGTCAACCCGAATGGCTCACCACACTGCTGCTGTGCGGCGTCGTGCCGCTGACGCTGCTGGCGGCGTACCCACTTGGACGGCGTTTGATCAACGACCGCAGGGTACGGCTCTGGGTGTGCGGGACGTACGCACTGCTTCCGGTACTGCTCGGTGGCACGAATCAGGGGCGGCTCGCCCTCTCGGTGGTGGCCATCAGCCTGCCGCTGCTGGTCATGGCGGCGCGGGCCCTGGTGTTGCGCAGAACGCGGACGCCGGAGGCCTGGCGCGGTGGCTGGGGTGCTGGAGTGGTTCTTGTCGCCCTGGTGGCCTTCGAGCCGTCGATGATCATCTTTGCCGTGCTGGTCGGGATACTGGGCGCCATCGTGCTGCGGCGCAGCCCTCGCAAGATCGGCCGTATCGGCATCGCGCTCGGAGTGCCGCTGGTCGTGATGCTGCCGTGGTGGCCGACCCTGATCTCAGCGCCGGGACGGCTGCTCGTGGGGCCCGACGCAGCGCTAGCCGGGGTGACGCCCGCAGCCCCGGCGTGGCAGCTGTTGCTCGGCCGCGACGTTGGCCCCGGCCTTCCGCCGCTATGGGTCGGCGCTGTCCTCTTCGGCGTCATCTGGCTTATCGCTCTTCTCGGGCTCGCCCGTCGTCCTGCGCGACGCGCAGTGCTGGCTGCCTGGGCGGCTGCGCTGGTCGCTCTGGGGATGGCCGTCGTCCTATCCAGATTGGTGGTCGCAGTGCCTCCGGCGGGCACCGACGTGCGACCTTGGGTTGGCAGCTACCTGCTGCTCGGCTTCGGCGCATTGATCATCAGTGGTGGCATCGGACTCGACGGATTCTCGGTAGACATGAAGGAGCGAAGCTTCAGCTGGCTGCAGCCCGCGTCGGTTCTCGCTGGCGTTGCGGTCTGTCTGGTCAGCGTCGGCGGTGCGGTGTGGTGGGTGCTTGCTGGCGCGCACGGCCCGATCGAGCGTTCTCGACTTAACGCAATTCCTCCCTACGTCATGAACGCCTTGAAGTCAGACGCGCGGCCACGGCTGCTGGCCATCGATCTTTCTGACGGCACTGCCCGCTACGCCGTACTGGCTGAAGATCACCTCCGGCTGGGCGACGCCGATCGTGGCTTCACCTACGGCGGCTCGGTATCCGCGCGCGAGCAGGTCGATGACCTGGTCGTCCGTCTCGTGGCCGGGACAGCGGACTCGGATATCAACCCGCAGCTGGCCAACCTCGGGATCGGCTACGTCTGGGTGACCGGTGCAAACGAGGACATCAAGGCCAGGATCGACAACACACCGGGTGTGGGCACGGCCAGTGGGAACGAGCGCGGGATCGTCTGGAAGCTCGAACCGGCGGTATCGCGCACCGTGCTCGTAGATGGATCATCGCGGCTACCCATCGGTCGGCCGCCGGCGCCGGTGCCGGCGGGTGGGCAGGAACGGCAGCTTCAGATCGGCGAGTCGGCCGACGTGCGGTGGCGGGCCGAGCTGGACGGCCGAACCCTCGCCCCGGTCGCGGATGGGTGGCAGCAGGTGTTTGCGGTTCCCGCAGGCAGCGGGACCCTGACATTCACCTTGCCGTCCCTCATGCCATGGCTGCTGGCGGGTCAGGTCCTAGTCCTCGTGGTGGCGGGAGTCCTCGCCGCTCCAGCCATCCGACGACCCGAGGTGCGTGATCCGGCTAAGACGGCCCGCCGCGCCGCGACCCTCTCGGACTTGCCCGATGCCTGATCGTCGACTACGGGGGCTATCTCTGTCGCGCCGCCGCGCGACGGCGCTAGGCGCGGTGCTGGTGGGTTTGCTGCTGATCCTCGGTGGAGGGACGCTACTCGGCCAGGGTGGGTCCGCGTCTCATGCCAGCCGTATCCCCCTGGTAGGCCGAACCACGACGATCTGCACCACGTCGGCCCCGCCGAGCGGAGAGCCGGCTGGGAAGACCGAGGTTTCTGCAGTCTCCATCCGCGAGGCACCTGGTCGAACGGGTTTGCTGACGGCGTCGACACTCAACTCGAAGCTCACGGACCTGAAGCTGACCGAGCCCGGAAAAGGCTCGCAACTGTCTGGAGTCACTTCACCGATCGTGGTCTCCGCTGATGGAAGCATGGCGAGCGCCAGCAGCGCGGTGATCGTTGGCGACGTGATGGAAGGCCCCGAAGTCGGGCTCAAGGCGGCGCCATGTCTGGCGCCGGGAACCTCACACTGGTTCTCCGGCCTTGGCGCTACCGATGCTGATCGCACAGACTTGATCTTGAGCAATCCGGACGACGCTCAGGCGCAGGTCGATCTGCGGTTCTACGGGCGCAGTGGTCGGGTTGCGGTGCCGGGTAGCCCGGGCATCGTGATTAGGGGGCACGAGTCGCGTACGGTGTCGCTGAGCAGTCTGGTCGAGGCCGAGGGCGCGCTCAGCGTGGCGGTGCAGGCAAGTCAGGGCCGGGTCACCGCAGTGGCCAAGCGGAAGCAGACCACTCAGCTGAAGCCGGCTGGAGTCGACTGGCAGATTCCATCGGCATCGCCGAGCCCGATAGTCGTCATCCCGGGCATCCCGGAGGATGATGGTGGCCGCAAGCTGTTCGTCACCAATCCCAGCAATACGCGGGCCAGCGTAGCTGTGCAGGTTCTCGGGTTTCAGGGACCGTACGAGCCGAAAGGAGCTGGCTCGCTTGACGTCCCACCCGAAAGCACCGCGACAGTAAACCTCGAAGCGGGCCTGGCTGGCGGCCCGGGCAGCGTCAAATTGACGAGCAACGTGCCTGTGACCGGCTCGGTCATCTCCACCAGCCGGCGGGGCGGCGCCGGTATCGATCTGGCCGTCCAGTCCGCAGCCGTCCCGTTGATCGGAACTAGCGTCAGCGCGCTCGCGACCAGCAACATCGCCGATAGCGTGCTGATCGTCAGCAATACCGGAGACGGCGACGCACAGATTTCCTTCGAAGTACTGAGCTACGACGGCGTTATGCTGCGGACCGCGGACTTGGTGCTCGGACCGAACAGCACCGCCACGAGGCGGTTGAACTCTCCTGCGCCGTCCTATGTCGTAGTCAAGGTGCCGGCCGGTGCCTCGGTGGTCGGAGGCGTAGTGCTCACCCAGCCGGATCGAGACGTTGCGGGGTTGGCCACGATTCCGCTTGGCTCACCTGACCTGGCAAGCCGGGCGCCAGCGACCACGCCTGACTACTCAGTAGGCCGCTGAAGACTCTGCTGAAAGGCACCGGCTCAGTCGTCCTCAGCGCCCGCGCCATCGGGGTCGATTTCATCGACGCTGCGGCCGGTGAGCGCAGAAAGCTGTTCAACGATTGTGCGGTAAACCAGGATGCGGAGGCCGTGGCGGCTCATTGCGCGATGCTCCAGTGGCCTGCGATAAATCACGACCTGGCCCGGCTGATCCGCCGTACCCTCGACCGCAGCGGCAAGCGGCACCTGATCACCGGACCATGGGTGAGGCACATCCTCGATTCCAAAGGTGATTCCGACCAGGACGTCTGGACACTGCAGTCCCACTCGATCGACCGCATCATTGACGGCATCACTGAAGAAGTCGGCCTTGTTCGCGGGGTGTGGCGGCTGAGCACGCCGCATAGTCAACGCGTTTGGCAGTGCCAGAGGTCCGCGAATTCCGCGGCCGTGACGGTCACGACGTCGGCTGGACACGTGAGCACTGTAGTCGTGTTTGATTGCTCCGCTCGCTAGCGCTCGCTCGCTCCGCGCGGATCGCGCTGGGTAGCCTCCTACTTCGTCGTCACTCGGGGACGAAAAACGTGTCCCCTCCTTTCTCCTCAGCACGGCGACGCGCGATCCGGACACGGCAACGCTTCCCACGATCGAACCCGCCGCCGGAGTACCGTCGGGCAGGTGAGGACGCGCCGCTGTTCACGTGCAGGGTGCCAGCGTCCCGCCACCTCGACCCTGACGTACGCCTATCGAGACTCCACCGCCGTCCTGGGTCCGTTGGCGAGCCAGGCGGAACCGCACTGTTACGACCTGTGCCAGCAGCACGCGCAGACGCTCTCGGCTCCACGTGGTTGGGAGATGATCAGGCTCGTGGTGGAGGAGCAACCGAAACCAACAGCCGATGATTTGCTGGCTCTTGCCGACGCGGTGCGCGATGTCGGCCTGTCCTACGATCCGCCGACTACGGAGCCACCGCCGCGGCGTACCGGCCTGGTCGAGCTGGCGCGCCGGGGGCATCTGACAGTTCTTGCCGATCCTGGGGCGGGCTGAGTCCTCAGGGGCTGCACGGGCGTGCAATTGGTGGACTTCGACAGGCTTGGCCCACATGTCGCCACCCCGCAACGCCGAACCGTCTAGGATTCACACGCGATGATCAAGCGGGGAATCTTTAAGGCCAACGACATTCGGGGAATCACCGAGGGCTCAGACCCGGAGTGGGACGCCGCCGGGTCGTACGCCATCGGTGCTGCCCTGGTCGAGGTGCTGGGGCTCAACGGCGACCCCGGAGCGCTCGTTGTGGGCCGCGATATGCGGACCAGCGGCCCCCAGATGGCGGCTGCCTTCATCGATGGCGTGCTGAGCCGCGGTGTCAACGTGATCGACATCGGCCTTTCCAGTACTGACCAGTTGTGGTTCGCCTCGGGCCGGCTTGACTTGCCCGGCGCCATGTTCACCGCCAGTCACAATCCGAGTGAGTACAACGGGATCAAGTTCTGCCTGGCAGGTGCCAAGCCGATCACTCCAGCCGCCCTAGCTGAGATCGCCGAGCGCGCCATTGCGGCCCAACCCCTGCCGGCGATGGTACGAGGCCAGCGCTCTGAACAGGACCTTCTGCCCGCGTACGCAGACTATCTGCACTCCCTTGTCGACCTGACAGAGATCCGGCGGCTGCGGGTAGTAGCCGATGCCGGCAATGGGATGGCCGGATTCACTCTGCCAGCGGTACTGGGCGGGAATGATCTTGAGCTGATCGGCCTGTTCCTGGACCTCGATGGCACCTTCCCCAACCACCCGCCGAATCCGCTCGTGCCCGAGAACCTCCTCGATGCACAGGCGGCGGTCCGCGAGAAGTCAGCTGATCTTGCCCTCGTCTTCGACGGCGACGCGGATCGCTGTTTTATCATCGATGAGCGCGGCGAGGTGGTCAGCCCGTCGGCAATCACCGCGATGATCGCCAGTCACGAGCTGGCACGTGAGCCGGGTGCCACCATCGTCTGTAACAAGATCACCTCCCGGGTTGTCCCGGAAGTCGTCCTGGAGGAGGGCGGCAAGATCGTGATCACCAGAGTAGGTCATACGTTTGTGAAAGCGGCCATGGCCGAGCACAACGCGATCTTCGGCGGCGAGCACTCAGCGCACTACTACTTCCGTGACTTCTGGGGAGCTGACACAGGCATGCTGGCGGCTCTCCACGTACTGTCGGCAGCGGGCCATTCCGACCGGCCGCTGTCAGAGCTGGTGGCTCGCTTCGACCGCTACGCAGCCTCCGGAGAGATCAATAGCGTCGTCAGCGACCAGCAGATGATCATGGATCGGGTGGCGAGTTCCTTCGCGGGCCGCGGCGAGCAAGATCGAGTCGACGGACTGACCATCTCTGGCCCGGACTGGTGGGTGAACGTACGACCCAGCAACACCGAGCCGCTGCTCAGGCTCAATGTGGAAGCTGCAAACCGGGAGACGATGGAGGCTTTGCGTGACGAGACGTTAGGTTTGATCCGCGCCTAACGGAATCGAGTCGAGGAGGGATGAGCGTGGCGGTCGATCTGGCGCCGGAGTTGCTGGAGATTCTGGCCTGTCCCAACTGTCATGGAGCACTCGCTGTTGATCATGACCGCGACGAGCTGGTATGTCTGGCGGCCGACTGTGGCCTGGCCTATCCGGTGCGGCAACAGATTCCGGTGCTGCTGATCGACGAGGCCCGCCGCCCCGGCTCTCGCACCGATCGTCCGGGTACCTCACCCGGTCGGTGATGTCAGTCTTCAACGACTCCTGGCTGGACGATCAGAGGGCGCTGGCCGGGGCCGATTCGATCCTGCGCCGGTTGGCCGAAGCCGGCGCCCGGGTCCGCCGGGAGACCGCAGACTCCGCGGAGCCGATCAGTCGGCTGCAAGAGCTGCCCCGCCCCAGGGCGGTGATCGCCGCTGGCACCGAGGCTCGCTTCATCCGAGCGATGCTGGAACCTGTCTGCCCCGTACCGTTTGTGGCCTGGCCCACTCATGGTCTACCGGGCTGGGTTGGCGCACTCGACCTGGTGGTTGTGATGGCGAGCGAGAGCGCCCCGGCTGGCCTCATCGCCACCGTGCACGAGGCCGTACGCCGCGGTTGCCAGCTGTTGATCGCATGCCCGCAACCCTCCATGATCTCCGAGCACGCGGCCTCCCGATCCACCATCGTGCTGCCGACCGCGACAGCCGATCCGCTGGCGGCGGCGATCGTGGTTCTGCATGGTTTGCACAGCATGCAGCTCGGACCAGAGGTCTACCCACAGCAGGTCGCCGACGCCATGGACCAGGTTGCCAAAGACTGTTCGCCCTTCGCCGACGTGTCGGAAAACCCGGCTAAGGATCTCGCCATGGGTCTGGCCGATGCGCAACCACTCGTCTGGGGTGGCTCGGTGCTCGCGGCGCGGGCTAGTCGCCGGCTCGCCGAGGCTCTCCGCGCGGCCAGCGGCCGCGCCGCGCTCGCAGCCGACGCTGACGCATTGTTGCCCATCCTCGACTCCACGCCACCGAGAGATCCTTTTGCTGACCCGTTTGAAGACCAGATATCAGTCGATCGGCGGCCAACCCTGGTGCTGCTCGACGATGGAAACACCGAGAGCCTGATCCGTTCTGATCATCAACGCCTGGTCAACGCGGCGGAACGCAACGACGTACGAGTCTGCCCCATCGCGCACTGGTCGGGTTCTGACGTCGAGCGCTACGCAACCTTGCTGCAGACCGGGATGTTCGCGGCGGTCTATCTGGCTGTCGGCCTGGACCGCAGCCTGGAGCGCTGACAGTCACTCATTTCTGGGGCAGGATTTCCCTGTGAGTGCAGAAGGTGGGACCAAAGCGGTCATTGCGGCCTTGCTCGCCAATTGCTTCATCGCGTTGACCAAGTTCGGCGCATGGGTACTCACCGGGGCTTCCTCGATACTGGCGGAGGCGATCCACTCCGTCGCAGATGCTGGCAATCAGGTGCTGCTGCTGGTCGGCGGCCGGCGATCCCAAAAGCGGGCGACGGCGGAGCACCCGTTCGGCTACGGCCGCGAGCGTTACATCTTCGGCTTCATCGTGTCCGTCGTGCTGTTCAGCGTTGGCGGCCTATTCGCGCTCTACGAGGCGTACCACAAGTGGCACGAGATCCAGGAAGGCCACCCGAACGAGCTGCTGGAGACTCGGTGGTGGTGGGTCCCAATCGTCATCCTGCTGGCCGCCATCGTGGCCGAGAGCCTCTCGTTTCGGACTGCGATCAGGGAGTCAAACAAGGTACGCGGCAAGCAAACCTGGAGCAAATACATCCGCGCTGCCAAGGCGCCGGAGCTCCCAGTGATCTTGCTCGAGGATTTCGCCGCATTGGTGGGCTTGGTGTTCGCGTTGTTCGGCGTAGGGATGACGCTGCTGACTCACAACGGCATCTTCGATGTGATCGGTACCGTCATGATCGGCTTGCTGCTCGTAGCGGTTGCGGTTGCGCTGGCGATTGAGACCAAGAGCCTGCTGATTGGTGAGGCGGCCAGCCCTGAGGCCGTGAATAGGATCGGGCGAGCGCTGACCGACACGCCTGGCGTCGAGCGCATCATTCACATGAAGACGCTGCATCTCGGTCCAGAGGAGGTGCTGGTCGCTGCCAAGATTGCGGTTGGCCCCCAGACGAGTGCCTCCGACGTGACTGCGACGATCAATTCGGCCGAGATCAATATTCGCGGAGCCGAGCCGATGGTTACCGCGCTCTACCTCGAGCCGGACATCTACGACCCGAACCACGTTCCGGCGCCACGGCCAGAACGCCCTGCCGCTCCCAGCCACTGAATAATTGGAGCTGCTCGCGCATTTCGTCCTGGTGCGTCTGGACGAGTGTGATGGATAACGCACGCCCTGCATGTGATGGATTCTTTTAAAGGCGGCAGCCTCCCATAGGCTTCCACTCATGGATTTTCGCGTTGCTGACCTGACCCTCGCCGAGTTTGGCCGCAAGGAGATCACACTGGCCGAGCACGAGATGCCGGGACTGATGGCCATGCGTGCGCAGTACTGCGACTCCAAGCCGCTGGCGGGTGCCAAGATCGCCGGCTCGCTGCATATGACGGTGCAGACAGCAGTGCTCATCGAGACTCTGGTGGCTCTGGGTGCCGACGTGCGGTGGGCAAGCTGCAACATCTTCTCCACGCAGGACCATGCGGCCGCTGCTGTGGTGGTCGGGCCGGATGGCACACCGGCCGACCCAACGGGGGTACCAGTCTTCGCCTGGAAGGGCGAGACCCTGCAGGAGTACTGGTGGTGCACCAGCCAGATTCTCTTCTGGCCGGACGGCGAGCTAGCCAACATGATCCTAGACGACGGCGGAGATGCCACCATGCTCGTACACCAGGGCGCGGAGGCCGAGAAAGTCGGCGAGGTGCCAGAGGCCACTGAAGAGGACTCGGCGGAGTGGCATGTCTTTCTTGAGCTGGTACGCCAGACGTTGGCTGAGGGACAGTCCTGGATCGAGATCGCGAATGCGATCAAGGGCGTGACCGAGGAGACTACGACCGGAGTACATCGCCTGTACGAGATGATGCGGGCCGGCACTTTGATGTTCCCCGCCATCAACGTCAACGACTCGGTCACCAAGTCGAAGTTCGACAACAAGTACGGCGTTCGTCATTCGCTCATCGACGGCCTGAACCGGGCCACCGATGTGTTGATCGGCGGCAAGGTCGCGGTCGTCTGCGGTTACGGCGATGTGGGTAAGGGCTGCGCCGAATCCCTCCGCGGTCAGGGCGCGCGGGTGATCATCACCGAGATCGACCCGATCTGCGCCCTACAGGCAGCGATGGACGGCTTCCAGGTAGCCACCCTGGAGGAGGTGCTCGACATCGCCGACATTTACGTGACGGCGACTGGTTGCCGTGACGTGATCACCGCCGACCACATGCGTGGCATGAAGCACCAAGCGATCGTGTCCAACATCGGTCACTTTGACAATGAGATTGACATCGCCGGCCTGGAAACGGTGCCCAACGCGACCAAGATCAACATCAAGCCCCAGGTGGACGAGTGGGAATTCGCCGAGGACGGCGCCGAACCACACAGCATCATCGTGCTCAGCGAAGGCCGTCTGATGAATCTCGGCAATGCGACCGGTCACCCCAGCTTCGTCATGAGCAACTCGTTCACCAATCAGGTGCTTGCCCAGATCGAGCTCTACACCAAGCCCGAGAATTATCCG
>JBKPTR010000352.1:0-6262 GCA_046735615.1 Actinomycetota bacterium
CTGTACACCATGCTCACCCGTGGCCGGCACGCCAACCACCTCTACCTCCAAGTCGTCGCCGACGGCGACCCGCACAGCATCATCCGACCCGACACCATCTCACCGCGCACGCCGACCGAGACGCTGCAGCAGATCCTCGCCCGCGATGAGACTTCCGTCTCCGCCGGCACCGTGCTGCGAGAGCTCAACGATCCAGCGGCCCGGATTTTCCAAGCGGTGCAGCGCTACACCGACAGCCTCCACGTCGCAGCCGAACAACTCCTCGGACCCCAGACCGTCGCAGAGCTCGACCAAGCCGACCAGTACATCCCCGGACTCTCCACCGAACCCGCCTGGCCAACCCTGCGAGCCCACCTGCTCGCCCTCGCCGCCGAAACTGGACAGCACCCACTCCGCCATATGCTGACAGCCGCCAGCGGACACGACCTCCAAACCGCAGGCGACATGGCCGCCGTCCTCTACTGGCGCCTCCCAGCGCTCACGCCTACCAACCCAGGTCCGCTGCCTTGGCTCCCGGGCATTCCAGAAACGCTCCGCAGCCATCCGGGCTGGGGGCCCTACCTGACAAAGCGATCCCAGCTGGTCGCCGACCTCGCCGACCAGATCCAAGATCATGCCTACCAAATTGGCGGTCCCCCAGTATGGGCTGCACCGGGAAGCCACCCGAGCACCGCGCTCGTCGGCGACATTGCAGTATGGCGGGCCGCCAACGGCATCAATCCCCAAGATCCACGACCAACCGGAGGAACTCAGCTCGACATGCTTCCGGCCCTGTGGAAACAACGCCTCGACCGGGATACCGCGCGTGCCACCAACCCGCCCGCAGATGCGGGGGCCGACAAGCCACACGCAGGACGCACCGCACTCAGTCCAAGGGACGTCAGGCAGCGCCCGTACCAACAACCCGAACGGCGTCCCAGCGGGCCGTCCGCGGCCGGCCGATAGCACACCTCAGTCGTCAAATCGCGGCGCTCAGAACATGAGGTTGCACTCCGCGCGGTGGCAGGACAGGCAGCAGCACGCTGCCGAATCCGGCTCTTTCAGGTCAAGGGCCCGGGCTCCGCCCGGCCAGCCGGCGCGTGTCCTCGCTTCGCTGCGGGCCGCGCCGCCGTCTGGGTTAGCGCGCCACGCGATAGCGAAGGTAGACGACTCCTGAACTAAAGGTGCGGGTCTCGACCAGATCGAGATCCACCCGGCGCTCGCGCTGAGGAAAGAACGGAATGCCACCGCCAACCAGCACCGGGTAGACCATGGCCCGGTACTCGTCGATCAGACCCAACGCGGCCGCCTCGCCGGCGAGCGTCGCGCCGCCGATCGCGATGTCGCCCTCCCCCGGCTCGGCTCGCAACCGCTCGATCTCCTCCGCCAGGCCGCCGGAGACCAGGCGGGCATTGCCCTGCACCGCCGACAACGTCGTCGAGAACACCACCTTTGGGAGCGGCTTCCAAAGCGCAGCCCACTCGAGCTCCGCGTCGTCGAGCGATCGATCCTGGTCGGCGGTCTCCCAGTACAGCATCGTCTCGTACAGCCGTCGTCCCAACAGGTGGACGCCGACCTCTCGAATCTCGTCGATCCAGAAGCGAAAGACCTCCTCGTCCGGCGCCGTCCAGTCGAAGCCGCCGTCCGGCCCGACGATGAAGCCGTCAAGTGAAGCGCCCATCGAATAAGTCACGCTGCGCAACAGAAGTCCTCCTCGGTACGGGTTTGACAGTACGACCACCGGACACCGCAAAACTCATCGCGGCTCGCCAAATCCCCTCAGATCTCCCCGGTGCTGAGTGACGAAGTGAGTGACTACGGGCCCACTAGAGCGCACTACTCAGCGCACGTCGGCGGACCGGCCCCACGCTCAACCGTTGACTCCCTCGGCGCACCGAGCCTGGTTCGGGACGAAGCGGTCGCAGGTTCAAATCCTGTCACCCGACCACGCTTATTTTCGACCCACCAGAGTAAGCAAGTGTGAACCTACGCACCTCTTACAAGTCTGCACAGCTGCTCGACGACCTCCAGTCCTGCGTCGCCGAACACGTCCCCGGTCAGCATCGAACACTCGACCTTACAGTTCGAGCCAGCCCCTCACAGCCAGCATGAGGCCAGCCGCTACCGGTGCGCCGCGCGCGCTGACCCTCGGTGTCCGCTGGGGCATGCTGGCCACCATGGCCACTAGCCCGCGCACCGGGCACGGCCATGATCGCCAAGGCGTACGGGCTAGCACGGGGGTGTGCGTTTCGAGGCCGAGCCAGCGAGATACCTGACGAGGGAGGCTGTCTCCAGTCCGGGATTGAGCCGACCGATGGTGCGTGACTCGACGTCGTCCAACTGGAGGATCTGCACCGTCGCGTCAGCTGCCCGGAGAACGGTCGCATACCGCGGGTCGGCCGCGAGCACGTAGCCGACAACTGCCAGCTGGCCGCGCAGCACGATCTTTTCCGCAGGGAGCCACATATTCGCCGCCCGGAAGATAACCGGCGCCAGCACGAGTGCCAGGAACGCGGCGCCGACGATGATCGCCTGACCCGCGCGATCGCGCTCGGGCTTCCGGAAAAAGACAACGGCCAATCCGCAGAGGAGCAGATTGACCAAATCGTTGACCGGTGCAAAGGCAAACAGGATGAGGACCATTATCGTGGTGCACACTGCCAGCCATCAGACAACGCCGCCGCCGGCGGCCGGGCTGCCAGTCACCGATCGAAGCTAGAGCCAACGAATCCAACTGAACGCCGCCGCCACCCCAAACGCCGTCGGCAGCAGCCAGCCAAACGTCCCGAGCAACACCGCGGTTACGTCCAGCGTGCTGAGCAACGTCACCAGCGTGGCCCGATCGCCGTTAACAACAGCGAAGATGCGCAGGCCGCTCAGCAGAATCGGGATGAGGGTGGTTAAAACCAGCGTCAAATGGCTGCCGATGAACCCTCGCAGGCTCATTGTCTGGCGAGTCGCGTCTGACGCTTCCGTCATGCGCTCGCCGTATCGGGAGTGCCGCTTGCGTCAGCCAAGACTGCCCAGCAGGTCGGCGCAGGCCTGCTCGCAGCGGCGACAGGCTTCGGCGCAGATGCGGCAGTGCACATGCATGTCGGCGTGGGCTTCGCATTCTGTGGCGCAGCTTGCGCAGGCGACACGGCAGGCCTCCAAGATGGCCCCGGTGATGTTGGCGTCGTAGCCGGTGTGCCGGGACAGCACCGCGCCAGTGGTGGTGCAGATGTCGGCGCAGTCCAGGTTGGTCCGGATGCACTTCGTCAGCTCGGCAACCATGTCCTCGCTGAGGCAGGCGTCGGCGCACGCCGTACAGGTTTCGCCGCAGGCGAAGCAGGCATGGATACAGTCAGCCAGCTTCTGTCGATCAACGTTGCCAAGATCCTTCGGGTAGGCATCCAACATGGCCGTGACATGTGACATGGGTACCGCTCCTCTCGCTCTCTGGTTGGGGGACCGCCGGTCGGCGCTCCCTCAGTGCCTGCCCGGCGCGCCGTCCGGTCGGCTGAGTCGTTGGCGGCTCCTGTCCGCGCCTCGGCGGGCTGGTGCCCGCTGACTCATTCCTACTGCCTCGCGGCGTGGCCGAGCAGCCGGGTGTGCCATTGGCTAGCTCGATTTACCTGTGGGGATCCCAGTGTGCAGTTCCGGTTCATGCTTGACCATCGGGTTCCGGTTGCTTTTTGACAGTTTCGGGACGCAGTTCCGGTTCCTTCGCGACTGTCGTTCCGGTAGGTCCTTGACACTTTGTGTTGCCTGGGCGGCGTTGCGGTACGCATCTGGTCCGGCGAGGAGCGGCCCGCACGCAGCACGGAGCGGCGCGCACCGCCGCCTTCATCATTACCAGAGCCACATTCGACAGTCGACGTGGCAAGTTACGCCTGCGGGGCTGACTGCGTTCCGGCTGGAGGGGTAGGCGCTCCGGGACGGCGACGCGAGCGCTGCGGTCGGGAAAGAGCCGCCCGTACAGGCCTGGCCGCCTTGAGTCTCCGACGCGACATGTGTGATCCGGCTCCTGGCGAGCCACTTGGCGGCGGCGGCACGGTGGTGATGGGAACCTCTTCTTCTCCTGTGGTGGGCTCATCTTTGAGGCCGCCTTTTCGGTGGTCCCAAAGGTCACGCACGATGACTTGGATGATGCCGGCGAAGGGGATGGCGAGTAGTGCGCCGAGAATCCCGGCGAGCTCAACCCCAACCAGGATTGCCACAATCACTGTCAGCGGATTGAGCTTGACTGTCCGGGACAAGATGAGTGGTTGCAGAACATGGTTCTCCAGCTGCTGATATGCCACAAAGAAGATGGCGACCACGATGAGTGCTGGGATGGAGTGAAAGGCTGCTGCGGTCACCGCGACGATCGCGCCGAGGGTCGCGCCGATGAGCGGGATGAGGTCGGCGATTCCTACGAATATGGCAATCAGACCGGCAAAGGGAACGCCCATGATCTTCAGGGCCGCATAGGCCAACCCACCGCAGATGAAACTAATCAATAAGTTCCCTGAAATGTAGCCGGTGATTGACTTGGCGCAGTCCGCGGCCACGTGGTGTATGCGTTGCCGTCGCTGCGGGTCACCGACGAGATTCAGCGCGCCGTCCACCAGCTTCGGCCCTTCAAGCACCATCAATAGGGCCAGGATGAAGATCGTGATGACTCCGGCGACTCCGGTCGCAACGGTTTGCACGACGCGGGCCGCGGGGGCGGTCAGGCCGGTGAGGAAGGCACGGATGCGGTCCTGGTTCTCCTGCAGGTAGTGGAGCGCGTTTGTCCGGTTGAGTAATCTGCCGATGGCTCCTCTGCCGGCCCTGGACTCCTCGATCAGATGCGGAAGCTGCTGTACGAACAAAGCACCCTCGCGTGCCAGAGGGATGGCGAAGAGAGTGATCAGGCCCGCCATCAGGATCAGCACAAGGAGAAACACCAGGAGCGTCGCCAACAACCGGTGGGACCGGGTCAGGTGGCGTTGGACCCAGCCGATCACGGGATAAAGCGTGACCGTGAACAGTAGCGCAACCACCAGCCAGACCAGGGTGCGCCGCACCTCGTAGAGGAAGAGCAGGGACAGACCCGTCAGTAGGACCATGCCGATGGTGGCAGCGATCGTCCGCAGAGGGACTGCGCGGTTGGAGCTGTGCGGTGCATTTGATGGCATGAGCTGTATCACCTGCGGGACCTGGACCGACATGGATGTGGTGGGCGGGACGGGCTGGGACCATGCAACTACGCTGTGCCGAGGGATCAGTTGCCTTAGGCGACGCGACGGTTCGATTCCCAACTCGATTGGGGATGAGTCTGCCAAAGGATTCTGGGCGGCGGCGTATACGTCAGCCCGACAAGCAGCCGGCCCGGATCGGCGGACACCCCTCACAGCGTGTCTGAAGCGCCTGGGTTCAGGAAGTCAGGTTTCTGTGGCACCGACTGGGACCGGCGCCTACTGATCTTGATCGGAAGTCGCGCGAACCGCATTGCCGGTGCGAAAGCCGCCGGATCCCTCCGAGCTTTGAGAACCGTTTACCTAGCCAGACCTCGAGCGCCCAATTCCTCCGCTGGGCCTAGTTGGTGGGCTTGGCAACGCCATTCGCCTTCGACCTGAGGGGTGCGGGCCCTGGCTAGAGGGCTCGGCGCTGAGCAACCAAGGGGCAGAGGAACGGGTCCTTGCCGCGTAGTCCGACGGTGTTGAGGTAGCCGATGACGATGCGGTAGGACTGCCAGAGCGTGGTGCGGGTGTACGGGACACCTTGGGCGGCGCAGTAGGCGGCGACCAGCGGCTGCGCTTTACGTAGATAGGGTCGCGCCATGGAGGGGAACAGGTGGTGCTCGATCTGATAGTTCAGCCCACCCATGAAGACCGACATCAGCGGTCCGCCGCTGATGTTGCGGCTCATCAAGACCTGGCGGCGCAGGAAATCCAGCTTCAACTTGGCCGACACCAGCGGCATGCCGATGTGGTTGGGCGCAAATGAGGAGCCCATATACAGGCCGAACACGGCCAGCTGCAGAGCGAGGAACGCGACCGCCTTCCCCGGTGGAAGCACCAGGAACAGCAAAGCAACGAATCCTGCGAGTCGGAAGGTGATGAAGCTGATCTCGACCCAGCGACGCTGAATCTTGTCCCGGCTGATGATGCGGCTGATCGCCTCGTAGTGCATAGAGAGTCCGAGCAGCAGCAAGATCGGGAAGAAATACCAGCCCTGATGCGCAACCAACCACTTCATCAGCCGGCTGCGCTGCCTGGTTGCTTGTGCGGGGGTGAGAGCGAGAGCAGTCAATGCGATGTCCGGGTCGACTCCCACC
>JBKPTR010000353.1:0-11295 GCA_046735615.1 Actinomycetota bacterium
TCACCACCGGCGAAATCCTCAGCACCCACACCATCGACCCCGACCGCAGCTACTGGCGCAACCAACAAAAAAGCCCCGGCCGATGGCCAAGGCGTAACCAATGACCCGACTCATCTGTCGCACATGACCCGACTCATCACAGGGTGGAGCCAAGGGGACTCGAACCCCTAACCCCTTGCTTGCAAAGCAAGTGCGCTACCTATTGCGCCATGGCCCCGGTTAGCCGAGCCCCATCCCCCGAGAGCGGTCCGGCCGACCCACGATGGTACGCCACCGTGCCAGGCCGAACCAATCTCAAAATCGCCCCCGAGCTGAGCGTAGGGAACACCGGGGCACGCTTACAGCGAGTCGGAAGTTCCCGCTCGGGGGCGATTCTGCGAAAGATCGCAGTGGGTCGCCCTCTCGGCCGAGTCCACGTACGCTGTTGCTCATGTGGTCCCAGCGCGAAGTCATCGACTATGCGCTGCAGCGACGCTCCACTCTCCAGGCGCTGCGGCGGCCTGGACGCACGCTCGCTCGCCAGGAGGCCTGTGACGCCGACCCTATGCTTGTCCGCGCGGCCAAGCACCATGGCGAGCCCTCAACCGTCGGTTGCCCGGTGTGCGAGTCGGAGGATTTGGTCAATCTCAACTATGTATTCGGCGAGCAATTGGGCCAATACTCGGGGAGAATCAAGCGGACCGCTGAATTAGAAGAGATGGCACACGAGTTCGGGGAGTTTAAGGTCGTGGTCGTCGAAGTTTGCCCAGCCTGCGGCTGGAACCACATGATCCTCTCCTATCTACTGGGTGACGGGGTGAAGCGCAAGCCTCCCCGCCGCCAGCAGACGGTCGAGGACATCTATGGCTGATCCCCATTGGGGACCCGTCGAATGGCACCCCCAAGGCGCCAGCGCGCGCCGTGACACGTCCGGTCGCGGCCGGAAGTGGGTTCGCCGCATCCTCTTTACCATTGGCGGGCTGACCATCCTGAGCCTCATCAGCGCGATTGCCGTCGTGGTTGTCGGCTACACCACGACAACCCGGCCCGATGCCAACGCCGACTTCAAGACTGCGACCACTTTCGTCTACTACAACGACGGCAAGAGCGAACTGGGCAACTTCGCCATCCAGAACCGCACTCCGCTCACCTTCGACAAGATGCCGGCGAGCATGAAGCAGGCCGCTGTCGCCGCTGAAAACCGCTCCTTCTGGACCGACAAGGGCATCTCGATCCGGGGCATGTTCCGAGCTGCCTGGACGATCGCCCACGGCGGCGACGTCCAAGGTGGCTCGACCATCACCCAGCAATACATCAAGATCCTGTACCTCAACTCAGAGCGGACGCTGCCTCGCAAGTTCAGGGAGCTCTTCCTCGCCTACAAGATCAACAAGGAGATGACCAAGGAGGAAATCCTTGCGGGCTATCTCAATACGATCTACTTCGGGCACGGCGCGTACGGCGTGCAGGCCGCCAGCAAGGAATACTTCGAGAGGGATGCGAAGAAGCTCACAGTCCCGCAGGCCGCATTCCTGGCCACCGTGGTCAACAACCCGAGCATGTACGACCCGTCCGATGACGACGATCGCGCCCGCATCCTCAGCCGCTATCGCTATGTCCTCCATTCAATGGCCGAAATGGGCTACATCACCCCAGTCCAGGAAGCCGAGTTCGCGCGGAAGCTGCCGAAGTTCCCGAAGGCTCGTGCCAACCAGCGGTACGGCGGCCCCAAAGGCTTCCTGATGAAGATGGTCGAGCGCGAGCTCGGCGCCGCGGGATTCGACTCCTCGATGATCAGCGGCGGCGGCCTCAAGATCATTACCACTTTCGACAAGGATGCGCAGCAAGCCGCCGTCGACTCAACGCAGAAGTTCACCAAGCAGTCGGCGCGGGCTGCGGGGCGCGAGGCCTCCAAGTTGCATGCCGCGCTAGCTTCGGTCGATGTGAACAGTGGCGAGGTAGTCGCCCTCTATGGCGGACCCGACTTCGTCAAGAACTCCCGCAACTGGGCCACCACTCCACGCCCGACCGCATCGACGTTCAAGACCTATGCCCTCGCAGCCGGCCTCAAGGACGGATTCAGCCTGCTTGACACTTTCAACGGCAACACCTGGACGCCGCCGGGTGACAAAAACCCGGTACGCAACGAGTTCAGCTACCAGTACGGCTCCAAGGTCGACCTGATCAAGGCCACCGCTAGTTCGATTAACACCGCGTTTGTGGATCTCACCACTCAGATGGACAGCGGTCCGCGCAAGATCATGAGGATGGCCAAAGCCGCCGGGGCGCCCAAGGGCCCGGGCTGGGACAACAACTCTCGGATTCCGCTGGGCACTGCGGAGGTGAGCCCACTTGTCCAGGCCAGCGCGTACGCGACCTTCGCCAATGACGGAGTCGCAGTGGCCAACCATGTAGTGCGCGAGGTGCGGGACCGAAAGGGAAATCTCATCTACTCGGCGCAGCCGGAGAAGGCGCGCGCGGTCACGGAGGACATCGCACACGACGTCACCTACGCCCTCTCGAGTGTGGTCGAGGAGGGGACCGGACGCGCAGTGCAGACCCTGAACCGGCCGGTGGCTGGGAAGACGGGTACGAAGGACCGTAAGAACGCTAACGGATCCAGCGATATCGTCTCGGCCTGGTTCGTGGCGTACACCAGGCAAATTTCGACTGCGGTGATGTACGTCGCAGGCAATGACGGAAATGGCGATCTTGATAAATACGCCCGACCGGGAGACAGCACGTTCTTCGGCGGCACCTACCCAGCCTTGACCTGGGCTGACTACATGAAGACCGCTACCAAGGGCCAGCCCGTCAAGCAATTCCCGGGGCCTGCGTACGTGAACAGGGACGAGCTTCCGCAGCCCGAGCAGACGATGCAGGAGACGCTGCAGCCGACCGATGAGCCGACCACGGAGGCTCCCAACCCGAAGCCCACCGAGACGTGGTCCTCAAAGTGGCCACGCAATCCAGACGCCACAAAGACCCAGAAACCTGGAGCCGGCAAGCAGGCGGGGCCTCGCTGGAGGCGTCTCTCCCCCAGCGGGAGTCCGACCGGCGGGCAAGGTTGAGCAGAAGCCCAACCGTCGGGATCGGGGCCCGATCACCCAGCATTTTGCCTTCGGCGACTGACAGCTTCGTCGGCACAGTCAGCCAGCGAATCGGCGGGCCGCTCGGCCGTTACGCCGCCGTCGGTAGGGCCTGGTGGAACCCGCTGCGCGTCACCCTGCTGGTCGGCACTCTGGTTTACCTGAGCGGTGTCGTGTTCCGCTTGCCCTGCCGGATCACGGTTGCCGGTCAGCCGCCACCCGATCACTTCAAGTACCTGTGCTACTCCGATATCGGGCTCTTGTACGCGGGGCGCGGACTGCTGCAAGGCAACACTCCCTATCTCGACTACGGCGCCTACCCGGTTCTGGAGTACCCAGTGCTCACCGGCTGGTTTCTGGAACTGGAGCGTCTGATCACACGCGCGCTCGGCGGCATGCAGGGGACAGACCTGACCGACCAGCAGCGAGTCGACTCCACGTTGATCTTCATTGACGTCAACACGGTGCTGCTGGGCGCTTTGTTCCTGGTCGCGCTCTGGGCCTTGGTTCGTACGCCGGCCGGGCGCCCCTGGGATGCGATGATGCTGGCTGCCTCGCCGTGCGTCGCCGCCGCTGCGTTGATCAACTGGGACATGTTGCCGGTGGCCCTCACTGCCCTTGCAATGGCTTTCTGGGCCCGACGCCGGCCCGGCTTGGCCGGGGTCACGCTGGGGCTGGGAGCGGCGGCCAAGCTTTATCCAGCATTTTTGCTCGGTCCGCTCCTCCTGCTCTGCCTGCGAGGCAAACGCATGGGCGACTTCGTCATGACCCTGTCGACCTTCCTGGTGAGCTGGGGTCTGGTCAACCTGCCAGTGCTGCTGCTGGCACCGGACGCCTGGCGCAGTTTCTGGCAGTACAACAGTGAGCGCGGCGGCGACCTCGGCTCAATCTGGTACGTGCTGTCACTCGCCGGCCATCCCGTCCCGTATCTCAACTGGGTGAGCGCGGGGCTTTTCACACTCTGCTGCGTCGGCATCTTGGTCTTGATCATGTATGCGCCTCGTCGGCCGCGGTTCGGTGCTGTGGCATTTCTGGTTGTCACCGCATTCCTGATAACCAACAAGGTCTACTCACCGCAGTACGTGCTCTGGCTCCTACCACTGATGATCTTGGCCCGGCCCAAGTGGCGCGACTGGCTGATCTTCACCGCGGGCGAGCTGATTTACTTCGTCGCTATCTGGTGGCACCTCGGCGGTTTTCTGGTACCTGGAGACAGCTCGCCCGACCGGATCTATTGGTTCTCGGTTTTGATCAGGCTGTGCACCCAAAGTTGGGTTGTGATCATGGTGGTCCGGGATGCGCTGCGGCCGGAGCACGATCCGGTGCGAGTTGATGATGTCGACGACCCCACCGGCGGTGTGCTCGATTACGCCCCGGACGCCCGCTGGTTCCAGGTGCTCAGTGGCACCACGGTCCCCAGGCGGAATGCCTGATGCTGCAAGATGCCGCTCGGCCGGTAACCGCGCCAAAAGAGAGCATCGCGTCGTCTCCAGGGCGGATCGTGATCCAGGCGTGGCTGGCTAGCCGGGGGATGATCGTTGGGGTCGCGCTCGTGCTCGCTGTCGTCCAGGATCAAAGCCTCACCAACATGGTGAGCAACTGGGACGTGCGGCACTTCTCCAAACTGGCCGCCGACGGCTACTTGGCGGATCCTGACGGCACTTTGATGGCTTTCTTCCCGGGCTTGCCGGGCATCTTCTGGCTGTTCGGTCAACTGGGAGTCCCAATGGCGATCACCGGGGTCGGCCTCTCCCTGGTCTGCTCGGCTTTCGCCGCCGCGGCGCTTTACCGGTTAGGTGGACCATGGGCGGCGGTCGCCTGGCTGTTCGCTCCGACCGCTGTCTTCACCGTTGTGCCCTACACCGAATCGCTTTTTTGCGCCGCAGCCTTTTGGGCATGGGAACGCGCCCGCTCCGATCGCTGGCTGGCGGCAGCCGCGCTCACCGCAGTCGCCTGCACGCTACGGGTATCCGGGCTGTTTCTGATCGGCGCCCTGCTGGTAATGATCATCACTGACAAGAATCCGGCCGCGGTCAAGCTACGTCGGGCCGCGCTGATGCTGATCCCCGCTTCGGTGATGATGGCGTTTGCGACCTATCTGTACGCCCTCACCGGCACCTGGACGGCCTGGTATAGCGCGCAGACGACGGGTTGGGTGCGCCAGCTGACCTGGCCCTGGCAGTCTTTTCTGAACACGATTCCCGCGATCCTGCCTGGCGCGTACGCCAATCATCCATGGTGGGCGGCCGTGTTCCGTGGCGAGATGATCTCGATGGCCGCCGGTGCCGGAGTCACCATCTGGTGCATTGTGGTGAGCCTGCGCGCCAGGAAGGACCCGGATGGGACCGACCGGCCGATGTGGGGTGAGGCGAGCTGGGTCGGGGTGCAAGTACTCGCCTTTTCCATGTCCTATTGGTTCTTCTCGGTCAACCGCGCAACCCTGCTCTGGTTTCCGTTGTGGATCATGCTCGGTCGTTGGGTGGAGGGACCGGCAAGGCTTTCTCCGGCCGCTCATCGGCTGCTGGTGGCGGCCGCCTTGATTGTCGAAATTGTGCTCATGTTGTGGTGGAGCTGGTTGTTCTTTACCGGGCATTGGGCCGGCTGAATCACTATCTGAAATCACTGGGAAAGCCCACGCGCGGGCGTCAGATCACCTAGGCTGACCCGAGGTGACTCGGTCGGGGACAAGTGACCTGTGGGGGAACCCCTGCCTGAGACCTTGATCATTCAAGTCTCCTAGGGGAAATCGTGGCCCGTTTCCGTAAGGCGGCGATTGCTGCCGTGGCTTTGTGCACCCTGGTCGCCACATCCGGCGCTGCTTACGCCGATCACAACAATCACGGCGTTGCGGCGAACTCTGCGCGGGGCATGAAATGGGCGTCCTACGGTGGTGCGCTGATTGACTACACGGCCACCAGTCCCGACGTGTTCAAGGGCGCCAGGGCGTCAGCGGTCATGATCGGCATGGACGGCAGAAGCTACTTCAGCCTACGTGTCAGCGGGATCGACGCCAAGGATGGGGTCTACGGCGTTCATCTGCACCAAGGAAAATGTGTCGCCGGAGACTTCAACGCGGCACAAGGTCACTACAACGTCACCTGGAACTCCACCACAAAACTCAGTGACGTAATCAGTAACAAGACTGAGGTTTGGCTGGACCTCGATGTGGATTCAGACGGGGACGCACGGTCAACAGCCACCGTGTCCTTCATCCCAGAGGGCGAGCGGTCGATCGTGCTCCACGCCCTGCCGACCGCAGCCGACGGGAAGGCCGGGGATCGCTTGGCCTGCTTACCGTTCAACATCAAGTCGTTCGGCGGCTAGCTGGCCCAACCGGCCATTCAGTCGAATGTGCGCTGAGCCCTTCGACGAGCTCAGGACGGCGCCTGTCGAAGCGCACGGTTGCCCTTCGACAGGCTCGGGGCGCATGTTCTGCCTATTACCCTGACTGGGTGGAACGGATGTGGATCGACCTCGACGGCCTGGTCAACCTGCGTGATGTCGGGGGAATCCCGACCAGCGACGGCGGCAAAATCATTCCTGGTCGGCTGCTGCGGTCGGACAACCTGCAGACGCTCACGGCTGCTGACGTAGATCAGCTGCTCGGGCTGGGCCTGACCGACGTCATCGACCTGCGGAGCGACTATGAGGTCCAGCAGGAAGGACCAAGCCCGCTGGTCGGCTCAGACGTCCGGATTCACCAGTTCTCGCTGTTTCGGGAGTGGGAGTCGGGCGCGGGCGAGACCAAGCCCGACGTACGACCCGAGGTGCTGCCTGACGAGGCACTGCCATGGATCGACTTGGAACCCAGTGTCGAACTGGACGACGAGGTCGCCTCGGTCTACTTCTCCTATGTGGTGGATCGTCCAGACTCGGTGCTGGCTGCGCTGCGCCGGGTTGCCTGGGCGCCGGGTGCTGCATTGGTGCACTGTGCGGCGGGCAAGGACCGTACCGGCACCGTTGTGGCGCTGGCCTTGTCTGTGGCTGATGCGGAACGTCAAGCGATCATCGATGATTACGCCGCGAGCTCGGAGCGTGTCGAAGGAGTCGTCAATCGGCTGAGGGCATCGCCAACGTATGCCGACAATCTTCGTGACCGGCCCCTGTCGTCGCACCTCAGCGTCCCAGAGACCATGATCAGCTTCTTGCGGCACATCGACGAAACCTTCGGGGGCGTGCAGCAAATGTTGATCAAGATGGGTTGGACCGCTGAGGACAACGACCAGTTGCGTGCAAAGCTGCGCAGCTGAAGGAGTGCCCCTTTTTCCAGAGCTGCTCGCGCATCGCGCTGTATCTATTGCTCGCTCCGCTCGCTGCGATGTTCGCTGGGCTGCCGCCGCCTCAGCTCGCTTCTCCTCAGCACGGCGGCGCACGATTGCCGACGCTCGTAGCTAGGTCCAGTGGACACAATCGACAGTCGCCGTCGTCAGCCGCAGCTCGACCGGGATCTCCTGACCGATCCGTGGCGGCCGCTCTTTGTGCGGCAGGAAGACCTGACTCGACTGCATGTGTGGCGGCTCAAGGAACCAGCGTTTCTTGCCGTTGATCGTGTAGGGGCTGAGAGCAAGCCCAGCAGCCGCAAGAGAACCGGTGGCGAAGGCAATCGCCCGATGCCGCATGGTCTTAGCCGAAGTCGGCGCCTCCATCCCGATGCCATGGGATGTGCCCCCGGCAACCACCACGATCCAGCCATCAGCCGGACAGACGCGCTGCCGATATCCGGCCCGCTCGCCGCGCTTGATCTCATGCACATCCAGTACCGTCGCTGTGGTACTGCGCGCGGTCTTGTCTCCCAGCCAGAGTCGGGTGCCGACCCGCTGCCGCACTGGTACGGGGTCCCCTTCTGCTCCACCCAGTTGTCGCGCAACCGCGACCGTCTCCTCCGGAGGCAGGTGAGAGAACCACAGCCTTCCCGGTGCGACGGCAAGAGCGGCGTGACCAAGCCGCTCGGCTTCGGCGTAGCGACCGTCGGTGTGCAGCGGCAGGTGGATCGTCCACCCCTCGAAGTGAACGCCGGGGAGTAACCCTCCAACCCGAGCAAGATCATCGGCCCTGATCCCATGGCGTTGCATCGAGGTGAGTACTTCGACAAGTACTCGTGGTCGATCACCACGCGCAGCCAGCAGGTCCAGATCACCCAATCGGGACACGGTAGTGATCACCGAAGAGTCCTCGGTCAGCTTCCTGGCGAGCTCGCTGGACGGATCCCACGCGCTCAAGATCACCACATCGCCCGGGAACGCCTCGCGTACGATACCGACCTCGGACGGGATGCCGACTCCAATCGTGTCCGCGCCCAGAGTCGCTGACTCCTCAGCCAGTCGGCGTAGGCCAAATCCGTAGCCGTTGCCTTTGATCACTGGGACGATGCCTGGCGTCGCGCCGGCCACAGTCCGCAAGTGCTCTCGCCAGCGCTCTCCATCCAGCCGCAGGGTTACGCCACTCATGTCGTCAATACCACGGGCAACTCATCACCGACGTTTCATGTAGAGATCAAAAGCCTTGTACAGCAGCGGATTCAGCGGAAGGTCCCATTCGCCGAGGTATTCCACGGCCTCGCCACCGGTGCCGACCTTGAACTGGATGAGGCCCAGATGCGGATCGTCCTCCTCGAGCCCCTCAGTGATACCACGCAGGTCATAGATCGTCGCGCCCGCCTCCAGTGCGTCAGTGATCATCTTCCATTGCACGGCATTGGAGCCACGCACATCGCGCTTGACGGTCGAGCTCGCGCCGTAGGAGTACCACGTGTGCCGGCCAACGCGTACCCATGTGGTCGCAGCGACCAGATCACTTTCGTGGTAGGCCAGGTAGAGCCGGATCCGGTCGGGGTCCTCGGCCAGGAGCGCGTCAAACATGGTCTGGAAATACGACAGCGGCCGAGGTCTGAAATGATCACGCTCAGCGGTCTCGACGTAGAGCCGATGGAACTCGGGCAGATCGTCAACGCTGCCGCGCTGTACGGCGACTCCGGCCTTCGCTGCTTTCTTGATGTTGCGCCGCCACAGTTGATTCATCCCAGCGAGCAGTTGATCCGGCGTCCTATCAGCGATTGGAAGCTGGAAGACGAAGCGTGGCTGACCCGCGGCGAAACCCTCCTCATCCTCCGGCGGTCGCCAGCCAAGCTCTCGCAGCCGGTTGCGGGTACGGGTCGTCTCGTGGTTGACCTGATCCGGGATTGCCTCACTCAGCCGCGTGACCCGCTCGTCAGCGATCGCGGCCTTGATCGTATCTGCGCTCCACCGCCGGGCGACTGCAGTCGAGCCGATCCGTACGCCGAAGGCGCCAGCCGAGCGCAGGTGATCAGCCAATGGCTGCAGCCATTCCCCGATATCGGGGGCAGTCCAATCAATAATTGGACCCTCAGGCAGATAGGCAAGGTACTTCTTGATCTTGGGAAGCTGCCGGTAAAGCACGAGTCCTGCGCCAACAGGTCCGTCTTGGCCGTTGAACCAGCCCACCGACTCGCTGCGCCACTCACTCTTGACCCGCCCCCACGCTGGCGTCTGGAGGAAGCTCACCGACGGTTGCGCGGCGTTGAACTCGCGGTGCCGCTCTGCCTCGATGGTCCGTACCGAAAGAGCCACAGATGAGAATCTAATAGTCGGATGCTGCGTTCACGTGCGTTCCCAAGGCTTTGCATGGCTGTGAGGAGTTGTCCAGATGTCGAAATCGTGACCAAAAGCCACTCTTTGATTGCAGAACGCAAAGTTTCACCCTAAAAGCTTGACAGGCGAGTACCTTGAACTCGGGTCTCATGCTCCCGGAATAGGCCCAACGCATCGGCCCGTCCCGTGTTTCCCCGCGCGGGCAGGTCCCATCCCCTGTGCGGACCGCCTATTCCGGGTTCCCGCTGGCGGAATGCTCAGGAAGATCAAGAAGTCTGCGGCACGGAAAAGTGCTTGTGCAGCAGCTGACCGCCTACGCCCAGCGCTAGCACATCGATCCGGTTTCGGCTCCATGAGACCGCCGATGGGGTGTCACTGATCCCAGTACCGATCATCATCCAACCGGTCCAACTCTTTCCATCCCACGACCGGTGCTCCAGTGTGTTGTCGTCTCCCTTGCGGAAGAGATCAAGCCGATCCGGGCCCCACGAGGACACCGCGACGTCGGAATGGAGTCCGCCGCCCAAATCGACAAGCCTCTGCCATGTCGAGCCGTCGTACGACTTCTGGTAGAGGTGGTTGTCACGGCCCCGGAAGAAGACGTCGATCAAGTTCGGCCCTCGTGAGATGGCTGCAGGGGCACCCTCCAGGTTGCCGCCGAGCCGCTCGTACGCGCTCCACTCGATGCCGTCCCATGACTTGTGGTAGAGCGCGTTGTCGCTGCCCCGGACGAAAACATCCAGCCGATTCGGCGCCCAGGAAGAGGCAGTGGGACTCGACGTCAGGAACCCGCCTAGTGGGAAGTAGCCCATCCACCCTCCATTCCAGGCCTTCCGCCAAAGCTGGTTGTCGGCACCGCGGACGAAGATGTCGAGCCGATCCGCGCCGCGCGCGACCGCTCCCGGCCCGCCCACGATGGCGGCCCCGAGATCCTCAGGTGCGTACCATTTCGTGCCGTTGTACGCCCGATGCAGCATGGTCTGGCCGGCTGCTCGGACGAAGACGTCCAGCCTGTTCACGCGCCAGGAGGTCACGCTGGGCCCCGCGTTGAAGGAGCCGCCAAGATCATCCCAGTCGCTCCACTGTGGGCTGCTCCCCGACGGTGCCGCGGAAAATGTTGCAGGCCGCTCGCTGAACGGATTCGTGGGCGGCGTGATCGCCCGGGCGGTCGGGCGCGAGATCAGGAAAAGGCCGGTTCCCGCGAGCAGTAGCACCACGCTGGCCAAGATCACCAGCAGCAATGATCGGCGATGGGTGTTGATCATGTGGGGAAGCACGACGGCACCATATCCCCCAGGATGCGGGCCTGTCAGCGTCTCACGCAGCTATGGAAGCCACAAGATGATCACAAGTTTGGCTACTTCGAATGATCTTCGTGCGGCTTGATTACAAGTCTGTTACTTCGCGATGATCTTGCCGGGGTTGAAGTTGCTGTTTGGATCCATGGCGCTGAACAGGCCCTCGATCATGTGCACACCCGGCGCGGAGATGTCCTGCTCCAACCACGCGGCATGTTCGGTGCCCACCGCATGGTGGTGCGAGAGTGTGCCGCCCGAGTCGACGAAGGCCTGCTGGATTGCATTCTTGAGCGGCTCATACTGACCAAGCGGATCGACGCC
>JBKPTR010000354.1:0-27979 GCA_046735615.1 Actinomycetota bacterium
GTGCACGAGTCCGTGCATGACCAGTTCCTGGCGCGGTTCAATGCGGCTGTGGCTGGCGCCAAGGTGGGCGATCCGACGCAAGACGTGCTCATGGGGCCCATGATGGATGCGAAATTCGCGGAGCGTTTTGAGGACTTCCTGGGTTGGATACAGCCGCATCACGCGGTCCAGACGGCGTACGGCAAGATCACGAAAGACAACCCGCGGGACGGCTTCGTTGGTGACCCGAGCACAGGGCTGTACTACCACCCTGTGGTGATCGACGGTGTACGCGCCGGTGACCGGATCTTCATGGAGGAGACCTTTGGCCCAATCGTAGGGATTGCCAGCTACCAGTCGCTGAACGAAGCGATCGAGATGGCGAACGCTCCTGGCTACGGCCTTTCCTCCTCCATCTACACCACCGATCCCAAGGACGCATTCACCTTCCGTGACAAGATCAGCGCCGGCATGGTGTCGATCAACAACTCGACCTCTGGTGCCGAAGCCCACCTGCCGTTCGGGGGTAACGGCAAGTCGGGTAATGGATCTCGGCAGTCCGGCGTTTGGGTGCTGGATCAGTTCACTCGCTGGCAAGCGGTGAACTGGGACTACTCCGGCCGGCTGCAGAAGGCTCAGATGGACGTCGTCGAGCTCACCCCAGATACCACCCTCCGGCTCTAGAACTTCTTGATGGACCCGCTGGACCGTCACTTCCGCGACTCCCTCGCCGACTTGTCAGAATCCAGTTCGGCGATAGCACAAGTGGGTTCTGAGAAGTCGGCGTGGTGGTGGGAGGTGTTCGAAGCTCAAGCGACCAGTCGGCACCTGGATTTCGTGGCACGGGAGCTCCAGCAGGAGGGTCGCGGGTTCTACACCATCGGTTCGTCTGGGCATGAGAGCAACGCGCTGGTCGCGATGGCTTTGCGGGTGACGGATCCCGCCCTGCTGCATTACCGCTCGGGAGCGTTTTACGTGGCTCGAGCACGACAGGCACCCAGCTCCACACCAGTACGGGACGTGCTGCAAGGGCTCATGGGTCTGGCGGACGAGCCGATCGCCGGCGGCCGGCACAAGGTCTTCGGTCATCCCGATCTGGCTGTCATCCCGCAGACCTCCACTATCGCCTCGCATCTGCCGAGGTCTGTTGGCCTGGCTATCGCGCTGCACCGCGCACACCGGCTCAAGGTGGACCGTGAGTGGCCCCAGGACGCCGTGGTGCTGTGCTCGTTCGGAGACGCCTCAGCGAACCACTCCAGCGCCACTGGCGCGATCAACACCGCGCTTGCCACCGTATTCCGCGGCCTGCCGGTGCCGATTCTTTTCGTCTGCGAAGACAACGGCTTCGGCATCTCGGTACCGACACCAAGCGGCTGGATCGAGGCGGCCTACGGGTCCAGGCCGGGGCTGATGTACCTCTCGGCCGATGGTTCTGATCCCGCGACCGCCTGGCCGGCCATCGCGCAGGCCGTCGAGGTCGTACGCGATCAGCGACGACCTGCCTTTCTTCATTTGCGGACCGTACGTTTTGGAGGCCACGCCGGCAGCGACGCCGAGATCAGCTACCGCAAGCCGGGGGAAATCGAGGCGGATTACGCCCGTGATCCGCTGCTGTCCACCGCATCGTGCCTCCGTGCGACCGGGGTCAGCTCTGCCGACATCCTGGCTCGCTATGACGCCATCCGCCGACAGATCGATGAGGAGGTGGGACGGCTCGCTGACGATCCTCGCCTCGGCTCGGCGGCAGAGATCATGGCTCCGCTCGCCCCACGCCATCCAATCCGAGTAGCGGCGAGGGTCGATGAGCTGCGAAAGACGCGCCCTGAGCGAGGCATCCCAGCGCGACCCCGCACTCTCGCCGAGTCGATCAATGCCACGCTCGATGAGCTGCTCACCGCCGACCGCCGAGTGATCGTTTTCGGTGAGGACGTCGGCGTCAAGGGAGGCGTCTACGGCGTCACCGCTCGTCTGGCCCGCAAGCATGGAGCAGCTCGGGTCTTCGACACTCTCCTTGATGAGCAAGCCATTCTCGGTCTGGGACTGGGCGCTGGACTCGCCGGGCTGATCCCGATTCCCGAGGTGCAGTACCTCGCCTACCTGCACAACGCCGAAGATCAACTGCGCGGCGAAGCTGCCACGCTGCCGTTCTTCTCACGCGGTCGCTTCACCAACCCGATGGTCGTTCGGATTGCTGGACTTGGCTACCAGAAGGGTTTCGGCGGGCACTTCCACAACGACAACGCCGTGGCGGTGCTGCGAGACATTCCCGGACTCGTAGTCGCATGCCCGGCACGCGCCGACGACGCTGCCGCGATGCTGCGAACCTGCGTCGCCGCCGCTATCACCGACTCGACCCTGTCGGTCTTTCTTGAACCGATCGCGCTGTACCGCCGACGAGACCTTTACGAGACAGGCGATCAGGCGTGGCTTGCCATTGATCATGATAATCACGTGCCGATCGGTCGTGCCCGGAGCTATGGAAGTGGATCTGAAGCATTGACCATGATCAGCTTTGGCAATGGAGTGCCGATGAGCTTGCGCGTAGCGCGCCGGCTCGCTTCCGCAGGCATCGCTGCGCAGGTGCTGGACCTGCGCTGGCTCGCTCCCCTTCCGGTCGAGGACATCCTGGCTGCAGCCCTGTCGACCGGCAGGGTCCTGGTGGTCGACGAGACGCGGCACAGTGGAGGCGTGGGTGAGGGCGTGGTCACGGCTCTGGTCGAAGCCGGCTTCAGCGGTCCGATTCAGCGAGTGGCGAGCGAGGACAGCTTCGTGCCACTGGGCGCCGCGGCCGAGCACGTACTGCTGAGTGAAGATGAAATCGAAAAGGCGGCGCTCACGCTAACTGGGATGGGAGAACAATGAGCCGTACTGGACCGCTCGAGCTGCTTGGCATCGATCATCTCCTCAGCGAGGAGGAGCGCGACATCCAAGGCACCGTCCGCGAATGGGTGCAGCAGCGCATCAAGCCGAACATTGCCGACTGGTACGAACGTGGAGATCTTGATCTTGGTTTGATGCGCGAGGCCGGTGATCTTGGGCTGCTTGGGATGCACCTGCAGGGCTACGGCTGTGCCGGAGCCAATGCCGTCTCGTATGGCCTGGCCTGCCTGGAACTCGAAGCCGGGGATTCCGGGGTACGGAGCATGGTGTCTGTGCAAGGTTCCCTTGCGATGTTCGCGATCTGGATGTTTGGCAGCGAGGAGCAGAAGACCACTTGGCTCCCCCGCATGGCCACCGGCGAGGCCATCGGCTGCTTCGGGCTAACCGAGCCAGACTTTGGATCCAACCCGGCAGGCATGCGGACTCGCGCCAAGCGGGACGGTGACGACTGGGTGATCAACGGCACCAAGATGTGGATCACCAACGGATCGGTTGCCGACGTGGCGATCGTGTGGGCGCAGACAGACGACGGCATCCGGGGGTTCGTAGTCCCCACCGATATGCCGGGATTCTCAGCGCCCAAGATCGGCAAGAAGTTGTCGTTACGGGCCTCGATCACCTCGGAACTGGTGCTCGAGGATGTTCACCTGCCTCAGGATGCTGTGCTTCCGGACGTGACAGGCTTGCGCGGTCCACTTTCCTGCCTGAACGAAGCACGCTTCGGCATCGTCTTCGGTGTCCTCGGCGCGGCGCGCGACTGTTTGGAGACGGCGATCGACTACGCCATCTCGCGCGAGGTCTTCGACCGGCCGCTCGCCTCACTCCAGCTGACCCAGGCCAAGCTGGCGGACATGGCCTTGGAGCTCCAGAAAGGGTTCCTGCTGGCGCTACACCTGGGGCGGCTGAAAGATGATCATCGCTTGGAGGCGCGGCAGGTCAGCCTCGGCAAACTGAACAACGTACGGGAAGCGCTGGCCATCGCCCGGGAGTGCCGGACGATCCTGGGCGCCAACGGCATCACTTTGGAGTATCCAGTGCTGCGCCATGCCAATAACTTGGAGTCGGTGCTGACCTACGAGGGAACCTCAGAGGTCCACCAGTTGGTGATCGGTCAGGCATTGACTGGGGAGAACGCCTTCACCTGATCAGGCAGGCCCGCATTAGTGTTTGGTCAGCTCGGCCCGGATCTGCCGTCGCGACTCGGCGAAGACGACTGTCTCGACCAGCATTGCGCAAGCCACCACGGACGCGACAACACCCAGCTGCGCCAGTGCTGGCAATCCGATGATCAACGGGGTCGCTAGCAGCAGCACACCTGCGACTGCCAGGCGCACGACTGAGACGGTGTGCACCGTGAGCCACTTGAAGACGACATGGCCCAACAGATAGATGACCACACCACCAACGAGCGCCGCCAGCGCAACCGTTGGCAACGGATCGGTCAGTGAGTGATGGCTGCTGTCGCTGACGTACAACAGCACCTCCTTCAACCCGAAGGCAACCAGGACTACGCCAAGGACCAAGGGGACGTGCGCAAAGGAGTAGGCATTGCGCGCCAGCCTCGCCCGGGTCTCTTGCGGCTCAGTGGCCAGCGCATGCTCGCCCAGCAGTGCACTCACATCGAAGTACGCCCACCACAGCGCCGACGACAACAGCAGGCCCAACACCGAGGCAGCGATGATGACCCAGGAAATGGGTTCTTTGGCAACGCCAACACCAATGGCCACGATCGACTCGCCGAGCGCAACGATGATGATCAGCCCATGCCGTTCTGAGAAATGCCCCGGGGAGGGCAGCCGCCAGCCAGAAAAGCCCGCCATGGCCGTCCCGACGTAGTCCGCCACAAGTGCCAGCACCCACAAGCTGGTCTGCACCCGTCCCTCGAACTGCGACGCCACCAGCAGCACCGCACTGCTGGCGATGACACTTGGGGCGAACCGGTAGACCTGCGACCGCAGTCCGGCGTCCTCCCGAGAAATGATCACGAACATGACGAAGTGCATGACCCGAACAAGCAGATAGCAGATCGCGAGTACTACGGGGCCAGACAATCCGCCTGGCAAGTCGTCGAACGCCTCCGGAATGCACAGTGCAAGGAGGAACATGGCCGACATTCCACCGAGAATGGCCAGCTTTATGGGTCGTTCCTCGGCACTTGCCACATTCGCGAGCCACGCGTAACCGGTCCATGCCCACCACAGCAGCATGAGCATCAGTGCGCCGCGGAGGACCCCCTGCCAATTCAGCTCGTCAGCCATGAACGCCGTAACCTGCGTCAGCGCGAACACGAAGACCAGGTCGAAGAACAGCTCCAACGGCGTGACCCTGGCCTCCTCCAGGTCCTGACGCATGAGTGAGCGACCCGCTTGCACGGAAACATTCTGCTACCGATCGCGCTCTAGGCCCCTATGGCAATGCCCCTGAGCCTGTTCTCAGCCCACACCCTTTTGAGATTGCTCGCGCAATCGCGCTGATAATCCCCTGTCTTCCTCACTCCCTCGCAGACAACGCAGGACACTTGCATGCCTAAATCTCTTCGGAAGCGTTGTCTGCTCGCTCGTTCGTCCAAACAGGTGCGCGCGATTTTCCGACGCTCGCAATCTAGGATCGCGAGTATGACGACGCGGGAGATCTCGCCGCAATCCGCAGCGCGATTGCCGTCGCATCTCGCGGATGCGACTGCGGACGAGTCCTCATTGCGCCGCTTCCTGCGTGGGTTACCCGGCGTGGATCCGGTCGGGATCGAACAGCGAGCGGCCGGGTTGGCGACCCGCTCCATCAAGAAGACATCCAAGCTGGCGGCGATTGATCTGGCGATCTCGATGGTGGATCTCACCACGCTCGAAGGTGCCGACACGCCTGGGAAGGTGCGAAACCTGGCGCGCAAGGCGATGCTGCCAGATCCGGACTACCCCGAGACGCCGCGTACCGCTGCCATCTGTGTGTACCCCGACATGGTGCCCACCGCCGTCGCGGAGCTGAAGGGCTCCGATGTCAAGGTCGCATCAGTCGCTACGGCCTTCCCATCCGGCCGCTCCACCCTCGAGGTCAAGCTCGCCGACACCAAGATCGCGGTCGATGGTGGTGCCGACGAGATCGACATGGTGATCGATCGAGGGGCATTCCTGGCTGGCCGGTACGGCACCGTGTTTGAGCAGATCGTTGCGATCAAACAGGCGTGCGGTGCGGCCAGACTAAAGGTGATCTTGGAGACCGGCGAGCTGGCGACCTACGACAACGTACGCCGCGCCTCCTGGCTTGCGCTGCTCGCAGGCGGCGATTTCATCAAGACCTCGACCGGGAAGATCACCCCAGCCGCCACCCTGCCCGTGGTCCATGTGATGTTGCAGGCTGTCAAGGACTGGAAAGCCCAGACCAGCGAACAGCGAGCGGTGAAGCCTGCCGGCGGCATCCGTACGGCAAAGGACGCAATCCGTTATTTGGTAGCGGTTCACGAGGTGGCCGGCCCAGAGTGGCTGGATCCTTACTACTTCCGGTTCGGAGCCTCGTCGGTGCTCAATGATTTGATCATGCAACGCCGGGCGCAGTTGGACGGCCACTACTCCGGTGCCGACTATGTGACCGTTGACTGAAAGAAGTTTGATCATGGAATGGGAATATTCTCCGGCGCCGGAGTCGAGTGCCATTGCCAACATCAAAGACCGTTACCTGCCATTCATCGACGGGACCTTCAAAGAGGGCAGCGGGGAAGATCGCGACACCATCAACCCCGGAACTGGGGAAAAGCTCTCGACCGTCTCAACCGTCAACGCGGCCGACATCGACCGGGCGGTTAATGCCGCCCGCCAGGCGTATGGGATCTGGTCATCGATGACCGGCGCCGAGCGTGGCAAGTACCTGTTTCGGATCGCGCGTGCCATCGCCGAGCGGTCGCGCGAGCTTGCCGTCGTGGAAACCCTTGACAATGGCAAACCAATCAAGGAAACCCGGGATTTCGATCTTCCGACCACGGCGCAGCACTTCTTCTATCACGCTGGCTGGGCTGACAAGCTGCAGCACCTTGGCCTGGGACCGGCCCCGCAACCGCTGGGCGTGGCCGGACAGGTCATTCCCTGGAACTTCCCGCTGTTAATGGCTGCCTGGAAGATCGCGCCGGCACTCGCCGCCGGTAACACTGTGGTGATCAAGCCGGCCGAGACCACGCCCCTATCGATCTTGGTGCTGGCCGAGATCATCGCCGATGCCGATCTGCCGCCGGGAGTGGTGAACATCGTCACCGGAGCCGGCGATGTGGGCTCCGCTCTGGTCAATCATCCCGGCATCGACAAGGTCGCCTTCACTGGCTCCACCGCTGTCGGTCGCCGCATCCAGCGGGAATTGGCAGGCACCGGGCGCAAGATCACCTTGGAGCTGGGCGGCAAGGGCGCCAACATCATCTTCGAGGACGCGGCGCAGGACCAGGCCGTTGAGGGCATCATCAACGGCATCTTCTTCAACCAGGGACAAGTGTGCTGCGCAGGGTCCCGTCTCCTGGTGCAGGAGTCGATCGCCGAAGAGTTCATCGAGCGACTCAAGCAACGGATCGAGACGCTCCGGGTCGGCGACCCGATGGACAAGAACACCGACGTAGGCGCGATCAACTCCGAGGCACAGCTCGGACGCATCACGACTCTAATGGACGCCGGGATAGCAGAGGGCGCGGAACTGTGGTCCTCCTCATGCCCGCTGCCGAAGAATGGCTACTACCTCTCCCCCTCGATCTTCACCAACGCCACTCCCTCGATGCGGATTGCCCGTGAGGAGATCTTCGGCCCGGTGCTTACCACCATGACGTTCCGAACCCCGGATGAAGCCGTCACGAAGGCCAACAACAGCCCGTACGGCTTGTCGGCGGGAGTGTGGACGGAGAAGGGCTCACGCGCCATGGGTATGGCGGCGGCGCTTCGGTCAGGTGTGATCTGGGACAACACCTTCAACCGGTTCGATCCGACGGCTAGCTTCGGCGGTTACAAGGAGTCGGGCTTCGGCCGGGAAGGAGGACCGTCGGGTCTGGCCGCCTATCTGAATACCGACGATGAGGCGGTCATGGCACCAGCAAGGGGGGCGACCCCTTTGGACCCCCGTGATGCGCGCAAGAACACACCGGAGCGCCCCCGATGAGCCACCTAGCCGTCTCCAAGACCTGCAAGCTCTTCATCGGCGGCGCGTTCCCACGCTCTGAGTCCGGCCGGACCTACCAGGCGAGCGACAATAAGGGCAACTTCATGGCCAATGCGGCACTGGCATCGCGCAAAGACCTGCGCGATGCCGTTGTCGCGGCTCGCAAGGGTTATGCCGCCTGGTCGAAAGCCACCGCGTACAACCGGGGCCAGGTGATCTACCGGATAGCCGAGATGCTGGAGGGCCGTCGCACGGAATTCCTCGAACTGATCATGATCAGCACCGGCGCCTCGACCAAGATTGCCGCGGCTGAGGTGGATGCGGCGATTGATCGGCTGGTGCACTATGCCGGCTGGACAGACAAGCTGGCTGCGCTGCTCGGGAGTGCCAACCCGGTGTCGAGCTCCTACTTCTCCTACTCCTCTCCGGAACCAACGGGTGTCGTGGGCATCCTTGCGCCAACGGGATCGCCGCTTCTGGGCTTAGTCTCGGTGCTGGCACCGGTGATCACCGGGGGCAACGCCTGTGTGATGATCGCTGCCGAGCAGGATCCGTGCGTAGCGATCGCCTTTGCCGAGGTCGTTGCGACCTCTGACGTGCCAGCCGGGGTAATCAACATCCTGACCGGAAGAGGTGCTGAACTGGCTCCGCACCTCGCTGCCCATGCAGACGTCAACGCTCTCGACCTCACAGGCGCCGATGCCGAACTGCGGAAGTCCCTGGAGCAGGCGGCGGCTCAAACGGTCAAGCGCGTTTATTTCCCAAGAGGTCTACCCGACTTCGCAGCTGCACCCGGCACCGCCCGACTCCGCGCCTTTCTCGAGATCAAGACAGTGTGGCATCCGACCGATGCACTGTCCCTCTCGGGCGGCACCTCGTATTAGCCGGGCCGATCAGGAATAGCCGAGGACGCTCACGAGTTCCGGCCGTCATGACCATCGACGCAATCAAGACCATAGGGCTGATCGGCGCCGGACACCTCGGCAGCCAGGTCGCTCGCGCAGCAATCGCCGGCGGCTACGACGTCGTGATCAGCAACTCCCGGGGACCAGAAACGCTGACCGATCTGGTGTCCGAGTTGGGTCCCCGAGCCCATGCCGGCACAACCGAGCAGGCGGCCGCGGCTGGTGATCTCGTGGTCGTCGCAATCCCGCTGAAGGCAATTGGCGATGTGCCCGTCGAGCCGCTTGTCGGCAAGGTGGTTATCGATAGCAACAACTACTACCCGCGTCGGGATGGCAACATTCCGGCGCTCGACGATGACAGCCTGACCAGTTCTGAGCTGCTACAGAACCGGCTGCGCGGGGCCCAAGTGGTCAAGGCGTTCAACCACATCTATGCCCAACAGATCACGACCGACGCAACGCCGCCGCGTACGCAGAACCGACGAGCCCTGGTGATCGCAGGGGACAATCCGGCGGCAAAGGCTCGGGTGGCCGAGTTGATCGACGTGTTCGGTTTCGACGTGGTCGACGCCGGTCCGCTGGCCGAGGGTTGGCGTATCCAGCCTGGCACACCCGGGTACACCCGGCGGTTGAACGCCGATGAACTGATTGCTGCTCTGGCGTCTGCCCAGCGGAAGAGATAGATCTGCCACTGAGCAGCACCACTTACTCGGACGTGGCATCACCTGCAGCGGATGCGTAGCTGCTGCGGAGTGGATATCAGCGTTCGATCGGTGCCCACTCGGGGCCAGTCTCGCCCAGAGTCTCATCGAGCTTGGCAAATAGCGGGGTCGGCCGCAGCAGCTGGGTACCCGGCGTGATCGAACGAGATTCCCAGCGGGCCTGCTCGGCGGTGTAATCGCCCATGATCACCGGATAGCCCCGGCCGCCCTCTTCGCTCACCTCGCGGATCTCCGGCTGCGCCGCCCAAATACCCGTTCCGCCCAGCGCTTCATGGACCTTCTGCGCGGCATGTGGCAGGAACGGAGTGAAGAGCGTATTGGCATCCGACACGACCTGCAGCGCCGTGTGCAGCACAGTGTCGCGCCGCTCGGGATCGCTTCCCAGCTTCCACGGTTCGGTGTCTGAGATGTACTTGTTCGCAGCACCGACAACCCGCATGGCTTCGGTGATCGCGAGCTTGAACCGGCTGCGGCCAAGCAACGCGCCCACGGTGTCGAACGCCCCCTGAGAGGTGCGCAACAAGTCATGATCAACATCGAGCAATGGGCCAGAGGTCGGGATTGCGCCGTTGTTCTTGTACGCCATGGAGATCGAGCGGTTCACTAGGTTGCCCCACTCGTTGGCCAGCTCGAAGTTGGTGCGCCGTACAAACTCGTCCCATGTGAAGTCGGTGTCGGTGCTCTCCGGGCCCGCCACCGCAATGAAATAGCGCAAGGCATCCGGCCCGAACTCCCGCAAGAAATCACCGACGTAGATGACCTTGCCGCGGCTGGTGGAGAACTTGGAGCCGCTCATCGTCAGGTACTCGCTGGAGACGATCTCGTCGGGCAAGCGAAGCTCCCCTAGCGGCCCGACTGTGCCACCATGATCACCCTCACCGTTGTGACCGAGCAGGATCCCGGGCCAGATCACGGTGTGGAAGACGATGTTGTCTTTGCCCATGAAGTAGTAGCCGCGCGCGTCCGGGTCGATCCACCATTGCTTCCAGGCGTCCGGATCACCGCTGCGCTTGGCCCACTCCACCGATGCGGAGAGGTAACCGATGACGGCGTCGAACCACACGTAGAGCCGCTTCATAGGCTGGTCACGCCAACCGTCCAGCGGCACCGGCACCCCCCAGTCCAGATCGCGGGTGATCGCCCGCGGCCTGAGATCCTCCAGCAGGTTTTGGCTGAACTTCAACACGTTGGGCCGCCAGTCGGTGCGGGAGCTCAGCCATTTCCCTAGCGAACCCGCCAACGCCGGAAGATCCAGAAGGTAATGCTCGGTTTCGACAAACTTGGGCGTCTCCCCGTTGATTCGCGAGACGGGGTTGATCAGGTCGATCGGGTCCAGCTGGTTGCCGCAGTTGTCGCATTGATCACCACGCGCACTGGGATATCCGCAGATCGGGCAGGTGCCTTCGATGTAGCGGTCCGGCAGGGTTCGTCCAGTCGAGGGGCTCACCGCACCCATCGTGATCTTGGGAACCACATAGCCATTGCGATGCAGCCCTAGAAAGAGATCCTGGACCACTGCGTAGTGGTTCAGGGTGGTGGTCCGGGTGAAGAGGTCGTACGACAGTCCAAGGTCACGCAGGTCGTTGACGATCACGCGGTTGTACTTGTCGGCAGTCTCTCGGGGGCTCAGCCCTTCACGCTCGGCCTGGACCAGGATCGGCGTGCCGTGCTCGTCGGTCCCCGACACCATCAAGACCTCGTGCCCGCTCATCCGCATGTAACGCGCGAAAATGTCTGACGGAACCCCGAAGCCTGAGACGTGGCCGATGTGGCGAGGGCCGTTTGCGTAGGGCCACGCCACCGCGGCTAGGACGCGCGAAGTCATGGGCTAAACCCTAGCCCGGCGCGACACCACCCCCAGCCGGTGTTTCAAGGCTGCGAGGGCGCGCTACGCAGCCGCCGCAATGCGCTCAACCAGGGCTTTGCGTACACCGTACGGCGCGAAGACGCTCTTGGCCGCATTGACGGTGAGCCTGCTTACGTCGGAAAGCGTGTAGTCAAATGCATCGGCGAGTAGGGCGAACTCCCTGGTCACAGTGGTCGCGCTCATCAACCTGTTGTCGGGATTGACCGTCACTCGAAAGCCCAGCCGATCCAAGCTGTGGATTGGATGCTCGGCGATGGAGGCGACCGTGCCGGTCTGCACATTGGAGGACGGGCACATCTCGAACGGGATCTGCTCGTTGAGCAGGTACGCCGCAAAATCGCCGAGCGTGGCGCTGCCGTCGTCGTCGAGCTGTATGTCCTCGATGATCGCGACGCCGTGACCGATCCGGTTGGCTCCGCACACCTGCACCGCCTCCCAGATGGACTCACACCCATCCGCCTCGCCGGCATGAATCGTGTAGTAGGCGCTTTGATGCCGCAACAGCTGGAAGGACTCCAGGAACCGCGATGGAGGAAAGCCTTTCTCTGGCCCCGCGATGTCGAAACCAGCGACGCTGTCGCGGCGATAACGCAGTGCCAGCTCAGCGATGTCACGCGTCGGTCCGGCTTGCCGCATGGCGGTGACCAGCTGGTGTACCTCAATCTCGTGCCCGCTGGCTCGAGATGCCGCTATACCCTCGGCCAAGCCATCACGAACGGCCTCAATGGCCTCGGCCGCGGTCAACCCATTCCTCAGATGCTGTTCGGGCGCCCAGCGCGTCTCGCCGTAGATCACTCCGTCTGCGGCGAGGTCCTCCACGAACTCCCTGGCGACTCGACGCAGATTGGGGGCCGTCTGCGTGACTGCGATAGTGTGATCGAAGGTTTCCAGGTAACGCACAAGCGAGCCGGAGTTCGCGGCGTTGGCGAACCACCGACCAAGATCATCAGCATGGTGAGTCGGCAGCACGTGTCCGACGTCTGTAGCCAGCTCGATGATCGTCTGTGGCCGCAGTCCGCCATCGAGATGATCATGAAGCGACACCTTCGGAAAGGCCTGGAGAGCCTCCAGGTCAAGGTTCATGATGCCTCCGCGCCAGGTCGTCAGCCCCAAAAGCCTGAGGCAGTATGGCACTCAACGACAGGATGCCGGAGGGCGTCTCGATCAGGCACTCAGCGCCGCCGTGTTCCCAGAGCAGCTGGCGACAGCGGCCGCATGGCATCAAGATCGCCTCACCTCCATCGACGCAGACCAGTGCCACGAGACGACCACCGCCGCTCGCATGAAGCGCCGACACCAGGCCACATTCGGCACATAAGCCCAACCCGTACGAGGCGTTCTCTACATTGCAGCCGGTCACCACCCGCCCGTCATCAACCAGTGCGGCAGCACCCACAGGAAAGTGTGAGTAGGGCGCGTACGCGTGCCGACTTGCCTCTATCGCTGCGGCACGCAGCTGCTCCCAGTCGATTGAGATCGGCCCTTCGACAGGCTCCGGGCGCATCTCGGCAGGGTCAGGGCTCATTTCGGCCTCAGGACACACGCTACTTCTCGTAGGGAATACCGTCAGCGGCGGGCGGTCTTACCCGTCCCACCAGCCCGGCCACCGCGATGATGGTGGCAATGTACGGCAAGATCAGCAGGAACTGGCTCGGCATCGGGGTGCTCAGGGTTTGCAGCTGGGAGGCCATCTGGGTCACGAAGCCGAAGAACAGGCACACGATCGAGGCCAGCACCGGATGCCAGCGGCCCATGATCACTGCGGCTAGCGCAATGAAGCCGTTGCCGACAGTGAACTCCTTGGTGAACGAGCCGGTCGAGGCGAGGGTGAAGAAAGACCCACCGAGTCCCCCGAACACCCCACCCGCCAGCACCGAGGACCACCGGATCCCGCGGACGCTGATGCCCACCGTGTCGGCCGCCTCGGGATGCTCGCCCACGGCGCGGATCCGGAGTCCCCAGGTGGTCCGGTAGAGCACCACCCAGACGACGACGACCGAGACAGCGGCCAGATAGGCGAGGACGTTCTGTTCGAAGAGCACCCGGCCGACGAACGGGATCTTGGAGAGTCCAGGAATGGGGATGGGTTCGAGTACTGGCGCGGAGTTGTACTTGACCGACGCCGGCTGCACGAGCTGATCGAAGAGGAAGCCCGTGACCCCGACAGCCAGCAGGTTGAGCACGACGCCGAGTACCACCTGGTTGACCAAGTAGTTGATCGAGAACACGGCGAGCAGTGCCGCCATAGCGAGGCCGGCCAGCAGTGCAGCGATCATGGCCACGGGTACGGACTGAGTCACACTGCCGACCACGGCCGCAGCGAAAGCTGCCGACAAGAACTGACCCTCGATCGAGACATTGACCACTCCCGACCTTTCGCACAACACTCCGCAGAGCGCACCAAATACCAGAGGGGTAGCCAGTGACAGAGTGCCGGCGAACTGGTTGCTGACTGGGAAGGGCAAGTCACGACCGGACGCCGCCCAAGTCAGAAAACCCATTACAACAGCCAGCGCGGCCACAGAGCCCGCCACTATCGGCCACCGGCCACGCATGCGTCCGGACAAGTACCCGACCGCAGCCGAAAGACAGAGCAGCGCGCAGACGAAAACGGTGGTGAAGCCAGGCACTGTCACCGTCGGCAGTTGCACCTGGTCAAAAGCGTCGGAGAGGGCGAATCTCGCGCTGCCGGTAGTGGATGCGAGCGCGATCAGGAGGAGTACGCCGACGACCGCGATAAGCACTCCAGTGGAGATGCGCTGACGGCGCTTCTGGGGCGTTTCGACGGGGGCTGCTTCGGCACGCCGCGGGGCCTGCTCGACGGTATCGACGCTCACGCCAGACCTCCTTCGGGAACTGGCCCGAGCGCCCGAGTCTTGCGGGGTTTCAGGAAGGGCACGATCTTGGTCACCAGCGCGGGTGCCGCTACGAAGAGCACGATCAGGGCCTGCAGTACCAATGTGAGGGTGAGCGGCGTCTGGGCGATGCTCTGCATCGCGAGTCCGCCGGCGTGTAGTCCTCCGAACAGCAAGCCTGCGAGGACGATGCCCAGTGGCTTGGACCGGCCGAGCAGCGCGACAGTGATCGCGTCGAACCCGATCGAACCGACGATTCCGAGGGACAGCGGCACGGGCAGCCCCGAGGCACTCGGGCCTAAGGCGGCCTGAACACCCGCGAGACCAGCCAGCGCGCCTGCCAAGGACATGGTGATCATCGTCGTGTTGCCGACACTCATCCCGGCTGTCGCGGCAGCACTGGGGTTCGCACCCACAGCACGGATGGCGAATCCGGTGGTCGAGCGGTCCAGGATCCACCAGACGACCACCGCAGCTAGCAGCGCCAGGACGAAGCCCAGATGCAATTGGCCGCCTTCCAGCCGTGGCATGGTGGCGTTCCAGTCAACGATTGGGGAGATCGGGTCGGTGCGGTCAGGCCGCTGGAAGGCGGTCGTGGTGAGCAGGAACGCCAATAGGCCGGCCGCAATGTAGTTCATCATGATCGTCACGATGACCTCGTGGGCTCCGGTCTTTGCCTTCAGCCAGCCAACAATGCCTCCCCACAACGCACCACCGAGCAGCCCGCCAAGAATCGCAAGAAGTAGGTGGATACCGGGCGGCAGATGCAAGGTGAAGCCGATGTAGGCAGCCACGATCGCCCCGAGAATGGCCTGTCCCTGGGCACCGATGTTGAACAAGCCGGCACGGAATGCCAGACCCACGCCAAGTCCAGCGCAGATCAGCGGAGCTGCCTGGGCGGTCGTCTCAGTGATCGGGCCGTATCCGCCAACCGCGCCCTTGATCAACGCCGCGTATGCACTGCTGACCTTGTCCCAGGAGGCGATCAGCGCATCGGAGGGTCGGGCGAAGAAATAGGCGAACTTGCTGCGGACTTCGGTGTCGGAGAAGATCATCAGCAGCGCACCCACGATGAAAGCGAGCACGATCGACGCGATTGTGGTCAGCACGTCCGACCACGGAATTGCGATACGGCGCGTGCGCGCTTCAGGGCTCATGAGACGCCTCCAGACTGGCCTCCAAGGCGGCGTCCTCCTCGGCCAGCGTGGTCATGGACGCGCTAGCCAATGCCTCCTCAGTCGGGACGCCGGCCATCATCAGGCCAAGCACTTCGCGTGAAGTGTCCGGCGGCACGATGCCAACGATTCGGCCGCGGTACATGACCGCTATCCGATCGGCCAAGGCGACGGCCTCGTCCAGCTCGGTGGAGACGATCACGACGGCCGTGCCACGATCCCGCTCTTCGATCAGCCTCTTGTGCACGAACTCAATAGCTCCGACATCGAGCCCTCGCGTCGGCTGGCAGGCGACCAGCAGCGCTAGCTGCCGCGACAGCTCACGGGCCAATACCACCTTCTGTTGGTTGCCACCCGACAGCGAGGACACTGTCGCTTCAATCGAATGCGTACGGATGTCGAACTCGGCGACGCGGTGGGCAGCGTTCTGCCTCACTTTTGACAGATTTAGGGCGATGCCTCGCGCGTAGGGGTGCTCGTCGTGGTGGTTCAAGATCAGGTTCTCGGCGACGGTGAATGTGCCGACACAGCCATCTTGCTTGCGGTCCTCGGGGACGAATCCAAGCCCAGCATCGATGGTCTCCCTTGGCGACAGCCCGGTGAGCGGCTTGCCGTCCAGATGCATCGAGCCTGTCATGACTGGGGTCACGCCGAGCAGCGCCTCGGCAAGCTCCGTTTGGCCGTTGCCTTGGACGCCGGCGATGCACACGATCTCCCCGCCGAACACTTCCAGATCAAGATCCTGCACGGCCACTGTGCCGTTCGGCCTGGCTACCCAGACGCTTTGCATCACCAGCCTTGGCTCGGTCGAAGGCGAGGCGAGCTTCTTGTCCACCACCAACCGGACCGCCCGGCCAACCATCAGTTCTGCCAGATCGGACTCGGAGTCGGTCGGCTTCGCCGTGCCCACCACCTTGCCGTGCCTGATCACTGTGATCTTGTCCGCGATCTCCCGCACTTCCCGCAGCTTGTGGGTGATGAACACGATCGCCTTGCCCTCGTCGCGAAGCGAACGCATCACCGCCATCAGCTGATCGGTCTCTTGCGGCGTGAGCACAGCGGTCGGCTCGTCCAAGATCAGATACTTGGCGTCGTTGGCCAGTGCTTTCAGAATCTCGACTCGTTGCTGGACGCCTACCGGAAGATCTTCGATCAGCGCGTCCGGGTCCACATCGAGGCCATAGCGTTCCGACAGCCGCTGGACGGTGCGCCGCGCCTCACCCATGTTGAGCAGTCCGGCCGTGCTGTCCTCCCGCCCGAGGATGAGGTTCTCGGCGACGGTGAAGACGTCCACCAGCATGAAGTGTTGGTGCACCATGCCGATCCCGGCAGCAATGGCCTCCTTCGGGTTGTTATGGACATGATCAACACCGTCGATGGAAATCGTGCCTTCGTCGGGCTGGAGCAGCCCGTACAAGACGTTCATCAGCGTGGTCTTCCCCGCCCCGTTCTCACCCAGCAGACAGTGGATCTCACCGGGCGTAATGTCCAGGTCGATCGAGTTGTTGGCGACCAGGTCGCCGAACCGCTTGGTGATCCCCCGCAGCCGAAGGCCGGTTCCGGCCGCGGGGGCCGAGGTCGGTGTCACCCCTCAATCATGCCGAGGGCTGCGACTTGGACTCGATGGTGATCTTGCCGCTGATAATGTCAGCCTTGAGTGCGTCCAGCTCGGACTTCAGTTCCGCGGGAACCTTGGACTCGAAGTCGTGGAACGGCGCCAAGCCTGTGCCATCGTTCTCCAGGGTGCCTACGTAGGGCTTGTTGGAGAATGAGCCGTCCTTCGCTGCCTTGATTGTGTCCCGTACCGCCACATCCATGACCTTGTTGACACTGGTGATGATGTGGGGGCAGTACGTCTCAGCGCTCACACAGCCGTCGGTGTCGACCCAAATGGCATTGACTTTGCCCGCGCTGGCTTTGGCCGCTTGGAGTGCGCCGAGACCTGCTGGGCCGGCGACCGGGAAGACGATGTCAGCACCCTGGCTGATCAAACCCTGCGCCGTACGCTGCCCGCCCTTCTGGTCGTTGAAGTCTCCGGTGAACTGCCCGTCCTGCTTGGCGGCATTCCAGCCGAGAACCTTGACATCCGCGCTCTTCTGCTTGTTGTAGTAGTCCACGCCTTGGCTGAAGCCATCCATGAAGATCGTGACTGTCGGAAGATTCTGCCCGCCGAAGGTGCCAAGCTTCTTGGTCTTGGTCATGCCTGCGGCCAAGTACCCAGCAAGGAAGCTCGACTGGGCCGTATTAAAGATCAGCGGCTTGAGGTTCTTGGCAGCCGGGTAGGTCTTCGGGTTGTTGTTATCGACAATGGCGAACTTGATGTCGGGGTTCTTCATAGCGGCGGCGAGTGTGTCATCGCCGAGCAGGAAGCCGACGGTAACGATGATGTTGCAGCTCGCATCCACCATCGCCTGAATGTTCTTCGCGAAGTCGGCGGGCGTTTGCGACTCGACTTGACCCGTGTCGATCCCGAGCTCGGCCTTGGCGTCGGTCAAGCCCTTGTAGGAGGTCTGGTTGAACGACTTGTCGTCAAAACCGCCCGAGTCGGAAACCATGCAGGCCTTGAAGGCCGCACCGCCTGCCGCGGTGGCGCTCGGGCTTTCGGCCGGAGGTGCCGACGCGCCACCTGTCCCCGGAGCCTCAGCGCAGCTGGTGAGAGCCAGAGCAGCCGCGCAGATAAGCGCGCCCGCCAGCGTGAGGGTTTTCTTCACGTACTGCCTCCTCGGCAAGAGAGTTCACAACTTTTTGTTGCCCCAACCGCCTCAGGCGATTCATCTTCGCCCTGGTCGGGGTCCGGGACCGACTCTAACTCCCGCCCCGCAACCTCGGGCTGCTGCCTGATAAGGAGTCGGTACCAGTTTGATCTCTGCTCGCGCGGTGCCGCGTGAAGCTCCCTCAGATCGCTCGGCGCTCGAAGGTAGTCGCGACTTCAGTGAGCACCTTGAGGCCGACCGGGATACAGCCTTCATCCACAACGAAAGTTGACTGATGAATGTCCGGGCACACCTTTCCCGGCGTTCGTACGCCGAGCCGTGCCAAAGCACCCGGTACCCGCTGCAACATCCAGGAGAAGTCCTCACCACCCAGCGACTGCTCGGTCACGGCTTCGGCCTCCGGTCCGAGCATCTCCTCGGTTGCGCGGGTCAGCCGGCGTACACCGAGGGCATGGTTGACCGCGGGGGGCACCCCGTCGGTAACGGCGACGTCCACCTCGACTCCGAACGGCCGGACGATATCCGCGGCTAGCTCCGGGATGAGCTGCTTAGCCAGCTGCCAGCCGGATGCGTCGAGCGCCCGAAGCGTCCCGACGATCTCCCCACTGCGGGGAATGGCGTTCGCGACCGAACCGGAATGCATCGATCCCCACATCAGCGACACCCCGCTGCGTGGATCGATGCGCCGCGACAACAACAGCTGGGTCATCGTTGCCAAGGCGCCGAGCGCGCCGATGACGTCCTGGGTCAGCTGCGGCCGCGACGTGTGGCCACCAATGCCGCTCAGCGTGATATTCACCTGATCCACGGCAGAAGTAATCGGCCCGACCTTCAGGGCAACCTTGCCAACATCAGTTCGCGGGTCACAGTGCAACGCGTAGATCTCAGTCAGGTCGTGCAGTACGCCGCCCTCGATCGCGTCGAGCGCGCCCCCGGGGCTGGTCTCCTCCGCTGGCTGGAAGATAAGCCGAACGCCTCTGGTGAGCAGGTCGAGGTCCCGCAGCCGGGACAACACAATGCCGACCCCGATCAGAATCGCAGTGTGCACATCGTGCCCGCACGCATGGCAAACGCCAGGGTTCCTTGAGGCATAGTCGACGTTCTTGCCGTCGGGAATGGGCAGCGCGTCGATGTCGGCGCGCAATCCCACCAAACCAGACGAGTCGTCGAAGCCGCCCGGCAACACATCGCAATAGGCGCCGGTGCCGACCGGAAGCACTTTGACCACGAGCCCTGCTCGCTCCAACTGGTCGACGATAAGTGCCGTGGTGCGATGCTCGTGATGCCCAATCTCAGGATGAGCGTGGATGTCGCGCCGGATGGCGATCAGACGCTCGTTCAGCGCGCCGGCGAGGTGTGTGATCTCGGCGCGTCGGGTGGCATCAGGGTCGGATGCGGACATCTTCAGCTCAGTCTTTCATGCCGAACGGCAACCGGTTGGAAACGCTCCGAGTCGTTACAACGAGACACTCAAAGTCGTAACAGGATGGTCACGTGAGCGGGCGGTAGACACCCCAGACGTCACGTAAAGCATTGCAAACCTCACCGACGGTGGCTCGTAGTCTGAGCGCCTCCTTCAGCGGGATGAGTACGTTGCCAGTACCGCGTGCTGCAGCCCGCACGTTGTCCAGCGCGGTGTCGACAGCTGTTTGGTCTCGGCCAGCGCGCAGCGCGGCAAGCTTGGCAGCTTGAGTCACTTCAATGGCTGGATCCACCTGGAGCGGCTCGTAGGGCTCTTCCTCCTCTACCTGGAACCGGTTCACCCCCACCACAACCCGTTCTCCGGCGTCGATCTGACGCGCCACCTGGTACGCCGAACGCTCGATCTCGGCTCTCTGAAAACCCTGCTCGATCGCCGCCACCGCACCACCCCGCTCGGCAACGGCTTCCATCAGGCGGCGGCTCTCCGCCTCGACATCATTGGTCAATGACTCGACGGCGTATGACCCGGCAAACGGATCAACCGTTTTCGTCACGTCCGTCTCGTACGCGAGCACCTGCTGGGTGCGCAACGCTAGCCGGGCCGCCTTGGGCGTGGGTAGCGCGATCGCCTCGTCAAAGGAATTCGTATGCAGCGACTGGGTTCCCCCTAACACCGCGGCCAGCGCCTGCACTGCGACCCGTACCAGATTGACTTCCGGCTGTTGCGCGCTCAGCTGCACTCCGGCAGTTTGACTGTGGAAGCGCAGCATCATCGCTTTTTCGTCACGGGCACCGAAGTGGTCTCGCATCAGCTGCGCCCAGATTCGTCGCGCAGCCCGGAACTTGGCTACCTCCTCCAAGAGCGTGGTGCGAGAGACGAAGAAGAATGACAACCGCGGTGCGAAGTCGTCCACTGCCAGACCGGCTGCCAAGGCGGCCTCGACGTAAGTGATTCCGTTTGTCAGCGTGAATGCGATCTCTTGTGCCGGTGTCGCGCCTGCCTCCGCCATGTGGTAACCCGAGATCGAGATCGTGTTCCACCGCGGTAGATGATCACGACAGTAGCCGAAGGTGTCGCCGACCAGCCGCAGCGATGGGGTCGGCGGAAAGATGTAGGTGCCTCGCGCGATGTACTCCTTGAGGACATCGTTCTGAATCGTTCCGGAGAGGCTCGCGGGCGGGATGCCCTGCTCCTCGGCAACCAGCTGGTACAGCAGCAAGAGGACGGCCGCTGGGGCGTTGATAGTCATCGATGTTGAAACCCGATCAAGAGGAATGCCCGTGAAGAGCTCTCGCATGTCCTCGATCGAGTCGATCGCGACCCCGACCTTGCCAACCTCGCCGGATGCGATCGGCGCGTCCGAGTCATAACCCATTTGCGTGGGCAGGTCGAAAGCAACTGAAAGACCCGCGGTCCCCTGTGCAATCAGCTCGCGATACCGGGCGTTGGACTCCGTCGCAGTGCCGAAGCCCGCGTACTGGCGCATGGTCCAGGGCCTCCTGGTGTACATCGACGGGTAGATGCCGCGCGTATAGGGATAGTGGCCCGGTTCGCCGAGGGCAAGATCAGGATCGAATTCGGCCAGATTCTCCGGCCCGTATACCGCCTTGAATGGCGTTCCAGACTCCGTCTCTGCACTCACTGGGGAATACTTGCACAACCCCTTTTCGTGCCCCACTCGCGCATCGCGCGCGGAGTCCGCCGCCGTCGTCGCTCGCAGAGGGAAGAACGCCTCCGCTCGCTCCTTCTCCGTGCAGCGGCGCGATTCCCGACGCTCGCAGGGCAGGTCTTGGTGCCAAGCTCGCGCAGTGCTTGATTCCCGATGCTCGCAGGGCACGCTTCAGACCTGGACGGAGCTCTGCACCAAACCGACCGCGGACTCGATCATGCGTACCGTCTCGGCCTGCCAGTTCGGCTCCTGGCCTCGATAGGGCCCGGTGGCGAGCGAGACGATGACCCCGGCAGCCCGCAGCCGCAGCTCTGCCGGATCCACCCGGCTGTCGAAGACCTGCAGCCAAAGATTGATCAAACGCGTCAGGCCGGCGGCCTGTTCGGCTGTCATCCGTTGCATTGTCGAGAGGTGCGCGATCATGCATGCAAGATCATCAGCACGCCGCCCGGGGCCCATGGTGTCGATGTCGAGCAGACCGGTGATCAAACCTTTCGAGACGAACAGCTGGCCCTCGTGGAAGTCGCCGTGCGTAGGCTCCCGGCCCGGCTCCATTCCAGTCAGACCGCCGGAAACCTGGTCGACCAGCCACCGTAACTGCGGATCCAGCACCGGCAACGCGGCGCCGATCATCTCTGCGTAGGTCGCCACCGCCTCGGTCCACGGCGGCCGGCGAGGCAGCGCAACTACCGCGGACGGCAAAGAATCCAGCAACATGATCATGTTCTCGGCAGTGCACGGCATCGCTTCGTCGAAGATCGCCTGCGTCAGCGGCCGGCCCGGAAGCTGATGCAGCACCAGAATTAAGTCGGCCGTGGCCGCTGCCACCAGGGCGGCAGGAAATCGAGCGCGCCGCAGCAGCTCATGGCGCTCAAGGGTGGGCCCGTACGCGGCCTCTCGCAACACTTTGACGAAGAAGGTTGTTGGCCCGTTGGGGGTTCTGATCACAGCCTCGAGTACTGCACGTCGACGCGGTCGGTAGCTGATCATCTCCAGAGCGATGTTCTCGCCTGTCACTGGATGATCAAGGATGCGATGCTCGTTGAACAGCGCGGCCAGGGCATTCGGCACTGCGGCACGCGGCAAGCCCGGCAAATCGGGGTCGTTTGGGTACAGCCATACCGCGACTTCACGTTCCCCGTCTCCGAAGATCACCGCACGCTCGTCGTTGGCGCCGCGGCCTCCCGCTCGGGCGCTTGCGCCGAGCAGCTCAGTTCGGCGTCCGGTCGGCCAGTCAACGGCCGCGGAGTATGTCGCGGTTGTCGAACGCCTTGGGTTGGCATCAATATGATCCAGCCGCCACGAGATGAGGCTGCCGCCGGCATGCTCGACCGCAGCCGAAAGCAGGTCCTTCACCTCGGCCGAAGTCAGCAAGGACGACCCGTCGGGGTCCCCCGATACGGTCACGCTCCGATCCTTACACACGGCCGCGACCGGACCTCGGTACCGGGATGGAAGCATTGCATTGTGACAGTTGCTATCAGCATCTTGGCCTTGGTTGCCACCGTGCTTGCTGTGACGGCATTGGCCAATCGGATCAGATTCTCCGCGCCTCTACTCCTGATGCTCGTCGGAATCGGGTTGTCCTTCCTGCCGCGGGTTCCCATCCCCGAGCTGACTTCCGAGCTCGTGTTGATCGGCTTCCTGCCGCCGCTGCTGTATGCCGCAGCCATCCGTACCTCGGTTATCGACTTTCGCGCGAATCGTCGATCCATAGCGCAGCTCTCAGTGGTGCTCGTCATCTTCACCGCTTTGGGCGTCGGTCTCATCACCTGGCTGATCTTGCCGGTGAGTTTCGCGGTAGCACTTGCCTTAGGCGCAGTCGTGGCGCCGCCCGATGCCATCGCAGCCACCACAATCGCCCGCCGAGTTGGATTGCCCCGCCGCCTTGTCACCATCTTGGAGGGCGAGTCTCTGGTAAACGATGCGACCGCGATCACTTGTCTGCGAGTAGCTATTGCCGCGATTGGCGGCACCATTACGGCTACCCAGGCGACCGTGGGATTCCTCGTCGCTGCCTTGGGTGGAATTGCGGTTGGCCTGGCAGTGGCGCTGATCGTGATTCCCATCCGGGCGCGGATCACTCGGCCGGTCTTCGACACGGCAATCTCGCTTTTGGTGCCGTTCGCGGCCTATCTGCCGGCTGAGTTGGTGCACCTCGGGAGCTTTCACGGCTCCGGTGTCGTCTCCGTCGTAACCGCCGGGTTGATCCTGGGCCACAAATCGCCAGTCATCCAGTCGGGGCAATCGCGTCTGAGCGAACGGGTGAACTGGGCAACCATTGAATTCCTGCTTGAGAACACGGTCTTCCTGATGATCGGCCTGCAGGCTCGCCGGATCATCGAGGCCAACTCTGAATCTGGTCTCTCCGGACGGCAGATAGCCGGGTTCTGCGCAGCGGTCCTGGCGGGTGTGATCATCATCCGTTTGCTGTGGGTTATCGGCACTCGTCCTTTACTGTTCCGTCGTGACAAGGACACGGGTGACACCCGAGTGCCGTGGTCGTACGCGTTGGTGATCGGGTGGGCGGGTCTGCGGGGTGTAGTGACCCTGGCCGCTGCCTTCCTGATTCCGGAAGGTGTGCCGTTTCGCGACACCTTGATCTTCGCAGCAATGGTCGTGACGGCGGGGACCCTGCTACTGCAGGGATTGACGCTGCCGCTTCTGGTCAGGGCACTACGACTGCGAGGCCCAGACGCTCGCTCGGACGCTCTACAGGCCGCCACCGTGTTGCAGACATCCAGTAACACCGCCATTGCGCATCTTGGCGAGGTTGTAGGCCCGAACGATGCGCCTGAGACGGTGCAGCTGCTCCGTGATCGCATCGCCGCCCGGCCGAATGCCATGTGGGAGAAGCTCGGCAGGCCGGGGGACGACGAGACGCCGTCCGAGGAGTATCGCCGGCTCCGGCTCAAGACCATCGACATCGAGCGAAACGAGGTCTTGAAGATCCGCTCCAGCGGCACGGTCGATCACGACATCATCGAGGAGGTACTCGGGTCGTTCGACATTGAGGAATCCATGCTCACGGTCGCCACAGAGCGGTCGTATGGGCTCGAAAACGAGACAGTGGCAACGCCGAACGTGCCCGCTGGCCCGTGCGGACACCTCGAACACGCTCCCGGCAGCATCAATCCGAACGGCCCGGGCATCTGCGAGGACTGCATTCGTGAGGGCACGCGCACCGTGCACCTGCGCATCTGCCTCAGCTGCGGAAACGTCGGATGCTGCAACTCCTCGGTTGGTCGGCATGCCGAGCGCCATTTCACGCTGACACAACATCCAGTCATGCGCAGCTTCGAGCCGGGTGAGTCATGGCGCTGGTGCTTCGTGGACGAGCGGATTGGGTGACGCCGCCATCTGGGGCCATCAAAGTTCCGAGGTATCAGGAAGCTTGCGGGACGCTCTTGTGGGTATGACCGGACTGACGCGCCAGGCGATCACGTCAGGCTTGGCGCACGTCTACGGAGTATTTCTTTGCCTAATGAAGTCGGATTTCGCCGGTTCAGGATGAATGGCGACATTGTGGAAGACAGCCTGGCTACTCGGGCGGGCCGGCTCTTCGCGCAGTATCGCGACGGCGATCAGGCGAAGATGGGCGATCTTGTCCGCGCTCTCACTCCAATCCTGTGGCACACCGCGCGGTCCTCGCAGCTGGATCCTGCGACCGCAGAGGACGTGCTCCAATCCGTATGGCTGACATTGATCCGGAAATCCGACACGATCTCTGAGCCGCTTGCCGTGCTGCGGTGGATGGTCGTGACCACCAAACGCGAGGCCTGGCGGGCTGCCAGAAATCAAGCAAGGCTGCGGCCGGAGGACCTGGAGTCATCAACCACCGCAACCTCGAACGAAGGCCAATCGGTGGAGGACACCGTGCTCCGCGACGAGGGCGACGCCCAGCTTTGGAAACACATCGCGGCACTGCCCGAGCGATGTCGGACCCTGCTGCGCGTCATCGCCTTCGCAGACCGACCCGACTATGCAGAATTAGCCAAAGCGCTGGGGATGCCGCAAGGCAGCATTGGCCCCACTCGGGGGCGCTGCTTGGCCAAGTTGCGGATCGCCCTTGCGCAAGACCCCACTTGGGAGCACCGATGAACGGATCCGACGACGAAGGCCGGGCCAAGATGGAAGCGTCGCTGGCTGCTGAGGACCTGAATCCAAGCGATTTCGCCCTCCTCAACTCGATTCGCAGCTACTACGACAAGCATGATCCGGTCCCCGAGGGCCTAGTGGAGCGGATCCAGTTCGACATCACTCTGGATGCCCTGCATACCGAGGTGGCCACCCTGACTCTGCTGGACATGGCGACGGCCGGCACCCGCGGCGCCGCCACCGAGGCAGTTCGTACCATCACGTTCAGCAGCGAATCACTGACCACGATGGTGACCTTGACGCCACTAGACGACAGCACGGTGCGGGTGGACGGATGGGCAGCGCCTGGCGCCGGCGTCCGCGTTGATGTGTTGCTGCCAGATGGGCGTCGCAGCACGTACGCCGATGAGGATGGCCGCTTCGTGTTCGAGGGTGTCCCCAGCGGGTTGGCGAAGTTTGCTCTCTACCTGCCACATGGCGCGGAGTTCTTCACAGTGCTGAGCCCGGCCATTGAGCTGTAGCCGCCGATCGCGAAGTCAGTTCACGGCAAGCCGACTTTGGCATAGACGTCAGCCAGCGTGGCGCTGGCGACCTCACGCGCCCGGTCAGCCCCCTTGGCGAGAATCGATTCAAGCTCGCCGCGCTCCTCCATGAGCTCGAGGGTCCGGTTCCGGTACGGCGTCGCGAACTCGGTGACCGCGTCGGCCACCGCATTCTTCAGGTCTCCGTAGCCGCGCCCAGCGAACTCCTCCACGAGCGAGTCGACGTCAGCACCCGTCAATGCTGACAGGATGGTCAACAGGTTGGATACGCCGGGTTTGGTGGCCTCGTCGAAGATGATCTCCCGACCCGAGTCGGTAACCGCGGATTTGATCTTGCGGATGTTGATCGCCGGATCGTCGAGCAGCTCGATAATTCCAGTTGGTGAGGACAGCGACTTACTCATTTTCGTGCCCGGCTCGGCAAGATCGGCAATTCTGCCAACCGAGGGCAGGATGTACGGCTCGGGCACCACAAATGTCGGTCCGTAGCGTGAGTTGAAACGCGTGGCCAGATCACGGGTGAGCTCAAGATGCTGCCGCTGGTCCTCACCCACAGGTACTTGATCAGTTTGATACAGCAGGATGTCGGCTGCCATGAGCACCGGATAGGTGAACAGACCCACATTCGTGGCCTCAGGGCCCATCTTGGCGGCCTTGTCCTTGAACTGCGTCATCCGCTGCGCCTGACCGAAGCCCGTGATGCAGCCCAGTACCCAGTTGAGCTGGGTGTGTTCGGGGATTTGGGACTGGAGGAACACAGTGGCTTTTGCTGGGTCGATGCCTGCGGCGAGCAGCTGAGCCGCAGTGCGCAGCGTACGGTCGCGCAGCACCGCGGGCTCAATCGCCACGGTGAGTGCATGCAGATCGGCGATCCCGTAGAACGCTTCATGATCTTCCTGCAGCGGCACCCACTGGCGCAGCGCACCCAGGAAGTTGCCGAGGTGGAGAGAGTCCGCTGTGGGCTGGGCAAGAGAGAGCACGCGCGGCCTGCCAGCACCGCTATGTGAAGCCATCGGGTACAGCTATTCCTTTCCGGGTCGGGCCCGCCAGGGGTGTGCGCGTCATTGTTCCACGGGGTGGGCAATCACCTGGAACCTTTTCGAGGTCAGCATGTTCGTAGCGGGCAACTGACTAAGGCGATGCCGGGGTGAAGTCTTTGCCGTCCTGTCGGTGAACGACGAAGGCGGACGCTCGCCGTCCATCTAGCTCACTGACCTTAAGCTCGAGATGAGCAGGCTCTTCGTCGTCGGGATCGATCGAGGCGAGTTCGAGCGAAATCGTGTCGCCGACGCTGGGGAGCTGACCGAGCCTCGCCATGAAGAAACCAGCCAACGTGTCGTACGGGCCTTCTGGCAGCACCAAGCCGGTCTTCTCAGCGAAATCATCCAGCGTGGTCAGACCGTCGATCACCAAGTCCCCATGTACGCCAACCGGCTCCTCAACGACAACGTCATACTCATCTGTGATGTCACCGACGAGCTCCTCCACCAGGTCTTCCATCGTCACAATGCCGGCCGTACCGCCGTATTCGTCCAACACGATCGCCAGATGCGATGCGCTGCGTCGCATGTCACTAAGTGCTCGAAGGACGCGCACGGTGTCAGGCATCGAAAGCACCGGACGTGCAACCTCGGCTACGGGCGTCGTACGCGAGCTGAGATCAGGATCGAGCAGATCGCGAACATGAACGAAGCCGATGACGTCGTCGACGGAATCCCCGATCACCGGATAGCGGGAATGCGGCGCCTTGATCACCTCGCGGACGGCCCGGTGCGCGGGCATGTCGCCAGCAAGGAAATCGACCTCGGTCCGTGGCACCATCACCTCGCGCAGGCCGCGCTCACCGGCCGCGAAGACATCCTCCACGATGCGACGCTCCTCGTCGCCGAGCGTGCTTGAGCCGCTGACCATGGCACGGATCTCCTCATTGGTCACCTCCTCACGCGAGACCTTCGGGTCACCGCCCAAAATCCGGACGACGATGTTGGTGGAGACGCCAAGTAGCCAGATCATCGGCCGCGCGATTCGG
>JBKPTR010000355.1:0-7841 GCA_046735615.1 Actinomycetota bacterium
CGCGCAGGTCCGCAGCTGTCACCGCTCGCCAGCGACCAGCCGAGCTTCCTCAGGCATGACATCCCTGCCGTGAGGTCAATGTCTCGCGCATTCCTGCCGCCTCGACGATCTCTGCGGCCTCGTGCCGTATCAGCATTGCGCGAGCCTGCGTGACAGCGTCCACGCATTCCTCGGTGATGCCAGCCCCGGCGACCACCGCCGGCTCATCGGCCATTCCCGCCTCGGCCACCGTTGGAGCGCTTGCCGATCCGCTATCGACGTTCCATGGCGACCACAAGCCGGTCGGCCTGCGGGACTTCATCCGGTTGGGTGTGCGCGGCCAACCCCAGCGCCTCATTCAAGTGGTGAGGCGTACGGCGGGCCGCTCGCGAAAGTGCGGCGAGGTCGACGACCCGGCGGTGACGGCTGCGGAGACTCCGACTAGCGCCACGGGTGGGCAGCAGCGCTACTCCGAGGTTGGCGGCAACTAGCTGGGTGGCGGTGCGGAAGTCGTCGCCGTGGGAGCTGACCGTCGCCCCGGCGCTGACGATGGTGGCTTCAAGTCAAGAAGCAGGTCGATCTGCAAACGGACAGGTCACCCAATGGGCGCAGGATTGGTTCAGCGAGCTCGGACTGCACCAGCTCTCTGCGGCACCATCTGCTTACCAAGAAGGCGGCGTAACGATGTCAGGAAAACCATGAGTAAGCCGTGTGCAGGAGACCGCATGGGCGGATTGAATGGGGGATGGGGGAAACAGGACCGCTTAGCGGTTCGTGCGCTCCTAATTACCAATGGATGCTGATGTACGCGCTGCGGTGTTGAAGTCGCACCTGCGTGAGTTGCCACTCGACGTGGTCGAAGAGGTCTTAACGGGTGCGGTCAGAATGAAGATTCCTGCTGGCTCGGTCACGCATCGAGAAGGTGAACCCGCTCCGCACCTTGAGCTGGTGATCTCGGGCGTCGTCCGGGGGTTCGTGACCGCTCCCGACGGTCGGACGATGACTGTGCGCTATGCCCGGCCCGGCGCCCTCATCGGCGCCGTATCGCTGTTCGCCAGGCCCTTCACCATGCCGGCGGCGACGCAGGCACTGGTGGACGCCGAGCTCCTGAGGTTGTCTCCAGCCGTGGTTCGCCGGGCAGTTGCACGGGATACACGAGTTGCTCAGGCCTTCCTCAGCGAGCTCAGCGAACGGGTGCTGAGCTTCGTAGACGAGATCCCTGGAAACACCTTCACAACCGTGCGCCAGCGTGTGGCGCGACATCTCCTGGACCTCGCCGCGCAGCGGGAACCTGAGCGTGAGGCGCTGGCCGAGATCGTCGTCCCGGTCAGTCAACAGGAGCTGGCCGATGCCGTGGGAACGGTGCGGGAGGTAGTCGTACGGGAGCTGAGGGAACTTCGCCGGGACGGCGTGGTGCGTACTGAACGCGGCCACATTGTGATCTTGGATCCGGCTCGGCTCGTCCCGGGTCAGGAGTGGAACTGAAGTTCCTGACAGAGACGGCGCCGCAGGTCGACACTCGGAGCATGACCACGTTGGCCAGGCTCAAACAGGTTCCTATTGACCAGCGCGCCGTCGACGAACTAGTGGCGGCGCTGCGCGGTGAGCTCATCCGTCCGAGTGACGCGGGCTACGAGCAACGACGACGTGTATGGAACGGATCGATCGACCGACACCCGGCGCTGATTGTGCGTTGCGCCGGGGTGGCGGACGTCCGGTCCGCCATAGGTTTTGCCAGGGCGCATGGCCTCCTCGTCGCGGTGCGAGGAGGAGGGCACAGCTTCCCTGGTTACTCCGTTTGTGACGGCGGCATGGTCATCGATCTGTCGCTGATGAAGGGGATCCGGGTGGACCCTGCGGCTCGAACGGCCCGTGTGCAAGCCGGAGTGCTTCTCGGTGAGCTCGACCGTGCGTCGCAGGCGTTCGGACTCGCAGTAACCACCGGCGTCGTTACCCATACAGGTGTGGCCGGCCTGACGCTCGGGGGCGGCATCGGCTGGATTATGCGCAAGTATGGGCTCACGATCGACAATCTGCTCTCGGTTGACATCGTCACCGCTAGTGGCGAATTGCTGAAGGCCAGTCAGACTCATCATGCCGATCTCTTCTGGGGGGTGCGCGGCGGCGGTGGCAACTTCGGAATCGTGACCGAGTTCGAGTTCCGGCTACATACGCTGGGACCAGAAGTCTTCGCGGGACCGATCTTCTGGCCGATACGTGATGCTCCCAGGGTGCTCCACTTCTACCGCGACTGGATCACCGACTGCCCGGATGCGCTGATGACAATCGTCGTGCAGCGGCGAGCTCCGGCACTCCCCATCGTGCCCGACGAGATGGTCGGAAAGCATGTGATCGCCGTGACCGCCTGCTACGCCGGCCCCGTGGAAGACGGCGCACGGGCTTTGCGTCCCCTGAAGTCGTTCGGGCAGCCGTTGCTCGACCTATGCGGGCCCAAGCCGTACCTGGTTCATCAGTCAATGTTCGATGCCGGCTTTCCGCATGGCTGGCGGTACTACGTCCGATCCTGCGACGTCGCGGAGCTCAACGACGACGTGATCGACATCGTCGCCGAACATGGCCGTCGGATCGTATCGCCGATCACGAGCGTTGCCCTGTGGCAAATGGGTGGAGCGGTCGCCCGGATCGGCGAGAACGAGACCGCCTTCAACGGACGCAGCGCCGGCTTCACGTTTAACATCAACGGCAACAGCGAGACTGCGGACGGCTTCGACGCCGAACGCGATTGGGCGCGTGGGTATTGGTCGGCACTGGCGCCCTATCACACCAGCGCTTATGTGAACTTCTTGATGGACGAAGGCCCGGAGCGCATCCGTCAGTCGTACGGGGCGGCGAAGTACAGCCAGCTCACGACGCTCAAACGCACCTATGACCCGGAGAACTTCTTCCGGCTAAACCAGAACATCCCGCCCGCCTAGCCGCTCATCCATCAGATGGATCCCCGGCAGCGCCCTCGGTCCCCATTCATCGACAATCCGGTGGAGTCGAGCTAGCGCTGTGCGTTGATGGGCAATCGAACTGGTGGCGTTCGCCCGCTAGCACTCGGTGCCACTCATGTGCCGCTGAACGGTCGGCTTACGAACGCGCGACCGTCCCGCTGAGCGTCCTGCACACAATTGCGCAGGGCACATCCTCAGCGGAAACACTCCCCAAGACTTTCACCATGGCGAAGAAAGGGCGCGTGCGGTACCGCAGGCCGAGGATGGACGAGGTGAGGAGATCACGGCATTCACGAGTGCAGCGGCTAGCGAGGACTGCAGCGACATCTAGCTGCGCAGGGTCAAGTCTTGGGCTAGCCGAGGGTGGCGCACGTAGACGACCAAGAGAATGGTGGTCAGAAATTGACCACTTCCCTGAGCGCAACCACCGGGCACGCTGGGCTGGACTGCCGAAGCCCGTATGCCGGTCCCCGGGTTCCGGTCGGCGGCGCACGTTCGGCCCTTCCTGCTGAGAGAGTCATCTTTACCGCCGCGCTTGCCAATCGACTGCTGACTCATCACCCGCCGTCTACTCGGCCTCGTCTACACCGCCTCTAAATCCTGTGATGTATTAGACCGCCGCACTTTCGTCCGACGTAACCCCTCGAACTCTCAAAGCTCCGAGTCGAACACACCCCATGCACCGCCGGAAGTAACTCGGGTCGGCTTGACCGCAGCGGCGGCACGTACCCCTTCGGGTGGGTGTGACGATGAGCATCCACAAGCTCACAGCCGGGTCCGGGTATGACTACCTGACCCGGCAGGTCGCGGCGCTGGATTCGACCGAGAAAGGTCACACTGGGCTGGCGTCCTATTACGCCGCGCGGGGTGAGACGCCCGAGGTGTGGATCGGTTCCGGCTTGGACGGGATCGACGGACTTGCCGCCGGCGACCCGGTGACCGCCGAGCAGATGCGAGCGCTGTTCGGCTGTGGTCTGCATCCGTTGGCTGAGCTGCGGCAGCAGCAACTGGAGGGACCGGTCCTCTCTGCACGCGACTTCCAGAGTGTTGTCCGCCTTGGAGCTCCGTTCAGGGTCGTTGATGGCGACGTCAGCCCGTTCCGGCTCGAGGTGGCGAAACGCATCGCGGCAATCAATACGGCAGCCGGCCTGCCGGCGGGCACCCCGGTGCCGGCTGCTGATCGGGCGCGAGTGCGGACCGAGGTGGCTCGTGACTTCTTCCTCGCTGAGCATGGCCGGGAGCCGACGGATGCCCGGGAACTGGCTGGACAGATTGCCTCCGAACCGGCCGTGGCAGCCGCCATCGAACGCGCCCACCAGGCCGCCGTCAAGGACGCTTTGGCGTTCATCGAGAAGCACGCCTTGTTCACCCGGACCGGGCCGCGAGGCATCCGGCAAGTCAACGTCCGCGGCCTTGTTGCGACCGCCTTCACCCACCGGGACAGCCGGGCCGGCGACCCGGACCTGCACACCCACGTCGGGGTGGCCAACAAGGTCCAAACCCGCGACGGACGGTGGCTGTCCATCGACGGACGGGTGCTTTTCAAGGCCAACGTCGCCGCATCGGAAACCTACAACACCGCACTCGAACAGCACCTTCGCGACAGCTTGCTGGTGCGGTTCGCCGAACGGTCCGGCACCGACCCGGCCAAGCGGCCGATCCGGGAGATCCTCGGCGTCGACCCCCGACTGAACCAGCGTTGGTCGACCCGCCGCGCCCACATCGAAGCCCGCCGCGGCGAGCTAGCCATCCAGTTCCAGAACGATCATGGCCGGCCGCCGACACCGGTCGAAGCATTGCATCTGGCACAGCAGGCGACCCTAGAGACCCGCGACGCCAAACACGAACCCCGATCCCTAGCCGAGCAACGCACAACCTGGCTTCGTGAGGCCGCAGCCGTGTTAGGCAGCTCACAGGCCGTCGCGGCGATGGTGCAGACGGCGCTGGCACCGCACGCCGAAACCACCACGATTGCCGACTCACACTGGGTCGCACAGACAGCTGATGACATCCTGACCGTTATGGAGGGGAGCCGTGCGACGTGGCAGATGTGGCATGTCCGGGCCGAAGCGCAACGACAGGTCCGCACCATCGGCGGGCCTGCTGAACATGCCGCGGCACTGGTAGACCTGCTTGTCGACGAGGTGCTGCACTCGCGATTCGTGGCGCTGGCCCTGCCGAATGATGACATCGAGGAACCGGAGGTGTTGCGGCGGTTCGACGAGTCGTCGGTCTACACCGTCGCCGGCACTACCCTCTACACGTCGGCGCGAATCCTCGACGCCGAGCGACGCCTCATCACAACCGCCGGACAGCGCGGCGGTACGTCCGTCGAGCAGACGGCGGTGGAGCTGGCCTTGCTTGAGATGGCGGCGAACGGGACTGCACTCGATGCTGGGCAGGCCTCGCTGGTCCGCCAGATGTGCACTTCCGGAGCACGTGTGCAGCTGGCGATCGCCCCGGCCGGCGCCGGGAAGACGACCGCCATGCGTGCCCTGACTCTCGCCTGGACCGAAGATGGGGGCCATTTGCTCGGCCTCGCCCCGTCGGCTGCGGCGGCCGCTGTTCTTGGCGAGCAGACCGGCATCCGCACCGAGACACTCGCCAAGCTCACGTGGTCACTTGACCATGGCGAGCTGCCGGACTGACCGAAGCATCACCCACGCTAGCGACTACCCAGCCAACTCGGATTTCCGGAGGCAGGGAGTTAGTTCCACTTCTAAAGGTGGCCGCCACGAAGATCGACACCACAGGCAGCGCCCATCCAAGATCAACAGAGGTCAGGGCCGCCAGGCCCTAGCCTCTAAGGCGACATCTGCCATGCGGCCATGACAAACGAACCGACGCCGCGCTGCAGATCAACCCCCAAGGCCAAGCGGTTAGACAACATCATTGATCCGGGATCGACCTCCCGGACATCCGGCCGCTCGATTGCAGCGATTCGTAACTTCGGCCGGGCTCCGTAGGAAAGATGCCGAGATCTTGACCGCCAATGCAAGGTTTTTCCGTCGGGGGCCGTGAGACAGGCTCGTGCTACCCGGACTTGAATCGCGAAGTCATCCACATGAGCCGCACCCCGCTGGCAGCCGATCTACCACGGACGCCTCATAGGCCCGTAACCCGCCGGAGTCCGAGCCGGCGCCAACAGGAGACCCGTCTTCTCGTCGACAGCGGATGGTGTTGGCACCGAGGCCCAAAGCAGCAGCCAGCTCGGCGACTCGCAGGCCCCTTACGGTCGTTGTTGTCGCGTCCATGCCGTCTCGCTAAAACCTGGGAGCACACTCCAAGGTCAAGTCCCGAAACGGATCGCGTCAGCTGTGGCGCCAGACCTTGATCGCAGACGCGAGGAGGAGCGCGACCAGCAGTGGGATCAGCACGGCTTCGAGGACGGCACCGAGGAGGAGACCTCCGAGGATGGTGCCGATGATCGATCCGGCCGCCATGGCGAGCACAAAGCCCTTGTTGGCGCGCAGTACTTCGAAGCTGCGGTCGCGGCTGTAGCGGGCGAACGCCACCAGCATGGTGGGCAAGGAAATGGCGAGGGCGAGGCTGCTCGATCTTGATGTCGACAGCGAACAGCAGCACGATCGTGGGGATGAGCAGCTCGCCGCCGGCGACACCCATCAGGGCGGCCACGATGCCAATGCCGACGCCGGCCGCTAGCCCCAGCAGGGTCCGCGGGAGGGGATGCAGGTCAAGCCGATTGAGGTCGCCAAAATGGTTCCACGCAAGCGCGGCGGCGATCAGCACCAGCAGCACGGCCAGGACCCCGGTAGAGGGTGGCCGAGCGCATTCGGGTAGCCCAGGTGGCCCCAATCCAGGCGCCGATGAGGCTGCCGGCGAGCAGGTTGACCACCACGAACCAGCAGCCGTTCACCGTGTCAAAGGGGACGGCCATCGGGCCGGCAGAGCGGTAACGACCACGATCAAACTCAGCGCCTTATTCATGATCACGGCTTGCAGGGCCGCGAAGCCAAACAAGCCAATGAGCAACGGAAGCCGGAACTCAGCGCCACCGAGACCAACCAGGCCATCGAGGAGCCCGACCCCGGCGCCTGTGGCGAGAGCGGCCCACAGCGACCTGGCCCTCGCCGGCGCCGCGGCGGCGCCGGTCGACGGACCCATCACAGCGACACGCTAGTAGGAGGTGGACCCGGCTCTCCACGATGTCCCCCTCAGCGTTCCATGTGTGACACGCGGTCGCGCGGAACGCGTCCCTGTAGCCCGCGGCTTGCGGAACGCCCGAACCGAGCGCGGTCGTGAACGCAAGTTCGGTGTCCTGCTACCACTCACGTCGACGCCGCGGTCGGCGGCGGCGGCACCTTGACCCGCCATCCGGCCGGCCTCACCGCCACGCCGTCGATCACCCTGTGGTCCCGGCCGCTCATGTCCCGGCAGCCGTTACCGGCGGGAGGACATTGTCAGTATCGGCATCGACCGAGCGAGCTGGGACGGTCGGGGTGATGTTGCGGTTGATTCGGAACATGTTTTGCGGGTCGTAGGTTGCCTTGGCGCGGCGGAGGCGTTCGAAGTTACCGCCGTAGGCGGCGGCGGTACGGGCGGTGTCGTCCTCGGCCAGTTGGAAGTTGATGTAGTTGCCGCCGGTGGAGAACGGGCGGATGGTCTGCCACGCGGCTCGGACCCAGGCCACGTGGTTGTCAGGGCTGGCACCGGCCGGCCAGGCCCCGGCGAAGCCGGCGATGTAGCGGGCGTCGCGGTTGCCGACCGCGCCGTCGTCGGCCGCATGTTCGTTCGCGGCGCCGCCGATGTGGAAGATGACGGACTCTGAGTGCACGGTGGGCACCTTCAGCGCGCCGTCGCGGAACGCCTCGAGAAACCTGCTGGACAGGGCAGGCAGGTGCTCGGCCTTCCAGTAGTAGTGCTGGCCCTTGGGTTCGGTGCCGT
>JBKPTR010000356.1:0-15951 GCA_046735615.1 Actinomycetota bacterium
AGGAGTAACCACACACGTGGCTGTCAAGATTCGTCTCAAGCGATTCGGCAAGATCCGGTCGCCGCACTACCGCATCGTGGTCGCTGACTCTCGCACCAAGCGAGACGGCCGCGCCATCGAGGAAATCGGCAAGTATCACCCCAAGAACGACCCCTCATTCATTGAGGTCGATTCCGAGCGCGCCCAGTATTGGCTGTCGGTCGGCGCGCAGCCAACCGAGGCTGTTGTCGCGCTGCTCAAGCGCACAGGTGACTGGCAGAAGTTCTCAGGTGACACGTCGCCGTCTGGCGTGCTGCCACAGCCGGAGAAGCCCAACAAGACCGACGTCTTCAACGCCGCTCTTGCCGAAGCTGGCAAGGAGCCCAGAGCGCCTGCGAGCAAGACAGCCAAGAAGGCAGCATCCAAGCCCGAGAGCACCCAGACCGAGCCGACGTCGGTCGAGGGCACGCCAGCGGAAGCCCAGCAAGCTGCCGACGCCGGCGTTGCTGACGCGGATTCCAGCGAGTCCTAGATGCTCACAGACGCGCTCGAGCATCTGATCCGAGGGATCGTCGCGCATCCGGACGATGTCACGGTCAAGGAGAAGGATCTCCGTCGCGGGCGGATGCTCGAGGTGCGGGTGAACCCGGACGACGTCGGCAAGGTCATCGGACGCGCGGGCCGGACCGCCACTGCGCTGCGTACGGTGATCGGTGCGCTGGCCGGCGATCAGGACGTACGTGTTGACTTCGTCGATGTCGACCGGCTCAATCGCCGCGGCTCCGGTGGCCGTCGCCGCTGAACGGCGCCAAAGCTTGATCGAGTAGGCGGGCGAGCGGGTTGGAGAACATCGGATCGCGCACCGGCGTGCTGAGGAGGAGGGAGCGGAGGCGCTTTTTGTCTGCGAGCGACGACGAAGTAGCCGGATTCGGAGTGCGATCCGCCGCGAGCGGAGCGAGCAATTGACATAGTGGTTGGTGTCATTGAGCGGCCTCATGGCGTACGCGGCGAGGTTGCCGTAGAGCTCCGTACCGATGAGCCGGAGCGTCGATTCGCTCCCGGTCAGGTACTGCGTGAAGAAGGCGGTACGCGGCGTTTCACGGTGAGCTCGGTTCGTGATCACTCTGGCCGGCTGCTAGTGAGGTTTGCTGAGCTGGTCGACCGAGCCAGCGCGGAGGCGGTTCGCGGCACGCTGCTGGTTGCCGCGGTGGAGCCGGATGAGCGGCCGACGGAGCCGGGGGAGTTCTATGACCGGCAGTTGATCGGCCTGCAAGCCACTGCACCTGACGGAGCTGAGGTCGGCAGGGTGATATCAGTGCTGCACTTGCCGGCGCAAGATCTCTTGGAGATCGAGACGGCGGCCGGCCCTCGGCTGGTGCCGTTCGTTGGGGTACTGGTGCCTGATGTCGATCTTGAGGCTGGCCGCCTCACGGTCGCAGATGTCGCTGGTCTGCTCGACGACCGGGATGACGAAGATGAAGATTGACGTCGTCTCGATCTTCGTCGAGTACTTTCAGCCGCTGCGCCTTTCGCTGGTCGGCAAGGCAATCGAGAAGGGGATTGTGGACCTTCAGGTTCATGATCTCCGTGACTGGACAACCGATCGGCACCGAACCGTCGACGATACGCCGTACGGCGGCGGGGCAGGTATGGTGATGCGTCCGGAGCCCTGGGGCCTGGCACTGGATGCACTGACGGCTGAGCAAAATGACCCGCGATTGATCGTCCTCTCACCGTCCGGTCAGACCTTCACACAATCGTTTGCGCACGAGCTGGCTGCGGAGCGGCACCTGATCTTCGCCTGCGGCCGATACGAGGGCATCGACGCCCGTGTTGTCGAGGATGCGGGTCGGCGGATGCGGGTCGACGAGCTGAGCATCGGTGATTATGTGCTGAGTGGCGGTGAGGTCGCGGCCATGGTGGTGATCGAAGCGGTGGTTCGGCTGTTGCCAGGGGTCGTGGGCAATCCGGACTCTTTGATCGAGGAGTCGCACGGCGCCGAGAACGAAGGCCTGCTGGAGGGACCGGCCTACACCAAGCCGCCCAGCTGGCGCGGGCTGGATGTGCCGGACGTGCTGCTGAGCGGCCATCACGAGAGGATCGCCGCGTGGCGTCGCGAGCAGGCAATAGCCAAGACACGATTGCGACGGCCCGAGCTCCTGTCGGAGGCCGAGCTGGAACCACCCCGCCTAGGTTCGCCGTCGTGATCATGGACAGGCCGACCTGAGATGGGAAGCGGCGTGCCGTGGACGGCGCGGTCGCTGGATGCGTTGATCCGTGGCGCCACTGAGCGCGTTCCGGTGCGCTCAACTGATGCGAGATCCGGTGCGTCATTCGAGAAGCTGATCATCGAGGGGCGCCCATGCTTTCTCAAGCTGCTATCCGCCCGGGACGACTGGCTGATGCGGGTCACCGGCAACACAACACATTGGGAGTTCCAGGTCTGGCGGGCCGGTCTCTATCACAGCGTTCCAGCTGTCATTGATCATGCGATGATCGGCATGGCGCTCTACGAGTCTAACGGTATGCCGCGCCTGGCGATGTTGATGCATGATCGGTCTGCAGATCTGGTCCCGCCTGGCGACGACATCATCCCCGTGTCCCAGCACGCCAGCTTCATTCGACACCTGGCGCTGATGCATGCGAGCAACTTGGGCTGGCACGACAACCTGGATCTCTACCCGCTCGCGCGGCGCCCACTGATGTTCGCCCCGGTCACCATTGCGCCTGAACTGGCCCGCGCGGCCGTGCCGCTTGCACTCAGGGTCGCCGAGCGCGGCTGGGCGATGCTTCCAGAGCGAGATGCCGCCCTGTCCGAGTTAGTAAGCGCGGTGCATCGAGATCCCGCGACATTGACCGGCCTGCTGGCCGAGACGCCGCAGACGTTCATTGCGGGTGATTGGAAGCTGGGCAACCTCGGCACCCGGCAGAGTGGTGAGACTGTGCTCCTGGATTGGGCCTATCCAGGGGAGGCACCACCCGCGTGGGAGCTGGCCTGGTACCTGGCCTTGAACCGGGCACGGATTCCGGAGAGCAAGTCCGACACCATCGCGCGCTACCGGCGGGCACTCGAACGCGCCGGCGTTACCACCGATACCTGGTGGGAGCGGCAGCTCGATCTCTGCCTGCTGGCGATGGCAGCCACCATGGGATGGGAGAAAGCGGTAGGCGACGCCGACGAGCTGGCCTGGTGGTCAGAGCGTGCTCAAACCGCCGCCACCCGCTGGCTGTAGTGCGATAAGTCCATCCCGTAGCTGCGAGCGTCGGCGATCGCGCGCCCGACGATCGGAGGAACGATGAGCGAACATGCTTTTCGTTCGCGGAGAGTGACGACGACGTCGGATTCCTCCGCGCGATGGCGAGCAGCAAAGCCCAAACAAAAACGTGGCGAAAAACACCACTGACCACAGTGGCCTCAACTCGCTGTTGGGGCAACAGGAGTTCTAATGTGGCTGCGTGGCGACAATTTCCTTGACCCCCGCCCAACAGGCGACCAGGTCAACGGTTGCGCTCAAGGCCTTGATGGCCATCACTGGCCTCATCTTGATCGGCTATCTGCTCGCCCACATGTACGGCAATCTCAAGATCTTCGCCGGGCCGGAGGCATTCAACGACTACGCCCACCACTTGCGAACACTCGGTGAGCCGATACTTCCGTATAGCGGTGCGCTCTGGATCATCCGGGTTGTTCTTCTCGTCAGCGTCGTGGGCCACATGTATGCGGCATTCAACTTGTGGTCGCGGGCTCATCGGGCGCGCGGAGGTACGAGGCGGTACCACAGCAACAAGGCACGGACCGGGGTTCAACGGACCTATGCCTCGTTCACGCTGCGCTGGGGTGGGGTCGTGATCTTGCTCTTCGTGATCTACCACCTGCTGCACCTGACCTGGAACATCATCCACCCTGGTGGCGCCGCCGCCGAGCCATACGAACGGGTGGTGAACGGCTTCCAGATCTGGTCCGTGGTCCTGGCGTACACGATCGCGATGATCGCGGTCGGCTTCCATCTCCGGCACGGCACCTGGAGCGCTTTGACAACGCTCGGAGCCAATACCTCGAGCCTTGCACGGCAGCGACTCAACGTCATTGCCTACGTGGTGGCCGGGGTGGTCACGGTTGGCTTCCTGCTCCCTCCTTTCGCCATCCTGTTCGGGTTCGTGAGCTGATGGACGATGGCAGTCCGTACCCCACGAGGTGCACGTGACCAACTCGGAACTGTTCGACTCCCTTGATGCCAACTCGTTCTACATCGAGGGCGCTGACATCGCCGACACCAAAGCCCCACAGGTGCCGATCGAGAGGCGCTGGGAGGAGCGCCGCTTCCGCGCCAGGCTGGTCAATCCGGCCAACCGTCGCAAGCTGGATGTGATCATCGTCGGCACGGGACTCGCCGGATCCTCTGCGGCCGCAACTCTTGGCGAGGCAGGCTACAACGTCACCTGCTTCTGTTATCAGGATTCGCCGCGACGCGCTCACTCGATCGCCGCCCAGGGCGGCATCAACGCTGCCAAGAACTACCGCAACGACGGCGACTCGATCTATCGCTTGTTCTACGACACCGTCAAGGGCGGAGACTTCCGCGCGCGGGAATCCAACGTCTACCGCCTTGCCGAAGTAAGCGTTGAGATCATCGACCAGTGCGTCGCACAGGGGGTTCCCTTTGCGCGGGAGTACGGCGGACTACTCGACAACCGCTCATTCGGCGGCGTCCAGGTGTCGCGAACCTTTTACGCTCGTGGTCAGACCGGCCAGCAGCTGCTGATCGGCGCGTATCAGGCAGTGGAGCGCCAGATCGCTGCGGGCACAGTGGAGATGCATACCCGCCACGAGATGCTCGAGCTGATCGTGGTCGACGGCAGGGCCCGCGGTGTTGTCATCCGCGACATGGTGACCGGTGCGATCGAAACTCACTTTGCCGACGCGGTAGTGCTCGCCACCGGGGGCTACGGCAATGTGTTCTTCCTCTCCACCAACGCCATGGGGTGCAATGTCACCGCCACCTGGCGGGCTTACCGCAAAGGCGCCTACTTCGCGAACCCTTGCTTCACCCAGATTCATCCAACGTGCATTCCGGTAAGCGGCGACTACCAGTCCAAGTTGACGTTGATGAGCGAGTCATTACGCAACGACGGCAGGATTTGGGTGCCCAAGAGCGGAGAGGACAAGCGCGATCCGCGTGAGATCCCTGAGGGAGATCGCGACTATTACCTGGAGCGCATGTATCCCTCGTTCGGCAACTTGGTGCCGCGTGACATCGCTTCCCGTGCTGCCAAGAACGTGTGCGATGAGGGTCGGGGGGTCGGGCCTGGCGGGCTCGGCGTTTACCTGGACTTCGCTGACGCGATAACGCGGCTCGGCCGGCAGACCGTAGAAGCCAAGTACGGCAACCTCTTCCAGATGTACGCCCAGATCACAGGCGAGGATCCATACAAGGTGCCGATGCGGATCTATCCGGCCGTGCACTACACCATGGGTGGGCTCTGGGTCGACTATGACCTGGAGGCCAGCATCCCGGGACTCTATGTCACCGGCGAAGCCAACTTCTCCGATCACGGAGCCAACCGGCTGGGCGCCAGCGCATTGATGCAGGGTTTGGCCGACGGCTATTTCGTCCTGCCGAACACCATCAACGACTACCTCGCGGACGGGCCATTCCCTGACCTTGACGCCTCGCATCCAGCCGTGGTTGAGGCGGTCGAGGCAGTACGCGCACGGATCGACAAGCTGCTGTCGGTCAACGGCAGCCGGACCGTGGATTCCTTCCACCGGGAGCTCGGACGGCTGATGTGGGACTACTGCGGAATGGAGCGGAGCGAAGAGGGCCTGCGCAAGGCGCTTACCCGGATCCGCGAGCTGAAGAAGGAGTTCTGGTCCGACGTCAGGGTGCTGGGCACGAACGAGGAGCTCAACCAAGCGCTCGAGCGGGCCGGTCGAGTCGCAGACTTCTTCGAACTCGGCGAGTTGATGTGCATCGACGCGCTGGTCAGGCGTGAATCATGTGGCGGGCACTTCCGCGTCGAGAGTCAGACCCCGGACGGGGAGGCGCTCCGCGACGATGAGGAATTCGCGTACGTGTCGGCCTGGGAGTTCGGTGGCGAGGACAAGAGGCCGATCCTGCACAAGGAGCCACTCTCCTATGAGTACGTCGAAATGAAGCAGCGGAGCTACAAGTGAATCTCACGCTACGGATCTGGCGGCAGCCGAGCCCTCAGGCCCGGGGCAAGATGGCCGTCTACCGCGTGAGCGACGTCTCCGAGCACATGTCCTTCCTGGAGATGCTGGACGTGCTGAATGAGCGGCTGACACTGCAGGGCGACGATCCCGTCGCGTTCGACAGCGACTGCCGTGAAGGCATCTGCGGCATGTGCGGTCTGGTGATCAATGGCGTTGCGCACGGCCCGGAGCAGACCACGACATGTCAGCTACATATGCGCTCGTTCTCCGACGGCGACGTCATCGATGTCGAACCATGGCGAGCCGAGCCTTTCCCGGTGATCAAGGACCTGGTAGTTGATCGCAGCGCATTCGACCGGATCATCCAGGCCGGCGGCTATATTTCGGCGCCGACCGGCACGGCTCCGGATGCGCACGCCACCCCGGTGCCCAAACGAGATGCCGACCGTGCCTTCGATGCGGCGACCTGCATCAGCTGCGGCGCCTGCGTCGCGGCCTGCCCCAACGGCTCCGCGATGCTGTTCACTGCTGCGAAGATCACCCATCTGGGTCTGTTGCCCCAAGGACAGCCCGAGCGCTACTCCCGGGTGGTCGGCATGGTGGCCCAGCACGACGCGGAGGGATTCGGTGGCTGCACCAACATCGGTGAGTGCACTGCCGTCTGCCCCAAGGCGATTCCCCTGGAGACGATCTCCAGGCTCAACCGCGACCTGATCAGCGCACTTAGCCACGGCGGCTCCCACTGGCCCAAGGCGGCTCCTCGCAAGGAGGAAGTGGAAGAAGAGGATTGAGCCGATTTGCGCGCTTCGACAAGCGCCGTCCTAAGCCTGTCGAAGGGCTCAGCGCATCCATCCCAGCTCGGGCAGCGATCAGAGTGTCAGGACGATCACCAACGCGGCGAGCGAGCCGAGCAGCGCACCGCCGTAGCAGAGCACAGCGATCGGCACCTCCCACCGGAGCTGGAGGCCGTCGTGCACGGTGTACCGAAAGCGGTGCGCCCAGTGAAACAGCATGAGGACGACAAGGCCCAGCAAGACCAGCCGGGTGAGCCAGTGGCTGACCACAGCATGAAGATGGTTGTAGTCCGGGTGCACCAACCCCAGGGGAATGGCCAGCCCGAAAAGCACGACCAGGATGGGCAGGAACACGGCCGCGACCACCCCGCCGCCGCTGAACAACAGCCACAAGATCGGCTCGAGATGCCGCTTGGTCATTGGAGCACCAGCCAAGCGATGAATGCCGACACCACAAGAAGTGCCGCGTACTGCGAGGCGATCACCGCCGCCGCAGGCAGCCGCCCGCCGACCCGAACCACCGTCGCCGCCGGCACCCACCGGCCAGCGACTTGAACCTCCTTCACTGCTGGTACGCGCCGGCCTCCGACTCGCACCACCATGGCCTGAGGGGTGAGCACAAACCACGTCACTGTGTGCAAGATCAGAAAGGCGAGCGCCACGACGTTGATCACAATGACGACGGGAGACGCGGCCCAGTTCAGGAAGTTCTGATATGACGCTCCGCCACGTCCAATGGCCACGACCATGATCATGAGGTACACCGCGAACCATGCCACGAAGATGCTGCTGAGCTCTCGCAGCACGAACAGAAAGTAGGTGCGCTTTCTTAGCCACCAGAGCCTGGACACCGGCTGCCGGTAGGTAATCGGCGCACTCATCGCGCCGCCCGCGGGAGCAGGAACGCCATGACGTTCTCCTGAGCGGCCTTGAGCTTGTACCGCTGGATGGCACCAGCCGGGTCGACGTGCTTGGGGCATACCCGCGTGCATTCACCGACGAAGGTGCATCCCCATACGCCTTCTTTCTCGATGAGGATGTCGAGGCGTTCTCGCTGGCCCCGGTCGCGAGTGTCCAGGTCGTACCGCTCAGCGAGGGCGATGGCGGCCGGGCCGATGAAGTCCGGCTCGAGGCCGTAGATCGGACAGGCGGCGTAGCAGAGCATGCAGTTGATGCAGTTGCTGAACTGCTTGTACTCCTCCAGCTCCGCGGGTGTCTGGAGGTATTCGCCGTCGATGACGGTTACGTCGTCGCGGATGATCCATGGCTTAACCCGCGGCAGCTTCTCCATGAAGTCGTCGATGTCGACGACCAAGTCACGAACGATGGGGAAGTTGGTCAGCGGCTCGACCCGCACCGGCCCAGGCGCGTAATCGGTGAGGAAGGTGGCGCATGTCAGCTGCGGCTCGCCCTCGACGTTCATTCCGCAGCTGCCGCAGATGCCCATCCGGCACGACCAGCGAAACGAAAGGCTGCCGTCTATGTGGTCCTTGACGAAGTTCAAGCCGTCGAGGATCGACCAATCCTTTCTGAGCGGCACGTCGTAATTGGCGACCGTGGGCACGGCGTCTGGTGCGGGCGCGTATCGCGTTACCTGCATCTGGATGCTGTCGGCCATATGGCTACCTCCCGTACACCCGCTCGCCGGGTGGCCATCGTGTGATTGTCACCGGCAACCGCTCGATCCTGACGGAACCGTCCGAGTCACGATAGGCCAGCGCGTGGTTGAGGAAGCGCGTGTCGTCGCGTGTTGTGAAATCGGTCCGCTGGTGGGCGCCGCGGGACTCCTCACGTTGCATCGCGGAATGCAGCATGGTCTCGGCGATGTCGAGCATGTTCGCCAACTCCAGAGCGGCGACCAGCTCGGTGTTGAACGCCATGGTCTGGTCGTAGAGCTGGACCCGCTCGAGTCGCTGCTGCAACTCAGCCAGCTGGTCGATGCCCTTGGCCAGTGAGTCGCCGGAGCGGAAGATCCCTGCGCTGTCCTCCATGGTTGACTGCATTTCTTCGCGGATGTCGGCGATCCGCTCATGACCCCCGTCGGACGATCGCATCTGTTCCAGCCGCCGCACCTCGTCTTCGGCCTGGCGCATTACGACGGGGGATGGCTGCTTGGCGCTGGCGGCGTACTCTGCCGCTGCCTTGCCTGCGCGGGCGCCGAAGACCAGGCACTCCGGCAGGGAGTTGGAGCCCAGCCGGTTTGCGCCGTTGATGGTCACGCACGCGGTCTCTCCGGCCGCGAACAGCCCGTCGATAGGAGTCGCGCCATCGATGTCGGTATGCACCCCACCCATCATGTAGTGCACGACCGGGCGGACCGGGATGAGCTCTTTGACCGGATCGATGCGCTCGTACTTCATACACAGCTCGCGCACCATCGGAAGCTTGGTGTCGATCAGCTTCGCGCCGAGGTGCCGCAGGTCGAGATGAACGATCGGCCCGTACGGCGACTCGATCGTCCTGCCCTTCTCGACTTCGTGCACGAAGGCCTGCGAGAGTCGGTCTCGCGGTCCGAGCTCCATGCTGCGCAGTACCGGCGTGGGCTCCGGCTTGCCGAGGTCGTAGTCCTGGAGATAGCGGTAGCCGTCCTTGTTGAGCAGCCAACCGCCTTCTGCACGCGTCGCTTCGGTAATGAGAATGCCGGTGAATGGGAGCCCGGTGGGGTGGTACTGGACGAACTCCATATCTTTGAGCGGCGCACCTGCCCGGTAGGCCAGTGCCATCCCGTCACCGGTGCAGATATTGGCATTGGTCGTGAACGGGAAGACCTTGCCGGAACCGCCGTTGCAGAGCACGACCGACTTCGCGGTGATGACGTCGATGCGGCCGGTCATCAGCTCGATCGCCACGACTCCGTGGACGCGTCCCTCGTCGACGAGGAGCCGGGTGACGAAATATTCGTCGTAGCGCTTGACGTCTGCATACTTCAGCGACGTCTGGAACAGCGAGTGCAGCATGTGGAAGCCGGTCTTGTCCGCGGCGAACCAGGTGCGCATGTTCTTCATACCGCCGAAAGCGCGTACGGCAATCCGACCATCGGGCTCACGGCTCCACGGACAGCCCCAGTGCTCGAGCTGCAGCAGCTCGCGAGGAGCCTCCTGCACAAACGCCTCCACCGCATCCTGGTCAGACAGCCAGTCGCTGCCAGAGACGGTGTCGTAGGCGTGCTCATCGAGAGTGTCGCCTTCAGCTATCGCTCCGGCCGCACCGCCCTCGGCGGATACCGTGTGGCTGCGCATCGGATAGACCTTCGAGACAACGGCCACGCTGAGACTCGGACTGGTCTCCGCAATCGCGATCGCGGCCCGCAGACCGGCCGCGCCGCCGCCCACCAGCAGTACGTCGTGGGCTGCAGTCGCGCCTTCATTCACCACGAAACTCCTCGTCCACCAGAGTCCTACCGGCGTGCGTCCTTACCTGTTCACGCTGCCGTCGTGGAACTCTATACCCGGCAGATGCCGCAGCCGCAGGCGTAGGAGTTCTCCACGGTGGTGGGCTTGCGCTCATTCAGACAATCTTCGGGCAGCCGCCTCTACCATGCCGAGCTGGGGATGGGCAAAGCCCGCCTCATCGTCCTCGATGTTCACCGAGTATGGAGACTCATCGGTGTAGAACGTATGGACCGTGATCATCATCCGATCGTCCAGCACCGTCAGCCCGATGCTCTCGAAGTAGGTGTTCTGATCCGATGAATCATCGTCTTGATAGACGACTTCGGCGACCTCAGCTTGGGCAGGCTCAGCGACAACCGGGCTCCAGTCGAAGCTCGGGCGCAGCACGTGGATGCTCTTCGCCGGGTCCCCGCCTGCAAGGCAACTGGCGACCCAACCCTGATAAATCGACTTGGCACGCTCGGCAGCGCTCTGGTCGGCGAATTGCAGCACCACGGCATAGCGGTCTGGCTGCTTGTCCAGCGAGGAACGTGGGAAAGGTCTGTCACCAGTCGGATAGCGAGCCTGAAAACTGCGACTCTTGATCGAGGATGCGCCGAGCGTTTCAAGCGGCTGCGGCTGACAGATCGACAGCTGATCCAAGGTCCGGGCGTTGCGATGGTATTCGATCACCTTCCCGCCTCCGATTGCCGAGGGTAGGTCGGCGGCCGTGATCAAGTTGGCGTCGGTGATCGTGCGTGTCTGGGGTGTGGTGCTGGTGCTTGGGCTGAGAGTCGGTGCGGGGGGTGGTGTTAGCCACGAACACTGCGCGAGCATCAGACAGCACCCGACCGCAACCGCTGCTACACCCAGCCGACCGAGCCTGCGGTATGCCTTCATGAATGCCTTCATGCTGACACGGAGAGGGCCGGTCGAGACGTCACTGGGACATTGTGCGCGGTCACTGACTCGGGCGCGGCCGATTTCGTCTTCGTCCCGCAAATGTGGCAGACTTGACCGCTGCCGTCCTGCTGTACGACACCTGCCACAGGGGGAATGTTCGCTGCGGGGGGCGATTTCAACTGGATGCACGACCGTGGTGACCTGTGGCACTGGCGAGGAAATTGTCATGAGCAAGCTCATTCATGAGCTCGACCAAGCTTCGATGCGCAGCGATATCCCCGCCTTCCGTCCAGGCGACACCGTCAAGGTGCATGTCAAGGTCGTCGAGGGCACTCGGTCGAGAATCCAGGTCTTTACCGGTGTAGTGATCTCCCGAGCAGGCGATGGCATCCGCGAGGCATTCACGGTCCGCAAGGTGAGCTTCGGGGTCGGCGTGGAGCGCACGTTTCCCCTGCACAGCCCGATCATCGACAAGATCGAAGTGGAACGCCGCGGCGACGTACGCCGTGCGAAGCTCTACTACCTGCGCGGCTTGCGGGGCAAGGCGGCCAAGATCAAGGAAAAGCGCAACGCCAGCTGATCGCCGGTAAATTGCGACATGGCGAACCGGCGGCTCAAGGCGGGGCCGCGGCGCGCATTGCAGCCGGTTGGCGAGCCGGATCAGACCGAAGCAAAGGATTCGGATCCAGAACACCTGACCTTTGGCCAGCATGTGCTGGCCTTCTTCAAGGAACTTACGGCAGTCGTCGTCGGCGCGGTCATTGTCGCCTCACTCCTGCGCGGATTCGTAGGTCAGATGTTCCTGATCCCCTCGGTCTCGATGGAGAACACGCTGCAGGTCGAGGACCGCGTTGTCGTGGAGAAGCTCAGTTCGATCGAACGCGGCGAGGTGATCGTCTTCTCCGATCCCGGCGGCTGGCTCACCGGCACGACCGCACGCGAACGGGGCCCGATTGGGAAAGCCTTCGAGTTTGTGGGCGTGCTGCCCGACACCAGTACCGAGCACTTGATCAAGCGGGTGATCGGCTTAGCCGGGGATCGTGTGATCTGCTGCGACGAAGCCGGCCGCCTGACTGTGAACGGCCAAGCCCTCAATGAGGCCTCCCACCTGTTCACCGAGCCCGACGGTTCGCCGATTCAGCCATCAACGATCGAGTTCGATGTCGTCGTCCCTGCTGGTCACTTCTTCGTGATGGGGGACAGCCGTGACCACAGCCGCGACTCGCGGTGCCACCTCAATGACGTGCAAGATGCACGCGCCAAGGGTCAGAATGCATTCGTGCCGGAAGATCTGGTTGTTGGTCGCGCGATTGCCGTGGTTTGGCCTTTCGACCGCCGGCACCGCTTGCCCGTTCCGGATACCTTTGACACCGTTCCGGCTGGCGAGCAGCCGGCGCCAGACCTAGCAAGAATCACTGCCGGACCTGAGGCCAGCTGTTGACAACACACAAGAGTCCTGCCGCGCCTCTCAGCCTGGCCGGGGATCGAACCAGCCGCAGGCAGACTTCTTCGCCGCCCTCGGCTGGCCGGCGTGCCTGGGCATTCACGCGGGAACTGCTTATCGTGGTGGTTGGCGCAGTGGTGGTGTCCTCCCTGCTTCGCGCATTCGTCGGGCAGATGTTCATCATCCCCTCGCAGTCGATGGAGAACACGCTCTTGGTTGGTGATCGCGTAGTGGTACAGAAGCTCACCGACTTCAAGCGCGGTGATGTGGTTGTCTTCTCTGATCCAGGCGGGTGGTTGGAGGAGGAACGAGCTGGCAATCCTGCTCCCTGGGACAAAGTCTTGGAGTTCATCGGATTGCCCACCAGGAGCACCCCTGGCCATCTCATCAAGCGCGTCATCGGGATGTCGGGAGACAAGGTCATCTGTTGCACCAGAAAAGGTCGGATCACCGTCAACGGCTATCCCCTTGACGAGAGCGGCTACCTCTATACCGATCCCGACGGAGATCAAGTCGACCCATCCGATATCAAGTTCGAGGTGGTGGTTCCCGACGACCGGATCTTCGTCATGGGTGATCACCGCGACTTGAGTGCCGACTCTCGCTGCCACCTGTCTGACCTGTCGACAAGCCAGGGGAGAGGTCAGGTCGCCTTTGTGCCGATCTCACTCGTGGTGGGGCCTGCCTTTGCCATCGCGGCGCCCTTCGATCGAGCTGGCCGGTTGCACCGGCCCGCCACTTTCGAGAACGTCCCCGCTCCGCGCAATCCTGCGCCCGAGAAAGCGGTGATCAAGCCTGCGGGGGTGAGCTGCTGATGCCTGCCGTCAAGGCAGCGGCGCCGGTCCTTGTCAAACGCAACAGCGGCATCTATGGGTATGAACGAGCGCTGCAGCGGATGGGTCTCTATCCGGTCGCTGGAGCTGACGAGGCTGGACGTGGCGCCTGTGCCGGACCCCTGGTGGCAGCCGCGACAATCCTCAGCGACGCCAAGTCGAAGCAGATCGCAGGATTGAAAGACTCCAAGCTGCTTACCGCGTTGCAGCGTGAGCGGCTGTACGAGGAGATCACAGACAAGGCCATCGCCTGGTCGGTGGCCTGCATCGAACCTGCGGAGTGTGATGCGCTCGGTATGCATGTCGCCAACGTGATGGCGTTGCGGATGGCATTGCTGCGACTCGACGTGCCTCCGACGTACGTGCTGACGGACGGGTTCAGCGTGGACGGTCTCGGCACACCGGGACTGGCAGTGTGGAAGGGCGACCAGGTCGTGGCGTGCGTGGCGGCTGCATCGATCATTGCCAAGGTCACCCGGGACAGGATCATGTGTGAACTCGACCAGCTCTACCCCCAGTACGAGTTCAAGGAGCACAAGGGCTACTGCACGCCGCTGCACCAGGAGAAGCTGGATGCGTACGGTCCCTCTGCCACCCACCGGATGCGCTTCGTGAACGTCTCCCGAACGACTAGAGTCGATGCGCTATGGGACACGGAAGCGGAGCGGCTCTCGGCCCTCGCGATGGGTGATGTCGATGAGTGCTGAGGACCTCGAACAGTACGAAAGTGAGCTGGAGCTCCAGCTCTACCGTGAGTACAAAGACGTCGTCGGCATCTTCACCTATGCGGTGGAGACCGAGCGCCGGTTTTACCTTTGCAACGCTGTCGACCTGAAGGTACGCACTGAGGGTGGTGACGTCTACTACGAGGTCTCCATGGGCGATGCCTGGGTCTGGGACATGTACCGTCCTGCACGTTTCGTGAAGAGCGCCAAGGTCCTTACGTTCCGCGATGTGTCGATCGAAGAGATCGCGCACAGCGACCTCGAGGTGCCCAAACCGTCCTGATTTCTGGCGGTAATCGCGCACGTTTCCACAGTCCACAACTGGGCCGTTTCCACAGATTTCACTGACCCCGCACGATTTGGGGTCGGCGTACGCATGCTTCCGCGCGGAGGTGGCGTATGCCGAAGACGAGGTTCCAGCAGCAGACGGGCGTACAAGGCGAGGATCTGGCATGTGCGGAGCTGGAGTGGCAGGGCCTGCACGTACTGGAACGGAATTGGCGCTGCCAGCTGGGAGAGTCGGAGATACCTCAAAAGACACATCAAGCGCCGTCGCACTCCTCGTGTCGGCAAGGCTCGATACGTCCACCGCGACAACATCACCTTTGCGGCGTCACACTCGCCTGCTCACCACCACCAACTACATCCCAGTCGTGTCCGAGACGACCACGGGACGTGGCGTCGACTCTCCCTGCTCCGCATCCCGTACACGTTCCGGAGCCCGGAGAGGTGCTACAAAGCGACAGCGCATCGGCGAACGGCTTACCCTCACCGGTGCCAGGGCGTGTCACGCGACTGGTCCGATCAAGAGTGACAGGCTGACCCTAATCAACCTCCCTCGCATAACCAACTTCCCTCGGGGGATCCATGCGGCTACGCGCTCTGCTTACCGTGCTCTTCGGAGTGCTGTCGTTTGTCCTGGTGGCGCCAACGGCGGCAGCTGCCGCACCGGAGGCCCTGGTTGCGCACCGTGGCGTGGCCGGTGATGCGCAAATCACATACCAGCTGCCGGAGAACTCGATTCCGGCGTGGGATTGGGCGGTCCGGAATTGCGCGAACATCATCGACATCGACGCCCAGGTGACCGGCGACGGCTACCTGGCGGTGATGCATGACGCCACAATCAACCGCACTACGAACGGCACCGGACGGGTGGATGCGGTCACCTTGGACTACATCAAGTCCCGCTGGTTGGAGCTTCCGCAGGATCTCAACGGCAACGGCGATGATGACAACACCTCGTATCATCCGCCCAGCCTGAAGCAGGCGCTGGATTTCCTGAAGCCGAAGCTCGATTGCGACGGGCAGCCGATCAAGATCACGATCGAAATGAAGGGTAGCGGTTGGTCGCAGGCGAAGGTGACCCGGCTCGCCGACGTGTTGAAGGGCAAGGGCATGTTCACCAACCGGGTCAACGTGCATGCCCTCACCTTGACGGTGGTCGGGTATGCAAAGACGGCCGGCTTCCCGAACCGCGGCTACGTCGTGCCGTCCGGCTCCGCGCTGCCGTCTGCTACGACGGTGCTGCAGTACGGCACGAACGTGTTCTTGGACCACCGCTATGCGACGCTGGCGAAGGTTGCGGAATACTCCAACGCCGGCATCCGGGTGTGGCTGTGGACGATGTCCTCCACCGCCGAGTACGACAACGCGTGGGGTCTCAGCGTGACCGGCACGGTATATGCGTGGGTGGTGAACGATCTCCTCGATGCCCGCGCCTACTTGCA
>JBKPTR010000357.1:0-8122 GCA_046735615.1 Actinomycetota bacterium
GCGATGTCACTCATGTTCGCTTCGCTTGGGATTCTTGAGCCGGCTGGCGGCTGCTGATTAGGCGGTGGAGAGGGCTGATTTGATCTTCGGTGGCCCCGGCAAGGGTAGCCCGGTGAGGGCCTGTGCCGCGACCACATGATCGGCGAGGCGTTGTCGTACGACCTCGGTCCACTCAGCGACCGAGGCCTTGCGGCGTGGCCAATAAGATCTGGGTACGTTGAACGGCTGGCCGTACACAACGTGGATCGGTCTGCCCACGCGGGGCACCTGGCTCTTGAACTGCCCAGGTTCGCGAGTACCGAGAATGGCGACAGGGACAACGGGCGCACCCGACACCATCGCGAGGTAGGCGGCACCTCCTTTTGCCCAGCGAACCTCCCCGCCAGCCCGTGCTCCTTCCGGGAAGACCGCCAGCACTTTCCCGGCACGCAGCACCTGGACTGCTCTCCGGATTGCCTGGGGATCGATCTCTCGACGATTGATGGAGATCTGACCTATGTGAATGAGAAACTGGCCGACTGCACCGGTGAAGGCCTCCCGCTTCACCATGGCAAACGTGAGCCGCCTGGTCAGCGCCACCAGGGCCGGCCCGTCCAGCAGGCCGATATGGTTCGCCGCCAAGATCACCGCTCCCGAGCCAGGAACGTGCCGGGCACCGTGCACTTTGACCCGCCAGCACGTAGCTAGCCCGAGCCGTACCAGGGGCCTGGTAAGCCGCAAGACCCACTCTTTCGGGACCGGCAGCTGGTCGGTGTGCGGAAGATCAGGGCTAACCCCTTCGATCACGCCTGTCTCCCAGTGGCCTGACCGGAACGAATGAGCAGATCGTTTCGATCACCTCCTCCAGGCTCAGGAAAGTGGAGTCGACCACGTGCACGCCAGGGGCCGCCGATTCGAATTCGGCGACCGTGGAATCGTCGCGGTCCCTCCGGATCACCTGATCGGTCACAGTGTCCACATCCACCTGATGCTCAGTGAGCTCAGCATGCCGCCGAGCCACTCGCGCGGCCGGATCGGCTACCAGGAGCACCCGTACGTCGGCGTCGGGCGCCACCACTGTCGTGATATCCCGTCCCTCAGCGACGATGCCGCCGACCGCTTCGGCGATCAGCTTCTTCTGCCGCGCGATCAGATCAGCACGAATATCAAGATTTGTCGCGACTGAGCTGACAGCTGCCGAGACTTCGGGGGCTCTGATCGCCTCGGTGACGTCGACCCCGTTGATGGCAATCGCAGGGCGTCGCGGGTCTTGATCGATTTCCATCGACGCATGGCCGAGCAGCTCCGCCACCGCCGCCTGGTCATCAAGATCCACGCCTTCCTGGAGCGCCAGCCACGTGATTGCGCGGTACATCGCACCGGTGTCGAGAAAGGCCAGTCCGAGCCGATCTGCAACGCCTCGAGCCGTACTCGACTTGCCTGAACCACTCGGCCCATCGATCGCAATGACGAGTTGCCCGTCTGACTCGGTGGTCCGACTGGGCTCGCTCGGAGTCTGGTGCTGGTCTGTCATCGCTGCCTCAGACACGCGCTTCACAGTACCGGCCGCTGCTCAGGAAACTGCCCAACCGTGGGTCAGCATGGTCTCGACCAGTGCATCCGCGTGCTCGGGCGCGACCGACAAAGCCAGATAGCCGACCTCCCGGACGGGATCATGCTCGATCGAGATGTCCTCCACATTCACCCCGGCAGCGCTCACGTCAGCGAACAGTCGTGCCAGCGCGCCGGGCTCGTCGGGAATCGCGATGACGACCTCGCTGTAGCGGACCGCCGCCGCCCCATGCTTGCCAGCGATCTTGCGTATCCCAGCGACTCCCTGCTCCAGTTGGTTCCGCAAGTCGTTCGTGGCCGGAGTCGCCTCGACAGCCTTGATCAACAAGCCGAGCTGGTCCTGCACACTTCGCAGCTCCTCCAGCACCGCGTCGGAGTTCGCACCCACGATCTGCTCCCAGAGCGCCGGATCGCTGCCGGCGATGCGCGTCACGTCGCGCAGACCTTGGCCAGCCAACATAAGGTCTTGCTCTGGAGTTCCGGTGAGGCGGCTTGCGATCAATACCGACATCAGGTGCGGCAGGTGGGACACCCGAGCTACTGCCGCGTCATGATCGGCCACGTCCATGATCATCTCGCGGGCGCGGCAGGCTCGGACCGCGGCCCGGACCCGCTCCACTGATTCGGTTGCTGACCGGCGGTGTGGTGTCACGACCCAGGTCCGGTCAGCGAACAGGTCGGGATGGGCGGTCATCGGCCCGGAGTGATGTGAGCCAGCCATCGGGTGCGACCCGACATAGCGACTGAGATCGAGATCTCGCTGCCACAACGTGTCGAGCACCCCGGCCTTCACCGAGCCGACGTCAGTGACCGTCGCATTCGGATAGACCTGGAGGCTGTGGACTACAAGATCGGGAATGGCCCCTGGCGGAACGGCTATCACCACCAGGGCCACGTCTGCGGATACTGGAGGATCGACTGTGCCGGCACCGAGACCAGCGGCGACTCTGGCGTGGCTGATCTTGTAGTCACGCAGGTGGACTGCGTAGCCGGCCGCCGAGAGCGCACAACCGATCGACGCCCCAATGAGTCCAGCGCCGATGATCACGACGCGGTTGGTGCGGCGCTGCCCGACGCCTGTGGGTGGCGTGATCTCTTTCACGTCGCGGGCTTCTGCGGGCGCTCCTCCCCGCCGTTGTCGCCGGGTGGTTCTGGCCCATCAGCGAGCAAGCTAGCGAGCCGGTCGCCCTTGATGCGCCGGAACTTGCGCGGCATGGCCCTGTTCCGATCAAGGACGGCGACCTCCAAGGCCTCCACGCCCAATACGCGCGGGGCGGCATTTGGGCCTCCGTCGGCACCCAGGGCCCGCACCGCAAGCTGGGCTGCGTCGGCAAGGCTAAGGCCGGGGCTGAATCCCCGACTGACCACCTCAGCTATGACGTCTGCGGATCCCCCCATGACTGCGAAGTTCGCTTCATCGGCCACCGAACCGTCGTAGGTCAGGCGGTAGATCTGGTCGAGGCCAGGCTCGGCGCCAAGCTCGGCGACCACGATCTCCACCTCGTATGGCTTGTCACCGCCTGAAGAAAAGATCGTGCCGAGTATCTGGGCGTACGTGTTGGCCAGTCCGCGGCACGTCACGTCGGTCCGGTCATAGCTGTAGCCGCGCAGGTCTGCGTATCGGATGCCGAGTTGCCGCAGGTTCTCGAACTCGTTGTATCGACCGACGGCAGCGAAGGCGATGCGATCGTAGATCTCGCTGACTTTGTGCAGCGCCTGGGACCGGTTCTCCGCCACGAACAAGATGCCGTCCGCGAAGTCCAAGACGACCACAGAACGGCCCCTGGCGATGCCCTTACGCGCGTAGTCGGCCCGATCCTTCATCTGCTGTTCGGGCGCCACGTAGAACGGCATGCTCATCGGTGCGTCCTTTTAGGCAAGTGGGGCCCCCGGTCCATCAGGTCGCTCGGCACGGCTTGCCATGAGCTGGTTGATCAGATCGGTGATTTGCTCATCTTTCAACCGCTGCACACCATCCCCAGTTGCGGCCAGTACAACGGGGAAGATCTTCCGCGTCATATCGGGGCCACCGGTCGCCGAGTCGTCGTCGGCCGCGTCGTAGAGGGCCTGGATCACCGCCATTGCCGCCTCGTTCACGTCGAAATCCGGGCGATAAAGCTTCTTCAACGATCCTCGGGCGAAAACTGCCCCGGATCCAACTGAGAAGTAGGCATGCTCCTCGTAGCGGCCACCGGTCGCGTCGTAGGAAAAGATCCGGCCTTCCCCGGTGGCTTCATCCCAGCCGGCAAAAAGGGGCACCACCGTTAGGCCCTGCATGGCAAGGCCAAGATTCAGCCGGATCATTGTGGCCAGTCGATTCGCCTTGCCGACGAGGGATAGCGGAGCGCCTTCGATCTTCTCGTAGTGCTCCAGCTCGACCTGGAACAAGCCGACCAGCTCGACCGCGATCCCAGCGGCACCAGCGATCCCGATGATCGAGAACTCATCGGCCGCGAACACCTTCTCGATGTCACGCTGGGCGATGATGTTGCCCATAGTGGCTCGCCGGTCACCAGCGACAACGACGCCACCCGGAAATGCCGCGGCCACGATGGTGGTGCCGTGCGGCGTGAGGTCGGCAATCCCGGCAGAAGCCGCCGTACGCGATGACGGCAATACATCGGGAGCGACGCGCGAGACGAACTCGGTAAAGGAGGAAGATCCGATACGGAAGAACTCTGATGTCAGCTCAACGACTTGTCGTCCGTCGTTCACTGGCCGCCCTTCTGAACGAACGAGCGCACGAACTCCTCGGCATTGACCTCGAGCACGTCGTCGATTTCGTCCAGCAGCGAGTCCACCTCTGAGTCCAGTTCGGCCTTGTGCGCCGTATCAGCAGGCGCCAGCTCCTCGACCTCGCGATCGTCGGCTCGCCGTGACTTGCGTTGGCTCTGCTCTGACTCAGCCATACCTGCTCCTCGTCTGTGCTGGCCTCAAGCGTAGCCAACGCCAACGACAAGGCCATGACATTCCAGCGTGTAGCTGCGGGTGGCGCTAACGACCCAAGGCTGCGAACAGATCCGTGACGGAATTGCACTCGTCGATCATCTGGCCCACCTGTTCCCGGGTGCCTCGCAGCGGGTCGAGGAGGGGCAGCCGCTGCAGCGCAGGACGGTCGGGCACGTCGAAAATGACTGAATCCCAGGAAGCCGCAACCACCGACGAGCCGAACTTCTCCATGACCCTGCCCCGGAAATAGGCCCGGGTGTCGTCTGGCGGGGAGGTGCGAGCCCGTTCGATGTCGTCATCGTTGACCAGTCGCCGCATCTTTCCATTGGTCAGCAATGCCCGGTACAGGCTGCGGCGTGGGTCGACGTCGGCGTACTGCAGGTCGATCAGGGCCAGCTTGGGGGCGGACCAGCTCAATCCGTCGCGCTGCCGATAGGACTCCAACAGCTTGAGTTTCGCGACCCAGTCGAGCTGGTCAGCAAGGCTGAAAATGTCGGTGCGCAGTGCATCGAGACATTCCTGCCAGCGACTGAAGATGTCCTTCGCCTCAATCCGCGCCGTCTCGGTGAGATCTCCGGCAATCCGCTCATAGTGGTTGCGGCAAGCGTCTAAGTACACCTCCTGGAGGTCGAGGGCGGTGATGCTAGAACCCTCGAGCAGGTAGAGGGGCTCGCGGACGCCGAGGTCATGGCTGACCGTCCGCATGGCCGTCACGGGCCCGTCCAGCCGCACGTCGGCGGCCAGCTCCCCTGCCTCGATCACTCGCAGCACCCAGGAGGACATACCCACCTTGAGATAGGTGGAGATCTCCGACAAGTTGGCATCTCCAGTGATTACATGCAGCCGGCGATGCCGGCTCGCGTCGGCATGCGGCTCGTCGCGAGTGTTGATGATCGGCCTGTTGAGCGTGGTCTCCAGTCCCACCTCAGCCTCGAAGAAATCCGCACGTTGGCTGATCTGAAAGCCGGGAGTCTGGCTGGATTGGCCCACGCCCACTCGACCGGCTCCAGTGATCACCTGTCGGGAGACGAGGAATGCTGTGAATTGCGTCACAATCCGGTCGAAGGGTGTGCTGCGCTGGAGCAGGTAGTTCTCATGGGTGCCGTACGAGGCACCCTTGCCGTCGGTGTTGTTCTTGTAGAGCCGGACCGAGCGTCCCAATGACTGGGTGGCACGCTGCGCGGCGATCGCCATCACGGTCTCGCCAGCCTTGTCGTAGCGCACTGCGTCGAGTGCGCAGGTCACTTCGGGGCTGGAGTACTCCGGATGGGCGTGGTCGACATACAGCCGCGCACCATTGGTCAAAATGACGTTTGCCATGCCGAGATCGGTATCGGTCAGCTGGTCCGGGTGGGCGGCAGCGCGGGAGATCTCGTAGCCGCGGATATCCCGTAACGGGGTCTCGGTCTCGTAGTCCCAGCCCGCCGGTTGGCCTGCAGCTGAGGCGCCATACGCCTTGACGACGTGATTGGACAGCTGCATGGGATGCAGATCTTCTTCGACGAACGCATTGCCGAATCCACTGGGCAGCGCGGGCGAGCCGGGTGCGAGGGCGCTGATCCCGTATTCGGTCTCGATCCCCATGACTCGAGTGTTCAAGCGGGCAGTCGTGTCCGGGCCCGCGGCAGCGGACTCGTCACGATTGCCTGTGGAAGCCATGGCCTCAGCGTAGTGTGAGGTTCATGCAGATCCTTCCAGCGATTGCGGTGGATGTGATCTGCATCCTGGTCTTTGCGATCCTCGGACGCAGCAGCCACCAAGAGGCAACCGACCTGCTTGGCGTCGCTCACACAGCCTGGCCGTTCCTCGCCGGCTGCCTCTTGGGGACGCTCATCGGACGCACCTGGCGGCGCCCCTACGCCCTGGCGTCGGGGGTGGCAGTTTGGCTGGGCACGGTGATCGGAGGAATGACCCTCCGGGTGCTCACGGGCGCCGGCGTACAGCTCTCATTCGTGGTTGTCGCCAGCATCGTGCTGGCGCTGTTCATCCTCGGCTGGCGTGCCGGCCTCCGCCTCATTCAGCGCGCCCGGGCCAAGACCTCCGAGCCCGAGCTCAAACCTGGTATCCACGTACCCCGGAGAACGCCGCACCGCGTTCCCTGAGCCCACCATTGGTCGGAAATTTGACGACCAGGCGCAGCGAGCCTCTGAATTCCGCGAGCGTCGTAATCGCGCGCCGAGGAGTGCAGGAGTTGATCGCGAACACGCTCTCCGTTCGCGATCAACGACGAACGACTCGGCATAAGCGCGATGCGCGAACGGAATTCTAAAGATACTGCCCTGTGTTGGACACCGTGTCGATGGACCGGCCTGGTTGGGTGCCCTGCTTGGAGGAGATGAGCGTACGGATGAAGACGATCCGCTCGCCCTTCTTGCCAGAGATCTTCGCCCAGTCGTCCGGGTTGGTGGTGTTGGGAAGATCCTCGTTCTCAGCGAACTCATCCAGGCAAGCCTGCATCAGGTGCCCGATCCGCAATCCTCGTACGCCGGTCTCCAGGAAGTCCTTGATCGCCATCTTCTTGGCCCGGTCGACGACGTTTTGAATCATCGCGCCCGAGTTGAAGTCCTTGAAGTACAGGACCTCCTTGTCCCCACCGGCATAAGTGACTTCCAGGAACTGGTTCTCCTCAGACTCCTCATACATCCGGCCAACCGTGCGATCGATCATGGCCTGGACGCAGCTGTCCGGATCATGATCGAATTCAGCAAGATCTTCCCGATGCAGTGGCAAGGTCGGAGTGAGGTACTTGCTGAAGATCTCCCGCGCAGCCTCCGCATCAGGCCGCTCGATCTTGATCTTGACGTCCAAGCGTCCGGGTCGCAGGATTGCCGGATCGATCATGTCCTCCCGGTTGGAGGCTCCGATGATGATCACATTGTCCAGGCCCTCGACACCGTCGATCTCACTCAACAGCTGCGGCACGATCGTGTTCTCCACGTCGGAGGAAACACCAGAGCCGCGGGTACGGAACAACGAGTCCATCTCATCGAAGAAGACGATCACCGGCATGCCATCGGTTGCCTTGTCCCGGGCGCGCTGGAAGACCAGCCGGATGTGCCGCTCGGTCTCACCGACGTACTTGTTCAGCAGCTCGGGCCCCTTGATGTTCAGAAAGAAGCTGCGGCCTTCCTCGCCGGTTCGCTCGCTGACCTTCTTCGCCAGCGAGTTAGCGACAGCCTTGGCGATCAAGGTCTTGCCACAGCCTGGCGGTCCGTACAACAAGATGCCCTTCGGCGCCTTCAGCTCATGCTCGGCGAAGAGTTCCTTGTGCAGGAAGGGCAACTCGACTGCATCCCGGATCGCCTCGATCTGGTTGCCCAGGCCGCCGATCACCGAGTAGTCGATGTCGGGCACCTCCTCCAGCACGAGTTCCTCGACGTCGAGCTTCGGGATCCGCTCGTACGCGAAATGCACCCGACGGTCGATCAGCAGGGAGTCGCCAGAGCGCAGGTGCTGATCACGAAGCCGATACGCGAGGCGTACGACGCTTTCCTCATCGCCATGCCCGATCACCAGTGCTCGATCGCCGCCCTCAAGCATCTCCTTGAGCAGCACGACCTCACCGACCTCGTCGAACTCCAGGACCTTCACCACGTTCATCGCCTCGTTGATCATCACCTCC
>JBKPTR010000358.1:0-9384 GCA_046735615.1 Actinomycetota bacterium
GACTACAGCATCGGAACCGATCGGGCATTGTTGCACGGTACGATTCTCGGTCGCCGAGGCATGGACCTGCGGTACTTCTCGAGGCGCTACGATGACTCGTTCCGGAGCGCGCAACGGCACCTCGCCGGGTACATCGTCACGGCCATCTCGAACACCTCGACGGCGCCTGGTCCATCGCCGCCGCACTCGAACGGCGGATCGTCGACGGCTGATCTGACCTGAGGAGCAACCCGCGGCCTCCCGCAAGCAGCCGAGACGAAGTCCTCGATCCGACGCGCCGAGTTGTCGTTCACCACCAACAGCGGCTGACTGATCCGGGTGGGCCGGCAAAGCGCGCCTATCTGTGTCTTTCCCGCCAGGGCGGGAGAGCCCACCGCTGCTGTCACCGCCTGAACGCCGTCCGGCGCTGTTGGGGTTGTGAGCTCTGCACGTCGGCGCGGCCCCATTGTCGCCAGCATTCCGTCGGATCCTGCCTTGTGACGGTTCCGATGCAGAACCTCAAAATAGCCGGTCGCCGACGACCGCCAACCTCGCCTTTATTCCCTTAGGGACAGTAGGGCCTCTCATCCACAGGTCAGGAGGGCTAGATGTCAGAGGTGAGCGAAGCGAATCGCGAAGCAACGCCGCAGGAGCCCTTGAGGTCCGGACCGCAGACGCCATACTCGCCTTCGGGGGAGGCCGGCGGCCTAGCCGGGCGTGGCTTTCAGGATGATCATCAAGTCAGATTGCCTCTTGTCCTTACTGTGGAAGAGGCGGCCGATCGACTTGGTGTCGGACGAACCGTCATGTACGCGCTGGTCAGTTCCGGCGCCGTTGAGTCGGTCCGAATCGGTCGCTTGCGCAGAGTGCCGGCCGACGCTCTGGTCGCCTTCCTCGATGGCCTGAGGGATTGCCAGCGCGGGGTGCCGCATGACCAAGCGGCGCCATCAACCCGACGGGCGTTCGACGATTTATAAAGGCGCTGATGGTCTGTGGCATGGGCGGGTGTCTATGGGCCTGACCGACCAGGGGCGCAAAGATCGTCGGCACGTGTCGTCGAAGAGCAAGACGGTCGTGACGGAGAAGGTGGCCGAGTGGGAGCGAGCCCGCGAGGACGGACTGGCCCAAGAGATCACGGAAAACTGGACTGTCGAGGCGTGGCTGACACACTGGCTAGAGCACGTCTCGCGGCCATTTGTGAAGCAGAGCACCTATGAGGGCTACCGCGCGGCGGTCAACGTGCACCTGATCCCAGGCATCGGCCGCCACCGGCTTCACACCCTAAGGCCCGAGCACCTTGAGCGTCTCTACGTCAGCATGCTCAAGCTCAGCACTCGGCGTGGCACACCAATGAGTCCCGGTCGCGTGCACCAGGTGCACCGGACGATCAGGACCGCACTCAACGAGGCCGTGCGGCGAGGCCTTCTAGCTCGAAACCCTGCGGAGATGGCCAAGACGCCGCTCGTGAATGACTATGACGTGGAGCCGTACACCGTCGATGAAGTACAACAACTGTTCGTCGCAGCCCAACGCGAGCCCAACGGCGCACGTTGGGTCTTCGCCTTGGCCCTTGGGTTGCGGCAAGGGGAAGCGTTGGGCCTTCAGTGGGGTGACGTGGATTGGTCACGGTCAGTCTTGACGATCAAGCGCAGTCGAACTCGACCCCGTTATGAACACCGATGTCAGCCCCACTGCGGCCACAAGTACGCCGGCCATTGCCCCAATCGGGTGCTTTCGCGGCCAGATTTCGACACGACTAAGTCGCGTGCCGGCCGCCGGGTGGTCCCGCTGCCGGCAGCGGTGCTCGACCTGCTCCGTGACCACGCTGAAGCTCAGGCGGTCAAGAGACGGACGGCCGCTCAGCTGTGGGTTGACGAGGGGTGGATCTTCAGTGACGAGATTGGTCGAGCGCTGAACCCGCGTACTGACTGGGACCACTGGAAGGGGCTGCTCAAGGCTGCAGGGGTACGGGATGGCCGACTCCACGACGCGCGCCACACCGCTGCGACGGTGCTCTTGCTCCTGGGGGTGCACGAGCGCACGATCATGAGCGTTCTCGGGTGGTCAACGACGGCGATGGTAAGCCGCTACGCGCACGTCGTTGCTCCGATTCACAGCGACGTGGCCAGCCGGCTGGACGGGCTGCTCTGGTCGAGCCCAACAGCGCAAAAGAACGATCGAAATGTGGCCAGATGAGACCAAAGATGAGACCAAGACCCCTGACGCCGCGCCCACTATGTGGCGGCTCCGGCGTTTGGCCTTGTCAGTTGGCGGTGGCGGCGGGATTTGAACCCGCGGAGGGTTGCCCCTCACGCGCTTTCGAGGCGCGCTCTTTAGGCCGCTCAGACACGCCACCGCCGGAGAGATTACCCAAGGTGGTTCGGGTGCGCGAATCTGAATCCGAGCCGCGACTTCATGATCGTGCGCGATCGGCCGGTGTCTCGAGGGTGTCCTGTCTACGTAGTTGTGGGACACCGGTGTCTGGAGGGTCAAACGCGCACGATCTTGCTCAGCAGGTTTTACGGCTTGCGAAGAAGTCCTTCAAGAGGGCGCCGCACTCGGCCTCGAGGATGCCGCCGCTCACCTCGACGCGATGGTTGAGCCGCGGATCCCGCACGACGTCGAAGAGGGAGCTGACCGCGCCAGCCTTCTCATCGAAGGCGCCGAAGACCAGCCGTGCTATCCGAGCCAACACGAGGGCGCCGGCGCACATGGTGCATGGCTCGAGAGTGACGACCAGTGTCAGCCCCGTCAGCCGCCAAGATCGCAGCCGCCGAGACGCCTCCCGTAGCGCGAGGATCTCTGCATGTGCTGTCGGATCATGCCTGATCTCCCGCTCATTGCCCGCCGCGGCTAGCACGCTGCCAGCGTGGTCGATGATGACCGCGCCTACTGGCACATCGCCGTGCATCGACGCCATTCGGGCCTGATCGAGGGCAAGCCGCATCGAGTCGTCCCACTGGCTCAGCCCGCTGTATTCACTCACCCACGGCTGCTTCAGCGGCCTTGCGGAACTGTGGGTTGAGTTTGATCTTGTCAGCGATCTCGATCAGCATGTCGACGCTACTCAGATCGAGGTTGTCGATGATGGCACCCATGTCGAAGTCGCTCAGCCCGAGATCCGCGACGATGCCGAGGTCGCCAATTGGCTCGCCTTCTTCCTCGTCGTCCTCCAAAGGCTCCTCGCCGAGGTAGTCCACCACGTCGCGGGCAATCGGCCAGTCGCTCGCAGCCGCTGCATCGGACAACAGCACCTGGACATGCTGACCACGCACCCGACTGATCACGAAGACCTCTTCGACCAAGCTGACGAATCCCAGCGCGCCGGCGTCGCCCGGCAACCGGCGTAGCTGGACGATCAACTCGTCGAGGTCGTTGGCGAGGTCCTTGCCCAGCGACTGCACATACGGCTGGCCATCCTCGCGGTATGCGGCCAGCACAAAATCGATCTCGTCGTCGGCAGCGTCCTCAAGATCGACTTCGTCGAAATCATCGTCATCTTCGAGATCGTCGTCGAGCTCGTCATCTCGATCCGCCGGCTCTCGTACCGAGTCGCCGCCCCTGCCCGCGCCGTCCAGCTCGAACGACTCGTACTCCTCGTCGTCGAACTCCGACATGACTCCCCTCCTCCGCAGCATCGCGAACCCGCTCCATCGTGTCAGACGCCTCGCCCGGACACGAGTCCGATACCCAATCTCACTCCTAGCCTCGCTACGGTTCCAGCGTGGACCTACGCATCGTCGACCATCCGCTCGTCGCTCACAAGCTCACCGCGCTACGAGACGAGACCACCGACTCGCCAACCTTCCGGCGACTCACCGACGAGCTCGTCACGTTGCTCGCGTACGAGGCGACCCGCGACGTCCGTGTCAGCCCGCACACGGTTCAGACACCGCTGCAAACCGCCGTCGGGGTGAAGCTGTCGGCCCCGCGGCCGCTGGTGGTGCCCATTTTGCGAGCCGGCCTCGGGATGCTCGAGGGCATGACCCGGCTGATTCCCACTGCCGAAGTGGGATTCGTCGGCCTGGTGCGCAACGAGGAGACTCTGGTCGCCACGACCTACGCCGAACGGCTGCCCAACGACCTGACCGGGCGACAGTGCTACATCCTCGACCCCATGCTGGCGACCGGCGGCACTCTCGCATCGGCGGTGCAATTTCTGGTCAGGCGCGGCGCTGATCACATCACCTGCATCTGCCTGATTGCAGCTCCTGAAGGAATCGCTCGGCTCACTGAACTCATGGACGAGCTACATGTATCCACGACCCTGGTACTGGCCGGCCTGGACGAGAAACTCAATGACGTCGGCTACATCCTTCCGGGCCTCGGTGACGCTGGAGATCGGCTGTACGGCGTCGTCTAACGCGGCGTGACCACCGACTTGTCAGAAGGGAGAGTCAGTAGTAGTAGGGGAAGCGGCTCCAATCGGGGGCACGCTTCTCGAGGAAGGCGTCGCGACCCTCGACAGCCTCATCGGTCATATACGCCAGCCTGGTCGACTCGCCGGCGAACACTTGTTGGCCGATCAACCCATCATCAATCGCATTGAACGCGAACTTGAGCATCCGCTGGGCAGTCGGGCTCTTGCGGCAAATGATCTTGGCCCACTCCAACCCAACGGTCTCAAGCTCCGTGTGCGGCACCACACGGTTCACCATGCCCATCCGGTACGCGTCCTCAGCAGAGTAGGTCTCACCCAAGAAGAAGATCTCCCGCGCCACCTTCTGCCCGACCTGTCGAGCCAAGTACGCCGACCCGAAGCCGCCATCGAAGGATCCGACATCGGCGTCGGTCTGCTTGAAGCGTGCATGCTCGGCACTCGCCAGGCTCAGGTCGCAAACCACGTGCAGGCTGTGCCCGCCACCGGCGGCCCAGCCACTGACCAGTGCGATCACGATCTTGGGCATGAAGCGGATCAGCCGCTGCACCTCGAGGATGTGCAGCCGGCCGAGAGCAGCGGCATCGCCCTTTGCCCGCGCGTCGTATTGGTATCCCGCGCGACCGCGGATCCGCTGATCACCGCCGCTGCAGAACGCCCATCCCCCATCCTTTGGCGAGGGCCCGTTGCCGGTAAGCAGCACCGCGCCTACGTCGGAGGAGGTCCGGGCGTGGTCGAACGCGGCGTAGAGCTCATCGACAGTGTGCGGGCGGAAGGCGTTGCGAACCTCGGGCCGGTCAAATGCGATCCGTACCACAGGCGCTTCGTTGGCACGGTGATATGTGATGTCGGTGAAGTCGAACCCTTCCACCTCATGCCACAGGTCAGGCGCAAATGGGCTGGTCACGCCCCCAAGTTAGCGGGCTCGCGCTCGTCGTCAGCATTGCGATGCCTGACTTGCCAGACGATGTAGCCCACAAGCCCGGCAACCAGGACCACTAGGCCGACGATGGCGACCGCCGGTGACAACTCGTACGCCCTCTGCCAAGCCGCGAACGTCGCAAATCCCACTGTCGCGTACAGGAATGCCCAGATGATCGCGCCAATCGTGAGCGCCGGAATGTATCGGCGCAGCGGCATCCGCATCGCCCCAGCCGCCAGATTCACCAATGTCTGAATCCCCACCGTCAGAAACGACGCGGTCACCACCGGCGCTCCCCAGCGGGCGACCACCTGCTGCATCCGAGCAAACCGGGGCTTGGACATGACACGAGACAGCCGGCTCCTGCGCACGCCTTCTCGAGCCGCCCGCCCAATCGCATACGTTCCGCCGGCTCGGAGCATGACCACCACGAACAGGGCGGCGACGGCGACCGGATACGGCCAGCCCCTCCAAAAGTCCATCGCAGCGAGTGTAGGCGCGACCCTTGATTGCGAGCGTCGGAGAATCGCGTCTCGCAGATCCATGCGCTTCGAGCGTCGGAGAATCGCACGACCCCCTGATTGCGAGCGTCGGAAGATCGCGCGCCCCTGTCTGGACGAGTGAGCGAGTCGACACGCTTTCGTCGACGAGCGAGCGAGGAAGACAGGGGATCGGTTCGCGCGATTGCGCGAGCGTCAGGGCCGATTGCGCGTCGGAAATCGCGCGCCGCCGTGCTAAGGAGGAGAGAGCAGAGGCGTTCTTCCCTCTGCGAGCGACGACGAAGTCGGCGGATTCCGCGCGCGATTGCGCGAGCAATCACCAAACAAATTGGAGGGTGTCAGCCTCCCGCCACGCCAAGCGGGCCCCCGTTGACCAACACCCTCCAGCTCCGCGCCACGACCCTTCCCCAGAAGTGGGATCGGCTGGAATCTCCCCCGACGGCTGGCCTAGTCCCCAAAGGCCGCCTCACTTATCTTGAACACTGCGGCAATTGTGCGACCACGAACAGCAGACGGACAATGAGTGGTCGTCGAGGCCGCCGAGGTAGCCAGATCTGACCAGTCTGACAAAGGCGTTTTCCAAATGTGGCAAGGAAAAGATGACCCTGTTCGGTGAGGAGCTGCGTCGCCTGCGGAGGCGCTCCGGCCTCTCCCAGGAAACCCTTGCCGCACGCAGCGGCCTGAGTCCGGAGGCCGTATCGCTGCTCGAGCGCGGCCGCCGCTCGCCCCGAATGACCACTATGCAGCTGCTGGCCGAAGGGCTGAGCCTTCCCGAATCCGACCGCTCGGCCCTCTTCGCCTCCGCCAACTTCCATGAACCGTCGGCCCCCTTGCTTCCAGTTTTTGCTGACCATCCGATCGGCCGGAATACCGAGCTCCAAGCGGTGGCCGAGCTCATTGAACGCGACGACACCCGGCTGCTGACGCTGCTCGGGCCGGCGGGTGTGGGCAAGACCAGGATCGCTGTCGAATACGCCGCGACGCAGCCAGCCCGGTTCCCGGATGGCGTCTACTGGTTCCCGATAGGGACACTGAACGATCCAACGACTGTGCTCAGTGCGCTGGCGGGAGCACTTGGCGTGCGCGGGTCGCCCAAGGCGACCGTCGAGGAAATCATCGATCATCTGCGCCCCCTCTCGAGCCTGCTCGTGATCGACAACGCGGAGCACCACCTGACGACCTGCGCCGAGCTCTGCCGCGCCGTCCTCGCCGGCGCGCCGAAGCTCACTATCTTGATCACCAGCCGGCATCTCACCGGGGTCCCTGGCGAACTGGCCCTTCCTGTGGTTCCCCTGCAGTTGCCTCCGCAGGGCACGCCCGCGGACAAGCTCAGCGACGCCCCGTCATGTCAGCTGTTCCTTGCCCGATCATTGATCAACCACCCGCTCGACCAGGCAGCGGCCGACGCCGTCGTTCGCATCTGCCACCGGCTTGACGGCCTGCCGCTTGCGCTGGAACTGGCCGCTGCCCGCACCAATGTGCTCACCGTTCACGAGCTGGCCGACACACTCGAGACCGAACTCAGCATCCTGCAAACACCCGGTCCGGGCGGTGAGCAGGAACTGGTGGACGCGATGGTCGGCTGGACCTATCAGCGGTTGAGCGCCACCGAACAGTTGATCTTCGAGCGACTCTCGGTATTCGGCGGCAGCTTCAGCCGGGCTGCAGTCACTGCGGTGTGCGGGGGCGGCCTCGATGAGATCGAGGTTGTGGATGTGCTGTCCTCGCTGGTGTCCAAGTCGCTGGTGGTACGCCAGGACGAAGGTAGCCAGCAGGCGCGATTCCGCCTGCTGCAACTGATCAGGCAGTACGCCCGCAGCAAGTTCGCGCTGCACCCGGATCGAGTGGTCACCCATCGACGCTACGCGGAGTTCTATCGTGATCTTGTCGAACGAGCGGCACCACAGCTCATAGGTCATGATCAACACGAGTGGCTGTTGATCATTGACCGCGAGGTCGGCAACATCCGGCCCGCCATTGCGTGGTCGATCCAGCATCAGCCGGAGATCGCTTTGCGCACAGTCGCTGCATTGGGCCGCTGGTGCTACCTTCGGGGTCGCTATACCGACGGCCGGCGCTGGGCTTCCGGCGCGTTGCGGGCCTGGCCGGACGCGCCGAGTGTGCTGCGGGCACAGATACTGGTCCTGGCCGGCACCCTTGCGTTCCTACAGTGCGACTACGCCGAGGCCAAGCCACTGGTGGAGGAGGCCCAGAGCCTTTTCACTGAAGCCGGTGATCGGGCGGGTCTGATTCGGTCGATCGGCAGGCTAGGTGCCATTGCACGCGAGCAGGGCAGGTACGAGACGTCAGCCGAGCTGCATCGTGAGGCACTGAGGCTGGCTCACGATGCTGGAGATGATCATGATGCAGCGGTCCAGCTGAATTACTTGTCTTTCCTGGCCTGGTTGAGCGGGGACCTGGACACAGCCGAGTCGATTGGGCCAGATGCGCTTCGCCGGATGCGCGAGCTCGGTGACCAGGAGGGCGTGATCTGGGCATTGATCAACTTGGGCACCACGGCGCGCTATCGAGGTGACCTCACAGGCGCTCGGCTACTGCTCAGCCAGTGCCTCGACCTCTGCGAGGATCTGTCGTTCCGGGAGGGCATCGCCTGGTCGCTTAATCAGCTGGGCGTGGTGGCTCGGCTCCGTGGCGAAACTGAACGCGCCTTCGGCATGCAGCTGGCGAGCCTCACCGAGCACCACAAGCTCGGCGTCCGGTGGCGGGAGGCGAGCGTACGCGACGAACTGGCGGCGCTGGCGATGCATCGCCAAGATCCGGCCGAAGCCGCACGCCAGCTGGGCTCCGCCGACCGGCTCAGAGCGGAGATCCAGGCAGCCGTACCTACGGCCGAAAGGGCGGAACGTGAGCAGACGGTACGGGCGGCGCAGCAAGCGCTCGGGACGGCGTACGATCTGGCCGGCCTGATGGCCGGGCTCAACGGCTCGTGATCAAGGCCAGGTGGCTACGACTCCGGCTCGGTCGTTTCAGGCTCCCCCACAATGACCTTCGGGGCGTGGAGCCCTCGGTGGAGTTCGTAGGCCCGTGCGGTGCCCGGCGAGTTGGGATCGTCAACGATCGGCTTATCAGCCATAAACAGTCGGATCACGTTGGCCAGCTCACCTGGGTGCGAGAAGTTGATCGCGTGGGCCGCTCCGTCGATCACGACAAAGATGCCGTGGTGTTCCTCGCGGCTCGCCACTTCTTGTATGCGCGCCGGACCCGGCATCAGCGGGTCCCGACTTCCGGCAACGACCAGCGTTGGCTTGTCTAATGCGAGCAGCCGGTCCAGGGCTGGATATTGGGTGAGAGCGCGAAACATCCGGAAAGTACTTGGAACACCGAACCGCAGATAGTCCGGGACTGCTACGCGCAGCAGCCGGATCGGCTCCCGCAGACCGTCGTAGCTGAGCTGCCGCACCGCGCGAGGCAGCGGCTGATTGTGAATACCACCGGCCGGTGAGACCAGAATGGCCCGCTCCAGCCGATCTGGATACGAGTAGGCAAACTCACAGATCACTGGACAGCCCATGGAGTTGCCAATGAGAGTGACCTTCTCAACGCCCTGAGTATCAAGAAAGGCTGCCGCAGCATGCGCCAGTTCC
>JBKPTR010000359.1:0-5900 GCA_046735615.1 Actinomycetota bacterium
GATGGCGGTCATCGCGCTGCGGCCCGTAGCGCCAGCCATTGTTGTGCAAGTGCTTCATCCAGGACTCGTGCTCGATCTTTGCCATCGTGTCGAGTTCGGACGTCGAGACCTCGGCCGAGGTCACCAGACCGTCGGAGGTCAGGCCGCTCACGACCGGTCCCCAGGACCGGCCGAGGGATTCGGCGGCTGCCAACGCCGTCGTCACTTGTCGAACGTTGGTCTCTCTCAGGAACGGGTCGAGCTGCTCCCAGGGCTGATGCGACGGCTTGCCGGCGTCCAGCTGCTCGTGCTGCTGGGTGATCAGCCGATATTGCTCGTGGACGACACGCGCCGCACGCTCCCAGCTGTCGACGGGAAGCGAGCTGGGTGCCTCCATGGTGAGGCCGAACGGAAAGAGCAGCTCCATGATCGGCTCAGTCGCAACTCCGCGGGTGGTCGCGCTCCAATCGAAGATCGTCCAGGTGGGCTTGCGCGCCGCCAGGTAGGTGGCCAGGTGAGGCTCAGTCACGGTCGGATCTGTTGCCAGAATCAACGCCGGATGTTGATCAAGCTCCAGCGTCGCCTGTAAGTTCGCCAAGGTCGGCTCGGATTCGACAACCGAGATCGGCCCTATGTCGCCGCCGTTCCCAAAACGTTCCTGCCGTAGCCGATGCTGCTCGCGAAGCGTCTCGGCCTCAGGCCCATACAAGATCAAATCCGCTAGGCCAGGGTGCGGCGGAGCAGAGAGCGCCTCGCCCTCCCGCTCCCGCTGCGCGAGCTCTGCGCACACCGCCAGAGCGAGTGGTGAGTTGCCGATGATCACCAACCTGTCAAAGGGACGCCTAAGACGCGGGTCGAGAATCCGGTCCAGGATCAGCGCCGCCGTCACCTCGTAGACGCTCAGCGCATCGCTAATCCAGTGGAGGGAGGATCCTGAACCCGATGTCCGGTACGCGTTCGTGCGGCGCCAGTACTCGGCCTGCCATGGATCGTCGATGCGGACAACCATCCGCGGTGCTCTGTCGGCCGGCGACCGCTTGCTGGCATCCGCTACCACACGCAATTGCGCCGCCCAGCGCAGGTTCTCGGCAGCGTCCGCGGCGACCGCATAGAAAGAGCGCACTTTGAACTTCCCACGCGGCGTGAGCAACGAGCGCAGCGCCCCGCGATTGTCCACATCACATACCACGGCCTTGGCGCGGAGGCCGCGCACGCTCTTGGTCAGCAGGTTGCCGGGATCGGTAACGAGAACGGCAAGAGTTGTATGCGCCTCGCGTTGGGTGATCAGCCTGCGGATCAACGGCATGGCGTCGTCGGTCAGCCCAACCAGAACGACCAGCGAACCGCTGAACCGCACGAGGAGTCGGTCGGTTTGGGACCGAAAGATTGAGGCCATTATGCCGAACGCTGCAACGACCAGCAGCAATGGACCGGTCAGCCGCGGCAGTTGCAGCGCCAGCGGCAACGGCCGGGCATCCGGACCCACATAGCACGCCTGAACGCCGCCGACGATGAGATTGATCGCAAAGGTCAGCGGAGTCCAGAAGGTGCTCTCACTCGCGGTGGAGGGGCAGTTCCAGTACGCCACCAGACCCATGGGGATGGTGGTTGCCGCAAGCACGCCTGTGACCAGCACCGAGAAGTTGCGGGCGTCGCGTCGCCGCGGCCAGTAGTACGTCACAAACGCGGCAGCGCCGAGAGCGACTTGGACCAGGATCGGCCACCAAGCCCTCTCGTCGGTGTAGGCGCCGAGGCCAATGGCGCGCACGATGCGCTCGTTGTAGACCGAGACCGCGAACACGGCCAGGTTCAGCACGTAAAGGGCAAGCAGAAAGCCAGAGGCCACGGTCCAGCGGCGCAGTGAGCCTGGATACGTCGAGGTCGCGGACATGGCTATGCCTGAGGGGAGACTTCGTCGACCTCGTGCGCCTTTGCTTCCCGCGCCGCAGCATCCTTAGCTGCTGGCGCGTACATGTCCACATACTCCTGGCCGGACAGCTCCATGATCGCGTACATGATCTCATCGGTGATCGAGCGCAGAATGAACCGGTCCTCGCTCATGCCCTCGTAGCGTGAGAAATCCAACGGCTGTCCGAACTTCACCGTGGGACTGACAATCTTGGTAAGGATCTTTCCAGGCGGGGCGATGATATCGGTGCCAATGATCGCCGAGGGAATGACCGGCGCTCCCGAAAGCAACGCCAACCGAGCGACCCCAGTCCGTCCCTTGTAGAGGCGCCCGTCGTGGCTGCGAGTCCCCTCGGGATAGATCCCAAACAACTCGCCGTGTTGCAGCACTTTCAGCCCGGCTCTTAGAGCGCCCTCACTCGCCCGTCCGCCACTCCGGTCGATTGGCACTTGACCCGTGCCGGCGAAGAACCGCTGCTGTGCCCAACCCTTGATACCGGCACGCGTGAAGTAGTCCGACTTGGCCACGAACGTGATCCGTCGATCCAGGGCAAGCGGCATGAACAACCAGTCCGCGAATGAGAGGTGGTTGCTGGCCACGATCGCTGGCCCTTCATCGGGTACGTTCTCGGTGCCCTCATGAATCGGCCGGAAGAGTCTGGTGATCGCTGGTCCGAGAAGCACGTTCTTCAACGCCCAGTAGATCGCGCGGCCGGCACCCGAACCGGATTCGACCGTGACGTTCCCGTGGCGGTCGACCGAGACCAGATCATCGGCCACTGCAGGTTGCCCGCCGGACGTGCCGTGCCGGGACACGTCGCCGCTGGCCCCCGAGATCGCTTCGCTCCCAGCTGTGGGCGAGTCTTCTTGCCCCTCGCTCACGCGTTCACATCCGAGACCGGCGGAACCTCCAGTTGGGGGCGCACCGGCACGGGCGGCTTGGGACGGCCCGCTCCCGGACGATGACCTGCGCTGGGGGGAAGCTCCTTGCCCGCATCCAGATCGGCCTTTGCCGTCGTGCCGTAGACATCCACGTAGTCCTGGCCAGAAAGCTCCATCACCGCGTTCATGATCTCGTCAGTGGTCCACCGCAGCACATCGCGGTCATTGCCGGCCTTCGCGTAAGCGCTGAAGTCCATCGGCTTGCCGATCCGGATCTTTGGCCGTCGCATTGTGGGGATCTTGAAGAACCGAGAAGGCACCAGTTGGGTGTCGATCATGCCGACCGCTATGACGGGCACTCCCGCCTGCAGGACCAGCCGCGCGACGCCGGTCTTCCCCTTGTACAGGCGACCGTCTGGCGAGCGGGTACCCTCGGGGTAGATGCCGAGGAGATCACCTCTGCGGAGGACGCCAAGCACTCCCTCAATGCTCGTGGCGCTGGCTCGTCCTCCGGCACGATCCATCGGAAGCTGGCCAACGCCCTTGAGGAACCAGGTCATCACCCATCCGCGAATGCCCCGACCATGGAACAGCTCGATCTTGGCCAGATAGGTGAGCCGCCGCTTGATCATGGCAGGTAGCAGGAACGTGTCGCCCGCGGAAATGTGGTTGCTGACCAGAATCGCCGGACCGGACTTCGGGATGTTCTCAGCTCCGCTGATCGATGGCCTGAAGAGCAGCCGGCACAAAGGGGCAAAAGCCACCCACTTGAAGATCCAATAGAGCAAACCGACCTCCGCTAGTCGACCCCATCGTAGGGCGCAACAAACCCTAGTGCGTTTCGCTCATGAGAGCAGACGTGCCACGATTCGCTCGTGGCGTCCGCACGGCCAACCTCGAGCTCGATCCGTGGGCGACGCCGGGTCGGGCACTCCTCCCCGGTCGTGGCGTCCGTACATCCTGACGCCGAGCCGTACGCGGGTGGCAGCGGACCCGCCGGGGTGCTGCTATGCCACGGCTTCTGCGGCTCTACGAAGTCCATGATCGGGTGGGCACGTCGCCTCGAAGCTGCCGGATTCCGGGTCCTGCTCCCGCGACTCCCGGGCCACGGCACGACCTGGCAGGAGCTCAACCAGACGGCATGGACCGACTGGTACGCATCCGTAGACGAGGCCTTCGCGACGCTGCGAGCCCAATGCGAGCAGGTGTTCCTCGCTGGACTGTCGATGGGTGGTGCCTTATGCCTTCGGCTTGCCGAGCAGCATGGCGCCGACGTGTCCGGAATGACCCTGGTCAATCCGGTGATCAACCACCGCGATCCGCGGGTACGCGCGCTGCCGGCCCTGAGGCTGATTCCCTCGCTGAGGGGGCTTGCCGATGACATCGCCAAGCCTGGTGTGGACGAGTGCGGCTACGCCCGAACGCCGCTCCGCGCGCTGTACTCCCAGACGTTCCTCTGGGCCGACGTACGACGAAATCTCCACCGTGTTGACCAGCCGCTGCTCGTCTATCAATCGATTCATGATCACGTAGCCGACCCCTCCTCCATGCCGTTGATCAAGGCCGGCGTACGATCCAGCGATCAGACGTACGTCGAGCTGCAGCGCAGTTACCATGTAGCCACCCTGGACTACGAAGCGGAGGATATCTTCAACGGAAGCATTGCGTTCTTCCGACGACTCACGAAGGAGGCCGATGGTACTGCCGAGTGAGGACGACCGGGACGCGATCGACCGTGCCTTTGCGGAGTTGGTCGCGGGATATCACCTGACCGCCGACCCGCCCGATCCGTTCGCCAATGAGCCGCCGACCGAGCCCGTAACTGCGCCTTCAGCGCCCGATGCGGCAGACGGAGCAGTGAACTGGGCCAGCGATCATCCGCTGCTCGGCTTCCCCGAAACGCCCGCTGACGCCCGAAGTTCCTCCGAAGAGCCACCCCCGGACCGATACGTCCCGGAGCCGCTGCCACCGCTACGGCGACCGGCCATGCCGGCACTGCTGGGTTGGATGGGCATCGGCTACGCGATCGTCATTGTGCTGGCCGCGACCTTCGGCCTGCGCTTCCCTGCCTGGGCCGGCTGGATCGCCGTCGGGAGTTTCGTTAGTGGATTCGGCATTCTTATGACCCGACTCCCCCGCGATCGACCGCCGGACGCCGGCGATGGAGCGGTGCTCTGACTCGCGACACGAAAATCACAGGATCGCGCGCCGCTGATCGGAGGACGAGGGAGGAGACACGCTCTTTCGTCTCCGAGCGAGGACGACGACAGCGGATCAGCAGCGCGATCCGCGCGGCGCGGAGCGTCGCCAACAAACACAGGATCGCGCGCCGCTGATCGGAGGACGAGGGAGGAGACACGCTTTTTCGTCTCCGAGCGAGGACGACGACAGCGGATCAGCAGCGCGATCCGCGCGGCGCGGGAGCGTCGCCAACAAACACGCACCGCTACGACTGGGCTCGGGCCCGCAATGACTCTCGGCGGCGGCGTGCTTTGCTCGCCCTGCGCTTCCGGCGACGCGGCCAGAAGCCGAACTGCGCTGAGTCGGGAGGCTCGATCATGGCGTGCCGCGCCAGGTCTGCGGCACCAATCAGCCCGGCGTCATTGCGGAAGCGGGCGAGCACCAGCCTGGCTTCCTCCCGGAAACCTCGGCCGGTTAGCGTCCGGCTGAAGGCTCGCTGCGCCGGTAGCAGAAGCAGGTCGCCCGCAGCGCTCACTCCGCCGCCAATGACGACCACCTCAGGATCCAGCGCAGCAGCGAGGTTGGCGATCCCCCGGCCGAGCCAGGTCCCGACATCAGCCAGTAGCTCAACGGAAGTTGGTTCGCCCTGAATGGCTGCGGCGGTGACATCGGGCCCGGTGATGTTGTCGGGATCGCCGCCGACGGTCTCCAAAAGCTGGTAGGCAGTCGGTGAATTCGTGCGCGCCAGCGCCCGGGCGTCGCGGACCAGTGCGTTGCCGGAGGCGTACTGCTCCCAACAGCCGCGGTTCCCGCATTCACACCAGTGACCGCCAGGCACTGAGATCATGTGTCCCCATTCCCCGGCCATCCCGTACGACCCGCGGAAGAGCCTGCCACCGATCACCAGGCCGCCACCGATGCCGGTGCCTAGCGTGATGCATACCATCACC